>NZ_JAVKCQ010000001.1:0-7736 GCF_040222615.1 Haliea sp.
CTCGAAGGCCTTCGGACCAAAAAAATGGACCTGGTGCGCTTCCACATCGGGAAGCGTGTTGAGGGTTTCGACAGCAGCGGTACTACCGACCTTCCCATATTGATAAACGATAAATCGGTGCATCGGCGTTCTTTCCTTCTGGCACGCTGCGGGTCTCTCGAGTGTGAGCGCATCTTAAAGCACTCCCGGGGATGCGGCAAAAAAGGCCGAAGGCGTAGTCGGCGTCTGCCGTTTATGGCGAGGCCGGGAGGTTGCTGGTCGTCCTGCCAGCACTCCCGAATCGTCGGTTTAGTCCGGCAACACCTCCGCCAGGTGATTTACAAACAGCCGTACCTTGGCCGACAGGTGCCGGTTGTGCGGATACACCGCCCACACTGCGGTATCTGTGGGTTTGAACTGTTCCAGAACGGGCTGGAGTTGTCCCTCGTCTACTGCCCCGCGAACATAGAAATCGGGCAGCTGCACCAGTCCCAGGCCTGACCTCGCCGCGTGGACCAGTGCCCGACCGTTGTTGCTACGCCAGTTGCCGTTTACTTCAAGGTCGAAATTGCGCAGCTTGTCCCTGAATCGCCAGGTGTTGAGGGTGCCGACAAGACAGTTGTGATTCACCAGCGCGGATACGTCCTGCGGAGTGCCGTAGCGATTCAGGTAGCCTGGGGCAGCACAGGTAACCAGTCGGCGACTGCAGATGCGCCGCGCTATCAGCGACGAATCTCGCAGGGTTCCCGCGCGGATGGCGATGTCATACCCCTCGGCGATCAGGTCGACCAGGCGATTGTTGAAGTCGATGTCAATGGTAATACCTGGGTGCTGGCCCATGAACGCCGCTGCCGCAGGCGCAATAAAGTCCTCCCCGAATGCTCCTGCGACGGTCAGTCTCAGGCGCCCGCGGGGTCGTTCCTGCAAGTCCTGTACGGCGTCTTCGGCTTCCGTCAGGGTCGTCAGGACATCCTGGCAGCGGAGGAAGAATGCCTGGCCGACTTCCGTTACTGACAATTTCCGCGTTGTGCGCACAAGTAACTGTGCGCCGAGCCGGGTTTCCAGCAACGCAATCTGTTTGCTCACATGGGATTTCGACACACCCAGCGCATCCGCAGCGCGGGAAAAGCTCCCGTGCTGGACCACGGCGACAAAGGCCTCAATACCTTCCCATTTATGCATTGCCGTTTCTCGTTGCCATAGCGGCTATCGGTAACAGTGTTTCCAGGTGGAAATAGTTATTTCATATTAACTTGGTTAATCTTCATATGAGAACAAAATATACTGATGGTTCCTGAAATGTTGTGAGTGGAGAGAGTCTATGAAGACCCGGGCAGCGGTCGCATTCGAGGCGGGGAAGCCTCTGGAAGTAGTAGAAGTGGATCTGGATGGCCCTCGTCACGGTGAGGTGCTGGTTGAGATCAAGGCAACAGGGGTTTGCCATACCGACGCATTCACCCTCTCGGGCGACGATCCTGAGGGTGCTTTTCCCGCGATTCTCGGTCATGAGGGCGCCGGGGTGGTAGTCGACGTGGGCCCGGGTGTGAAAAGCCTGCAAAGGGGCGACCATGTGATTCCGCTCTATACCGCCGAATGCCGGGAGTGCAATTTCTGCCTCAACCCCAAGACCAATCTGTGCCAGGCCGTCAGGGCCACCCAGGGGCAGGGCGTGATGCCGGATGGAACCAGCCGTTTTTCCCTCGAGGGCAAGCCCATTCTGCACTACATGGGCTGCTCCACCTTTTCCAACTACACGGTATTGCCGGAAATTTCCCTGGCCAAGGTGCGCAAGGACGCCCCCTTCGACAAAATCTGTTATATCGGCTGCGGGGTGACAACGGGTATTGGCGCAGTCGCTTTCACCATGAAAGTGGAGGCGGGCGCTACGGTGGCCGTGTTTGGCCTCGGTGGCATTGGGCTGAATGTCATTCAGGGCGCGCGGATGGTCGGGGCGAGTCGTATTATCGGTGTGGACCTCAATCCGGCCAAGGTCCCGCTGGCCAGGCAGTTCGGCATGACCGATTTCGTCAACCCCAGGGACGTGGACAACGTCGTGGAGCATATCATTGAGTTGACCGGCGGCGGAGTGGACTACAGCTTCGAGTGTATCGGCAACGTGAATGTCATGCGCCAGGCGCTGGAGTGCTGTCACAAGGGCTGGGGCCAGAGTTGTATCGTGGGCGTGGCAGGCGCCGGTCAGGAGATATCGACCCGGCCCTTCCAGCTGGTAACCGGGCGCTCCTGGCGGGGTACGGCCTTCGGCGGTGCCCGGGGCCGGACCGACGTGCCGAAGATTGTCGACTGGTATATGGACGGGCGGATCAATATCGACGACCTGATCACCCACACCATGCCTCTTGATGACATCAACAAGGCGTTCGACCTGATGCATTCCGGAGAAAGCATCCGTTCGGTGGTGCTCTACTAGGGCGCTTTGGTATCCCCGTGGGCCTCCTGTCCGCCTCAGCGGCCATCTATCGCCAGGTGTTTTTCTACCTGAGGTGGCGAAGAGGAGTGGGTGACCGAGGTCTCCCGCCATTTGGCACAGAGCCCGCCGTGGTCTGTATACTCCTTCCGATGCCGCGCGATACTCCAATAATATGAGGTAGTTCCATGCCCGAAGCGACCGCAGGGCAGTCCGAGGTGATTCAGGCTGCCATTGCCACCCACCGGCACCGGCCCGGCGCGCTGTTGCCGATACTGCACGCGATCCAGGATGGGCTGGGCTACATCCCGGGTGACGCCATTGCACCCATCGCGCAAGCGCTGAACCAGAGTCGGGCTGAGGTTGCGGGCGTGCTCAGTTTTTATCATCACTTCCGCACCAGGCCTCCGGGAAACGCCATCGTGCAGATCTGTCGTGCAGAGGCCTGCCAGGCGGTGGGCGCCCGGCAGCTGGAGGGCCACGCGAAGCAGAGACTGGGTATCGACTACCACGCCACTACGCGGGATGCCCGGATCAGCCTGGAGCCCGTGTACTGTCTGGGCAACTGTGCCTGCGGGCCTTCGGTCCGCATAGGAGATGCGGTGTATGGTCGCGTTTCCCCGGCAGTATTCGATGCGCTGCTGGACCAGCTGGACAGCGATGTGGTGGTAGTGCAGTGATGGCCACGCGGATCTTTGTACCCTCTGACACCACTGCCCGGGCGCTGGGCGCTGATGCGGTAGCGGCGGCCATTGAGCGGGAAGCGTTGGCACGCAAGATCGACCTGGAGCTGGTGCGCAACGGTTCGCGGGGCCTGTTCTGGCTGGAGCCGCTGGTTGAGGTGGAGACGTCTGCCGGCCGGGTGGCCTATGGTCCAGTGCGCGCGGAGGACGTGGGCGGGCTGTTCGAAGCGGGCCTGTGTTCGGGAGCAGCCCGGCATGCGTCGTTCCAGGGGCGGCCAGAGGATATCCCCTTCCTGCGCAACCAGCAGCGATTGACCTTTTCCAGGGTGGGACTGGGCGATCCGCTGTCGCTGGACAACTACATCGAACTCGATGGCTTTCGCGGGCTCAGCCGCGCCCTGACCATGGCCGGGGAAGACATCGTGCGCTGGGTCACGGAGTCGGGCCTGCGCGGTCGCGGCGGCGCAGCCTTTCCGACGGGCATCAAATGGCGCACGGTGCTGGACACACCGTCCCCGCTGAAGTACGTAGTGTGCAATGCCGACGAGGGGGACTCCGGCACCTTTGCCGATCGCCTGGTGATGGAGAGCGACCCCTACATGCTGATCGAGGGCATGATCATCGCGGGGCTCGCCGTGGGAGCCACGCAGGGCTATATTTACCTGCGTTCAGAATATCCCCTGGCGCAGCGAGTCATGAACGAGGCCATCGAGCGCGCCCACGCGGCGGGCTATCTGGGTGAGGGCATTCGCGGCACGAGTTACCGCTTTGATCTTGAGGTCCGGCTTGGGGCCGGGGCCTATATCTGCGGCGAGGAAACTGCCCTGCTGGAGAGCCTGGAGGGCAAGCGCGGCATGGTGCGGGTCAAGCCGCCCCTGCCTGCCGTAAAAGGATTGTTTGGTCAGCCGACGGTCGTCAACAATGTTCTGTCGCTGGCTGCCGTGCCGTTTATCCTCGATCGCGGGCCCGGGGCCTACGCGGACAGTGGCATGGGTCGCTCCCGGGGTACGCTGCCGTTCCAGCTGGCGGGCAACATCGCCCGTGGCGGCCTGGTGGAACTGGCTTTTGGCGCCACCCTGCGCGAGCTGCTGTATGATTTCGGTGGCGGCAGCCGCAGCGGCCGGCCGCTGCGGGCGGTGCAGGTGGGCGGTCCGCTGGGCGCCTACCTGCCGGAGTCGCAGTGGGATACGCCCCTGGATTACGAGGCCTTTGCTGCCATGAGCGCAATGTTGGGTCACGGCGGGATCGTCGCCTTTGACGATACGGTGGACCTGCGTCAGCAGGCGCGTTTTGCCATGGAGTTCTGCGCCGTGGAGTCCTGCGGCAAGTGCACGCCATGCCGCATCGGCAGTACCCGCGGGGTCGAGGTGATAGACCAGCTGGATGCCGATCCAGAGGGAAACCGGGTGCTGCTGGAAGAGCTGTGCGAAACCATGACCGATGGTTCCCTCTGCGCCATGGGCGGGATGACACCCTACCCGGTGCTGAGCGCCCTCCGGCAGTTCCCTGAAGATTTCACTGCGGACAGGGAACCCTGTGGTTCCCGGGAGCCAGTCTGATGCTGCACATTTACGAACCGGAGAGGGATTACGCCACTCCCGCGCCCCTGCCCGAGTACAGCGCCGGCTACGCCGCCCTGGAAGTCGTGGAGCTGACGATAGACGGCCGTCCAGTGGCAGTTCCGCAGGGTACCTCCGTGCTGCGCGCGGCCGCGCTGGCTGGGATCAACATCCCGAAGCTGTGTGCTACCGACGCCCTGGAGGCGTTCGGCTCCTGCCGCCTGTGTCTGGTGGAGATAGCCGGCCGCAAGGGTTACCCGGCCTCCTGCACCACGCCGGTGGAGACGGGGATGGCGGTCACAACCCAGACCGGCAAACTGGCGCGCCTGCGGCGCAACGTCATGGAGCTCTACATCTCCGATCACCCGCTGGACTGCCTGACCTGCGCCGCCAATGGCAACTGTGAACTGCAGGATATGGCCGGCGCGGTAGGCTTGCGCGAGGTACGCTACCCCGAGGGCGGGGAAAACCACCTGCAGGCGGAAAGGGATCATTCCAATCCCTACTTCAGCTTCGACCCCGCAAAGTGCATCGTCTGTTCCCGCTGTGTGCGCGCCTGCGAGGAAGTGCAGGGCACTTTTGCCTTGACCATCGCCGGCCGCGGATTCGCTTCCCGGGTGGCAGCGGGTGCGGAGCAGCCGTTCATCGCCTCGGACTGCGTGTCCTGCGGCGCCTGTGTCCAGCACTGTCCCACCGCAACGCTGATGGAGAACAGCATTGTCGAGCAGGGCCAGCCCGAACACTCAGTGGTGACCACCTGCGCCTACTGTGGGGTCGGTTGCGGATTCAGGGCGGAGATGAAAGGCGAGCAGGTGGTAAACATGCTGCCCTGGAAAAACGGGGGTGCCAATCGCGGCCATGCCTGCGTCAAGGGGCGCTTCGCCTTCGGCTACGCCACCCACCCGGATCGGGTCACCACACCGATGATCCGCGCAGCCATCGACCAGCCCTGGCAGGTGGTGTCCTGGGAGGAGGCCGTGGCCTTTGCCGCCGGGCGCCTGCGCGAGGTCCAGCAGCAGTACGGGCGCAACAGCATTGGCGGGATTACCTCTTCGCGCTGTACCAACGAGGAGACCTACCTGGTGCAGAAGATGGTGCGCGCGGCGTTCGGCAACAACAACGTCGATACCTGCGCCCGGGTCTGTCACTCTCCGACCGGCTACGGGCTCAAGATGACCCTGGGTGAGTCCGCCGGCACCCAGAACTTCGACTCTGTGGACGAGGCTGATGTGGTGATGGTGATCGGCGCCAATCCCACCGACGGTCATCCGGTATTCGCCTCCCGGCTCAAGCGTCGCCTGCGCAGTGGTGCGCGACTGATTGTGGTGGATCCCCGGCGTATCGACCTGGTGCAATCACCCCATATTCGCGCCGATTACCATCTGCCGCTGCGCCCGGGCACCAACGTGGCGTTCATCAATGCCATGGCCCACGTCATCGTCAGTGAAGGGCTGGAGGACCGGGCCTTCATCGAGCAGCGTTGCGACCAGGCGGCCTTCCGGGAGTGGCTGCAGTTTATCCGCGAGCCCAGCCATGCGCCCGAGCAGGTAGCGGCGGTCACCGGCGTCGATGCCGAGGCCCTGCGGGCGGCGGCGCGGCTGTACGCCGGCGGCGGCAACGGCGCTATCTACTACGGCCTCGGCGTGACCGAGCACAGCCAGGGCTCTACCATGGTCATGGGCATTGCCAACCTGGCAATGCTCACCGGCAATATCGGTCGTGAAGGGGTGGGCGTAAACCCATTGCGCGGGCAGAACAACGTCCAGGGATCCTGTGACATGGGCTCCTTTCCCCACGAGCTTCCCGGTTACCAGCCGATAGGGGATGACGGCGTGCGCAGCCAGTTCGAGGGTGCCTGGCAGGTGGAGCTGGACCCGGAACCCGGTTTTCGCATCCCCAATATGTTTGACGAGGCACTGGCGGGGAATTTCCGCGCGCTGTACTGCCAGGGCGAGGACATTGCCCAGTCGGATCCCAACACCCGCCATGTGGAGGCGGCCCTGCGCAAGCTCGACTGCCTGATTGTGCAGGATATTTTCCTCAATGAAACCGCCAAGTTTGCCCACGTGTTCCTGCCGGGCGCCTCCTTCCTGGAGAAGGACGGCACCTTTACCAACGCCGAGCGCCGCATATCGCGGGTGCGCCGGGTCATGACCCCGCTGGCGGGCAAGGCGGACTGGGAAGCTACCATGGCGCTGTCCAATGCCCTGGGCTACCCGATGTCGTATCAGCATCCCGCCGAAATCATGGACGAGATCGCCAGTCTCACGCCCTCGTTCCGGGGGGTGAGCTATACGCGCCTGGAGCAGCAGGGTTCCATCCAGTGGCCCTGCAACGAGACCGCTTGCGAAGGCACCCCGGTAATGCACGTGGACGAATTCATCCGCGGCAAGGGGCTGTTTGTGGTGACCGAGTATGTGCCGACCGAAGAGAAAGTTACCCGGCGCTTCCCGCTGCTGTTGACCACGGGGCGGATACTGTCCCAGTACAATGTGGGCGCCCAGACCCGGCGTACCGCCAACAGTACCTGGCACGCGGAGGACATTCTGGAGATCCATCCTCACGATGCCGGGGACCGGGGCATCGGCGAGGGCGACCGGGTGAGCATCGGCAGCCGGGTCGGCGAGACTACCCTGCGTGCCAGTCTCAGTGAGCGGGTGCAGCCGGGGGTGGTCTACACGACTTTCCACCATCCCGTCAGCGGCGCCAACGTCATCACCACCGAGAATTCTGACTGGGCCACCGATTGCCCCGAGTACAAGGTGACGGCGGTCGAGGTGCGCAGAACCACCGCGCCGTCCGCCTGGCAGCAGGCGCACAGTGAGTTTCACCAGGAGCAGCAGCGTTTGTTAAAGGGCGGACCCGGGGAGGTCAGTCGGGATGCAGCCGAAAAAGCCTGAACTGCCGCCGACAACAGCCGATGGCGATCTACCGTCGCGCCCGGTCCAGACCTGGCGCGACGGGGAGCTGGGCGCCAGTCGGGACACGCTGGCGGACGAGACGCCCGTGGCGCTGGTCTACAACTGCGTGTCCCACGCGGTGATGATGGCATCGGCCTCGGACCTGGAGGATTTTGCCCTGGGTTTCAGT
>NZ_JAVKCQ010000002.1:0-5365 GCF_040222615.1 Haliea sp.
TGCGCGCAGCGCACGCCCACGCTGACCGGGCCCAGCACGCTGGCGTTGGCACTGCTGAAGGTTTCCAGTGGTTCACCACAGGCCTGCAGGCGCAGACGAGAGTCCAGCGGTCTCGCGCTCACCTCAAGATTGGCATAGCCCTGCGCCTGTGCCGCCTCCGTCGCGGCAAGTGTGGCAGCCGCCACGACGTCCTGCAGCGGATGCAGCGACTCGGCTCGTAGGTCGGCGCCGGACAGGCCGACGCTGGTGGCAGCGGCGAGCAGAGCAAGCGCGGTGGCGCGCCGGAAAATTGACATGAAGCCTCCCAAATGTGCCGTCAACGGGAGTTCAAGCAGGAATCATGCCACCTGATTGCGATCGCCGGCCACGCCGGGCGGGGCGGCAATTCTTGCCGCCGGGGCGGCAACCAGGCTGTCGAGCGCCGCTTTCAGCGGCCGTTGATATTCTCTAAGCCATTGTAAATTATGAATATTATTCTTTTGGCACGATTCCTGATGAGGTTTCCTGCGAGTGCTGTACGCACGGGGCAACAGAGGAGTGACAGACGATGAGTTTTACTGACCGGGTTTTTGGCGCGAGCGGGCAGGCCATGGCATTGCGCGCACAGCGCCTTGAGCTGATAGCAGCCAATCTGGCGAATCAGGACACGCCGGGCTATAAGGCGCGGGACATCGACTTCGTCGCTGCCATGCAGGCGGCGACCGCCAGCGGCCTGCGCCGCACCCATGCCCGCCACCTCGACGCCAGCGGTGGCATGGCAGGGTCTAACGAGCAGCCCCTCCTGTACCGCGTGCCCAACCAGCCGTCGCTGGACGGCAATACGGTGGACGCCCAGCGCGAGCACGCCGAGTTCATGGACAACGCCATCCGCTATCAGGCCAGCCTGACCATTCTGGACAGCCGCATCAAGTCCACACAGCGCGCGATAAGAGGCGAGTAACCATGAGCCTGTTCAATATCATGGCGGTATCCGCATCGGCCCTTGAGGCACAGAGCGTGCGGCTCAATACCATCTCCAGCAACCTGGCCAATTCCCAGGTCGTCAGCAGCACCCCGGAAGGGGCCTACCAGGCGCGCTATCCCGTGTTTGAAACCATGCTCCAGGACAGCTTTGCTGACGCAGACGGCGCCGCAGCCGGTGTGCGCGTGACGGAGATCTTTCAGTCGACGCTGCCCCCGCGACAGGAGTTCGCGCCCTCGCACCCGCTGGCCAACGAAGAGGGATATATCTACCGCTCCAACATCAACCCGGTGGATGAGATGGCCAACATGATATCCGCCTCGCGCTCCTACCAGAGCAGCATCGAGGCCATGAACACAGCCAAACAGCTTATCCAGCGCACCATCACGCTGGGCCGATAATCACAGAGGACGACACCGATGACCACGCTCGCCGGCATCAATGAGCTGTTTCCGCAACCGGAAGCGGCAACGCGACAGGCCAACTCCGTTGAGGACATGGGTTCGGAGGCGTTCCTGACGCTGATGGTCGCGCAGTTGAAAAACCAGGACCCCACCAAGCCGCTGGACAACATGGATTTCATGGGCCAGTTGGCGCAGTTCGGCACCGTGTCGGGCATTCAGGACCTGAACACCGGTTTCGGTGGACTGGCGTCGGCGCTGACCGGCAGCCAGGCACTGCAGGCGGCCAATCTGGTGGGCCGCGATGTCGTCACGGAAGGCAATGTGGGGCTGCTGCGTCCGGTTGAGGGCAGTGGCGAGGAGGGCGATGAACCCGCCCTGGCACTTGATGCCACAGTCGCTTTTAACGGCAACGCCACCTCGGCCACCCTGTTTGTGCAGGATATGACGGGCCGGCTGGTGTACAGCGCGGCACTCCCCCCCGGCGTGAACTCTGACTTCCGGGTGCAGTGGGATGGCCGCGACGGCAGCGGTGCGCAACTTGAGGCGGGCCAGTATCGCGTGTCGGTGGAGGCACTGGTGGGCGGTGTGTCCACCACGGTGCCGGTGTACGCCCACCAGCGGGTGGATTCGGTGGCGATTGCCGCGGGTTCCGGTGAAGTTGCCCTCAACCTGGCCAATGGCCAGACCGTGGGCATGAACACGATCAAGAGTATTTTGTAACAGCGTTGGGCCCGCCGGGACCGCGCTACACAGTTTGTTGAGCCAGGAGAGAGACAATGGCCTTTGATACCGCAATTTCAGGCATTAACGCTGCGAGTGCAGACCTCAATGTTATCAGTAACAATATCGCCAATGCCTCGACGGTGGGTTACAAGACCTCCCGCGCGGAATTCGCCGACGTGTTTGCCACCAGCCTGCTCGGCGCCGGCGGCAACGCCATCGGCAAAGGCGTGAGCCTGTCGGCGGTGACCCAGGAGTTCGGACAGGGCAACATCAGCTTCACCGACAACGCCCTGGACCTCGCCATCAGCGGCGGCGGCTTCTTCCAGCTCAGCGTTGACGGCGCCCTGCAGTACACCCGCGCCGGCAACTTCAAGGTCGACCGCGAGGGCTTCGTGGTCAGCAACAATGGTTCGCGGCTGCAGGGGTTTCAGGTGAACTCGGTGGGCGACGTCACCGGGCAACTCGGTAACATCCAGATCGATACCTCGCTACTGGATCCGAATCCGACCGGCCTTGTGGACCTCACCTCCAACCTGGATTCCCGCGAAGTGCCACCCACGGTGCCGTTTGGTGGCCCCTTTGATGCCTTCGCAGCGCCGCCCACCTCCCCGGACCCCAGTTCCTTCAACGCCACCACCTCAACCACGGTGTACGACGGCCTGGGCAACCCCCACGTGTTGAGCCTGTACTTCGTCAAAACGGCCACACCCAATGAGTGGGAAGTGCATTCATTGGTGGATGGCGTCACTACCTCAGGCCCCGACACGCTGACCTTCCAGTCCAACGGCCAGTTTGACCCGCTTACCCTGCCGGTAGAAGTGAACATCAGCGGTTGGCAGCCGTTGAATGCAGCGGGGGCGGGTACCGGTGCGGACCCGCAGGACATTACGGTATCCCTCTCTGATACGACACAGTTCGGCACACCCTTCGCAGTGAGCAGTGTGGTCCAGGACGGCTTTGCCGCCGGCCAGTTGCGCGGCCTGGAGATCGATGCCACCGGTATCGCCTTTGCCCGTTTCACCAACGGCGAGTCGCGCGCACTGGCGCAGATTGCCCTGGCCAACTTCAACAACCCCAATGGCCTGCAGCCCATTGGCGACACCAACTGGGTGGAGACCTTCGCCTCGGGACCCTCGAACGTCGGTGCTCCCGGTACATCGGGCCTGGGTGTCATCCAGTCGGCAGCACTGGAGGAATCCAACGTGGAAATCACCGCGCAGCTGGTCGACCTGATCATTGCCCAGCGCAACTTCCAGGCCAATGCGCAGGTGATTCAGGCGGAAGACGCGGTCACCCAGACCGTGATCAACCTGCGATAAGCAGCGTAGAGCCTGACTGATGGACCACTTCGTCTATATCGCCGCCTCCGGTGCCCAGGAAATGATGCTGGCGCAGGCCGCCAACAGCCACAACCTGGCCAACGCGGCCACGCCAGGCTTCAAGGCCGACCTGGTAAACGCGGAAAGCCGCTATCTCGACGGCGTGGGTGTTGCGAGCCGCGTGTACACGATCGAAACGCGCAAGGGCACCGATCTGGCAGCGGGCAGCCTCGAGCAAACCGGCCGCGACCTCGATGTGGCGATTGTTGGCGAGGGCTGGATCGCAGTACAGGCACCGGATGGCACCGAGGCACTTAGCCGGCGCGGCGACCTGCGGGTGGATGAGTTCGGGCAGCTGGTCAACGGTGGCGGGCAACCGGTACTCGGCGAACGCGGGCCTATTGCCCTGCCACCCTTCAGCTCGTTGACCGTGGGTGCCGACGGCACGGTGTCCATTGTGCCGCTGGGCGAGCAGATCAATGCGGTGGCGGTGCTCGACCGCATCAAGCTGGTAAACCCACCGGCGGAGGCGATCGACAAGGGCACCGATGGTCTGCTGCGCGCGGGCGATGGCCTCGTATCCGAGCCCGCGGCGGAAGTGCGGCTGGCCTCCGGCATGCTGGAGGGCAGCAACGTCAATCCCGTGTCCGCCATGGTGCACATGATCGAATTGGCCCGGCAGTACGAAATGCACGTGCGCATGATGTCCACCGCCCAGGAGCTGGACACGGCGTCAACCCAATTAATGCGACTCGAATAAGGAATTCAGGCCATGTCACAGTCATTGTGGATTTCCAAAACCGGCCTCGACGCGCAGCAAACGCGCATGTCGACCATTGCCAACAACCTGGCCAACGTCGGCACCACGGGTTTCAAGCGCAGCCGCGCCATTTTTGAAGACCTGGTGTACCAGAATGTGCGTCAGGTTGGCGCGCAGTCCTCACAGGACACGCTGCTGCCCTCGGGCCTGCAGATCGGCACTGGTACTCGCGTGGTGGCGACCGAGAAGCTGTTCACCCAGGGTAATCTGACCAAAACCGACAACTCGCTGGACCTGGCCATTCAGGGCCGCGGCTTTTTCGAGATTCTGCTGCCCGACGGCACCCAGGCCTACACCCGCGATGGTTCACTGCAGATCAACGACCAGGGCATTGTGGTGACCTCTGCCGGTTACCAGCTGCAGCCCCCCATCACCATCCCGCAGAACGCCACCTCCATCAGCATTGGCGGTGATGGCACGGTATCGGTCACGGTGCCCGGCAGCGCGGCGGTAAGCCAGGTGGGTAACATCCAGCTATCGGACTTCATCAACCCGGCCGGCCTGCAGGCGCGGGGCGAGAATCTCATGGTTGAGTCCGGCGCCAGCGGCGCGCCGCAGCCGGGCAACCCGGGTATCAACGGCCTCGGCACCGTGGTGCAAGGCTATGTGGAAAGCTCCAACGTCAACGTGGTGGAAGAGCTGGTGAACATGATTGAAACCCAGCGCGCCTACGAGATGAACTCCAAGGCCATCTCCACCGCTGACCAGATGCTCCAGTTCGTCTCCAATAACCTGTAAGGAGTGACTGTGCCTGCTTCCTTGAAGTGTATGATCCTGGCGACTGGCCTGCTGGTTCTGGTCGGCTGTGGCGGCGTGCAGGAAAAAAGTAGCGAGCTGTACGGGCCGGTAGACCCCATCGATTACTCCTTGTTGCCGAAGCCGCCCACCAATGGCGGCGTGTATGTTTCCTCGCAGGCGATGTCGCTGTTCAGCGACACGCGCGCGGTGCAGGTGGGTGACATTGTCAGCGTGGTGCTGGTCGAGGCCACCACCGGCAGCAAAAGCAGTGACACCGAGCTGGACAAGAGCAGCGAAATCAACCTCACCAGCCCCACCGTCTTTGGCCAGCCGGTCACCGTGAACGGTCGTTACAACCTAGGTGTGGACATCAACGGCGCCAGCGCCTTCTCCGGCGAGG
>NZ_JAVKCQ010000003.1:0-18650 GCF_040222615.1 Haliea sp.
AGGGTCATGCCCCAGGATTGGCCGTAGACCACGCGCAGCGACAGCAGAAAATAGGCCGGCACCCAGAACGACAGCAGGACCTCCAGCAAGCCCAGCAGATGGCCCAGCCACTGCAGGGAGCTGCTCGCGGATGCCGACACCCTGGTATCACCTATATCCAGCCCCACCATCAGCAACACCGCCAGGAACAAAAAGGCATGGCCGTACAGGGCGTGAATCAGGTGCTCCACGTAGTAGCGACCGCTGAAGAGATAGGCCAGTTTCATCAGCAGGGCAAACAGCGGCACCAACAGCAACGTGGCTTGTGGTACGTTTTCCAGCACATCGTTGGCGAAGTCATTGGGGTCGCTGCGGATCTTGTCGACGCTCTTCTCCAGCCGAGCCTCCAGTTTGCGGGTGTCCTCCTCTGACACCCCGGGCAGCTCGAGCGACAAACCCTCCTCGGTATACGTGACGTTCACGATTCCGGGCGCCGCCGGATCCGCATTTCCCGCTTCCGCAACAGATGGGTCCGGATCGCCGCCCTCCAGCGCATTTTCCAGCCGCGCCAGACGCGCCTCCAGCTCGGCGCGCTCGGCTGGCTCGAGTTGCTCCAGCTCGACTCCCGAGATACGCTCCAGAATCTGCTGCCGCTGCTCGGGGGCCAGCTCGCCGTTCTCGGTGGCCAGCTCGCCGGGGCCTACGATCAACTCCCGCTCACCGGTGACATTGAGCAACCAGATCGCGAAGATGCAAACCAGGCTGGTAAAGAGAAACAGGCGCAATGGCGGCACATAACGTTTGCGCTGCCCGCGCAGGTAGGCATTGGTCAGCAATCCGGGGCGCCCGAGCAAGGCCAGCAGGGTGCGCATGACACGCGAATCCAGGCTGATCGTCTCCCGCAGAAACTCCAGCGCCAGAGTGCCGAAAAACAGGACCGCCGGGCGGGCCTCCTGCCCACAGTGGTGGCAATAGGGACCGGCCAGGTGGGCCCCGCAGTTCTGGCACTGCAACTGTGTGCCGACAGGCTCCTCCCTCACCTTGCCACCCCCCTGCTTTGCACCATAGCGTACACGATCAGAACACTGCTGGGAAAGGCGCGTTGAGGGGCAGCGGTAGCCGGTGGAGTGCGCTATAGTCAGCCGTGAGACTGTCATCAATGGGAGTGCACATGAGCACGTGGTTACTCGTTGCCCTGCTGGCTGTCACGCACGCCAGCGTGGGCCATGCTGCCCTGGATGAGGCGGCGACGCGCAACAACCTGACCACCCTGCCATGACAAACCACCTGCAGCGGGGTTGCCAGCAGTGAGCAGGGTACCGCCAAGCGAAGAGCTCCCGGAGCAGCACGGCCAGGCAGAATTCCTGGCGGCACTGTTCGAGGCCATGCCGGATCTGTACTTCATGATTGATCGCGATGGTACGATCCGCGATTTCCGCGGCTCGCAGTCCGCCGAGCTCTATGTACCACCGGAGCACTTTCTCGGCAGGCGCATGGGTGAAGTACTTCCCGCGGACGTCGCAGCCAGATTCACTGCAGCGGTGGCACGGGCAACCGCATCCGGCGAACTCGTCACCCTGGAGTACCAGCTGCCAATCCGCCAGAGCACGCCCTGGTACGAGGCGCGAATCGTCCCCATCCGCGACCAACGCCAGCTGGTCTGCCTGGTGCGCAACATCACCGAGCTGCATGACGCCCGCCTGCGCCTGGAAGCCGTCGCCCACTACGATTCGCTCACCGGGCTCGCGAACCGCTCCATGCTCGACAACCTGCTGGAGCGCAGCATTCGCACCGCCAGGCGCAATCGCAAGCGCCTGGCAATAATGTTCATCGACCTCGACCGTTTCAAGGACGTCAACGACAGCCTTGGTCACGCCGCGGGGGACGAACTGTTGAAACAGGCAGCCCGGCGCCTGCAAACCGCCCTCAGGGACAGTGATATTCTGGCCAGGATGGGCGGCGACGAATTTGTCGTGGTGCTTGATGACCTGGAGAACACCGATGACGCGTCAGCAGTCGCCTGCAAGCTGATGGACGGCATCTGCAGCCCCTTCCACATTCAGGACACGGAAATTCTCCTCAGTTGCAGTATCGGGATAAGCATCTACCCGGACGATGCTGATACCTCCTCCCAGCTGCTGGGATTCGCGGACACGGCGATGTACCGCGCCAAACAGGGCGGGCGCAACGACTGGCGCTTTTATACCGCGGACATGACCGAGGCTGCCATGGAGCATATGGCCATGGTGGATGCCCTGCGAGAGGCCCTGGACAACGACGCGCTGACCCAGGTCTACCACCCCCAGGTCGATTTCGTGACCGGCAGGCCAGTGGGCTACGAGGCGCTGGCCCGCTGGACCAGCCCGGATTCCACCAGTGTCCCGCCGAGCAGGTTTGTCTCCCTGGCCGAGCAGGCGGGCCTGGCGCGACGCCTGGACGTCTGGTCACTCCGGGCTGCCTGTAAACAGCTGCGTCATTGGCTGGACCAGGGACTCGCGCCCGGCCAGGTGAGCATCAACCTGAGCATACACTCGCTGAACGGCGGCAACTTCCCGCAGGATCTCGCCGCGGCGCTGGCGGAATACAGGTTGCAAGCGTGCATGTTACAAGTCGAGATCAAGGAGATTGCCCTGCTCAGCAGCCGACCCAATGCCATGGAGCGACTGCGCGCCATCATCGACCTGGGAGTGGGCGTCGCCGTCGACGACTTCGGCGCGGGCTTTGCGGCTCTGGAATTCCTCCGCCGACTGCCGGTCAGCACGCTGAAAATAGACCCCGCTTTCATGCATCATATCCCCGATGACGAGGAGCGGACGAACATCACCAATACCGTCATCGCCATGGGCCGCGCCCTGGGACTCAAGGTGGTCGCAAAGGGCATCGAAAGCGCAGCCCAGGCGGATTTTATCCGCGGACAGGGCGACATTTTCGGCCAGGGTTTTTACTTCAGTCAGCCGCTCTCCGCCGATCAGCTGGGCACACTGCTCGGCGGCGAAACCGCACTCGCAGCGACCACGTAACGCAGCGGGCCATTGGTCGCCGTACCGGCGAAGGGGTAGCAGGTGACCAGTAGCAGGTGAGGCCGGTCCACCGGCGGTGGCTCCAGAAACTCGAGGCGGCTGTCCACCACCCGCGCCGCCTGCACCCGGTACTCCCGCGGCTCACCACCGGGCAACTCCAGAAGCAGCGCCATCCCGGGCTTGAGCAGCTCGAGAAAGCTGAAGTGGGTATCGCGATGTCCCGCCAGCACGGTCCAGTAACCGGTGCCTCCGGTGAATGCATCATGCCTTCCCGGCCCGAAGGCCAGCGCCTGGCCACTGGTTCCCGCCAGGACATACTGATCCAGCAGCAGCGCCGGCACCTGCAAGCGGGCGACCGGCCAGGTGTCCGCCCAGGGCCAGGGCCTGGTTGGCACGCCACTGGCGGCGGACTCCCGCCAGGCCCGGGCAAGCAGCTGCTGGGCCAGTGTCGCCTTGGCGTGAATCCAACCCGCCTGCGCCAGCTGCCAGACAGCCAGCAGCACCAGTCCTGCCAGCGCAGCGCGGCGCCCCCGACTAGCCCTGCGTGTCGGGTACATGGTCCACCTCCGGCCCGCGCATGACCCAGAACAGCAAGGCGATGAACAGCAACAGACAGCCCAGGAAAAACCTGGCGGCAGCGGTAGTGGCCGTTTGCGGATAGGCGAATACCTGCGGGGCCTGGCCGCGAGGCCGCGTTCCGGGCACTACCGCAGATTGCAGCGGCAATCCCGGAGGACGAGACTGCCGCTGCTCGACGGCAACGAAGCTGGTGTAGGGGCTGAGGAGGTGGTGCCCCAGGGCAAGCTCAAGTACCTGATCGCGCACGCTATCCTCGGGCACGCCCTGATAGCGCTGGTCGAGCAGCTGTTCGATTCGCTCACGCGCCCACAAGCTGGCTACCCCGGCCGCATCGCCCGCGGCGTCGCCAGCAGTGCCCAGTTCCACCATTCGCCGCCAGGACTCTCCTGCCAGCTCCCCCGAGACCTCGATCACACCTGACTGCGGCGGCACGTTAAAGCGCACCAGCCGCAACAACGGCGCACCCGCGTAAAGATCGGGAACCGGACCGCCGGCGTCGACCACGGCCTGCGGCCAGTCGACCGTAATCCCGGTCACCAACGGCAGCGACAGATAGTCCAGCAGGGCAGCGACCCTGGCGCTGACTTCAGTCTGGTCGCCGATGTGCAGATGGCGGCCCCGGCCCAGTTGCGCCGCCTTGCGCAGGAACCAGCTGTTGGGCGCGGAGCCGATGCCTATCGTAAACAAGCGGCTGTCCCCCAGCTCCGCGGCAATGGCGTCCAGGATCGTTTGTTCATTGCCCACCGCGCCATCAGTCATGAACACTACCTGCCGCAGCCGGCCGCCGCTGTCACCCGTGGCCGGCAGCGCCAGGGCCCGCCGCAGGGGCGGCAACATCTCGGTACCCCCCGCAGCGCGCAGCGCGCCGATGAATACCCGGGCCTGCTGCAGCGCCAGCTGATTCACTGGCCTGGCATGGGTAAACAGCGTTCGATAGCCCTGATCGAAGGCTATGATGTTGAAGCTGTCCCCGGGGCGCAGCCCGTCCAGCGCCGCCACCAGACTCTGTCGCAACTGCTGCATGGGCACACCGCCCATGGAACCCGAGGTATCGACGACAAAAACCAGTTCCCGGGGACGGATAGTCGCATCCCTCGGCGCCAGTGACGGCGGCATCAGCAACAGCAATCCGTAGTGCTCACCTGCCACCTCCTCGGTAAACAGCGCCGCCTGCGGCTGACTGCCGATGGCCGGCTCCCAGTTCAGCACGAAGTCCCTATCCATCTCGCTGGGCCCCCGGGCCAGCTCAAGGTGGTAGCGATTGCCCTCCCGGCGCAGCTGCATCTGATGGTAGGGGCTGTCGACACGGGCCAGTGGCAGACCGGCATCCAGCCGTACGGCAACGGTCAGCGGATTCAGCGGTGCGGCATCGGAACCCACCCGGGAATGCTGCCAGCTCGCCAGCAGCGGCGCATCCGGCACTTCGTCGGTCGCGAAGGCATGCGCCAGATATTCCGGTATCGGCAGTTGGACGGCTGCTTCGGCATTGCCAGCCAGGGGCCGGCCAGGGATATAGCGCCGGGTCAGGGTCATGGGCAGCCGCAGACTGAACACCCCCTCGCTGTAAGTAACCGGCTGCACGAACTCCAGTCGCACTGCGACTGTCTCGCCAGGGGCGAGGTTGGCAATGCGATTGCTGAACAGGTTTGGCCGCTGCTGCGTCACCAGACTGGTTTTACGGCCCGCATCCCGGGCCGCCGTGTAGATCGCCAGGGCTTCCTGCCGTTCGCGGATCTCCCCCAGTATCCGGCGCTCACCTACCTGTATTTCCATGCTGCGAACCGCCGCCTGGCCTGGCAGCGGAAAGGCGTAGACCCCTTCCGCCCAGTGCCCGCTGTCGTTGCGGAAGCGCTGCTCCAGGGTAACCACCGCCACCATGCCGGCAACACTGATCTGTACGGCGCTGCGCTGCATCACCGCTGGCACCGGCGCCATACCCGGGCTGTGCAACAGCAACTGCCCCGCTCCCGGTTCCTCGCTTGCCGCCCGCGCCACGCTGGCATCCAGCAGAGTGACAACCAGCAAGCAAGCGGTGACTACCGGCAGCAGTCGAAAGCACAACCACAGGCCGGGCGCTGACAGTGCCAGGCAAGGGATGAATCGGGTCTTGTATCTGATAGTGCACACGGCGATCTCCCGCAACTAAAGTCGGGAGTATTGAAGCCTGCCAGGCTGGCAATCCGGTGGCGCAACTGTGGCAGGACCCTGCGCAATCATGGCGAATTGTGGCTACCGCTTGAGTGCGACACGGGATTCTGGAACCATGACCGCTTTCCGGGCCCTGGTAACTTCCTGAATGCCCCATCATATTGCCATTGTCGAAGACGAACCCGCATTGGCGGAGAATTACCGGGATGCCCTCCAGCGCCGGGGTTTCCGCGTCTCCGTGCACCGCGACCGACACAGCGCCAGCGCCGCCTTCCTGCGCCAGTTGCCGGATCTCGCCATTATTGACATAGGGCTGGGTGACGATATCGAGGGCGGTTTCGACCTCTGCCGCGAACTGCGCAGCCAGTCGCCGGAACTGCCCATTGTGTTCCTGACCGCCAGGGACAGTGAGCTGGACATCATCTCGGGGCTGCGCCTGGGCGCCGACGACTATCTCACCAAAAGCATCAGCCAGGCGCACATGCTCGCGCGCATCGTCGCCCTGTTCCGTCGGGTCCGCGCGCTGCGGGTACCGGAACTGCGTGAGCATGTGATCGCGCAGGGACCGCTGAGCCTGAACGTGGAGCGAATGACAGCGCACTGGCGGGAGCAGCCAGTACCGCTCACGGTCACTGAATTCTGGATGGTGCACACCCTTGCGCGCCACCCCGGCCACGTCAAGAACAGACAACAGTTGATGGAGAGCGCCAACGTGGTTCTGGATGACAACACCATCACCTCCCACGTCAAGCGTATCCGGCGCAAGTTCGAGAGCCTCGATGCAACCTTCAGCGCCATTGAAACCGCCTACGGCATGGGCTATCGGTGGCGTGGGGACTGACACTTGAGCCTGCGCCGCCAGCTGATCCTGGTCAGCCTGCTCCTGCTCACCCTGCCCTGGGCGGGTTGCCAGTTCCTGCGGGAAATGGAAGGTGCCCTGCGCGAGGGTCAGGGTCGGGCGATCGCTGCCACCGCTGACGCCATCGCCGCCAGCCTCACGGATCAGCCCCGGGTGCTCTACCCCCACCTTGAGCGCAGGCGCTCTGCCGATGACCTGGACGGCTCAATCTATGCCCCGATCCTGGAACTGGACCCGCTGCTGGACGGCTACGAAGACGGCTGGCCCGATGTCATCCAGGGCTCGTTCGAAAACATCGACACCCGCTCCCCAAGCTTGCGCTACCGCGCCGGCGTCCGCGAAGAAACGTTGTACCTGATGCTGCAGATCCACGATCGCAGCGTCACCTATCACGATCCGGGATTGAGTCCGGAACCCAATGGTGACCGGCTGATCCTGGTCACCTGGCTGGACGGCCGACGCCAGGAATATGTGATTGCCACGCCCGCGCCGGGCAGCGTGACTGCCCAGTATGCGGGCAGGCGTCACCCCGGCGCCGATGCGCGCCGGATCAGAGGATACTGGCAGGATACTGCGGATGGCTATGCTATCGAGCTGGCGCTGCCACTGGCGCTCACCGGCGGGCGCCTGGGCTTGTACGCCATTGATGTCGCCGACCATCGCAGCAGCGGCTGGCGAACAGCCGGCAATACCGGCCCCGTGGACCAGGCCGCGCCACCCTGGTTAATCTACCCGCCGGTGGAACTCACCACACAGCTGGCCCGTTTCGCCTCCGGCGGGCAGCAGCTGCGGGTTATCGACCGTCACGGCAGGCTACTCGCCACCGTCATCGCGGCCAGCACGGATAACAGCGCAGGACCGACGACCTTCTGGTTGCTGCGGGCTTTATACCGCCGCATTCTCGCGGAGCCGGCGCTGCCCAAGCTGCCGGAACCGGCCGTCACCGGCACCCTCGGCGGCGCGGAAATCGCCGCCGCCCTCGCCGGTCACCGGGAGCAGCGCTGGTATGGCACCGGAACGCCGGGGCGCAGGACGCTGTCCGCAGCTGCGCCGATCAGCGATCGCAGTACTGTTATCGGCGCCGTGGTCGTGCAACAGGGCAGCGAACAGTATCTGTCCCTGACCGATCGCGCCTTCAGCCGTCTCCTCGGCTACAGCGTACTTGCGCTGGGTATGGCCACCCTGGGGCTGCTGGGTTTCGCCAGCCTGCTGTCCTGGCGCATCCGCAAGCTCAGCCGGGCCGCAGACCGGGTGATGGGTAACCAGGGCATGGAGTTGGCTCACTTTCCCCGCAGCCGCGCCCGGGATGAGATCGGTGACCTGTCCCGCAGCTATGCCCGCCTGCTGGCTGAAGTGCATGCCTACAATGAATACCTGCGCACCCTCAGCCACAAGCTGTCACACGAATTGCGCACTCCGATCGCAGTCATCCAGTCATCACTGGACAATCTCGGCTCAGGGAATGGCGGTCCCGGCGACAGCGTCTATGTCAGCCGCGCCCGACAGGGCCTGGACCGGCTCAGCCATATCCTCAATGCCATGACCGAGGCCAGCCGGCTCGAGGAAAGCATTGCTCAGCGCGAGCACACTTCGTTGAATCTGGTGTCACTGCTGCAGGAAGTCGCTGCCGCCTACCGCGGTGTCTATACCGAGCACAGGCTGGTACTCCACTGCCCGCCCGGCCCCGCCTGTATCCTCGGCGCCGCCGACCTGCTGGTGCAGGCGCTGGACAAACTGGTCGAAAACGCCGCGTCTTTCGCCCCGGCGGGGAGCGACATCGTGATCAGCCTGACACCCCGTGAACAGGGCTGGGCGCTGGCTGTCAGCAACACCGGCCCGTCCCTGCCCGCAGACATGCAGGGGCGCCTGTTCGCCGCCATGGTATCCCTGCGGCGGCGCACAGCCGCCGACTCGGTTCACCTGGGACTGGGGCTCTACATCGTCAAGCTGGTGGCGGATTACCATCACGGCAGCGTCCACGCGGACAACCGCGAAGATGGCAAGGGCGCCGTATTCACCCTGATCCTGCCTGGCGCTAGGTGAGAAACGCCAGCTGGCGCAACTCCGCCAGCTGATCCCGCAGGGCGGCGGCCTGCTCGAACTCCAGGTTGCGGGCGTGTTCCTGCATTTTCACTTCCATCTGTTGCAGCTTGCGAGACAGGGCCGCGGGGCTGAGCTGCGCGACTTCGGTGCTGTAGGCCAGTGACTCCTCGGCCACCTTGCGGCCCTTTGCCCTGCCTTTGGTAGGCATGCGCCGGGCGCCTTCCATGATGTCCTGCACCGACTTGAATACGCCGACCGGCGTAATTCCGTGCTGCAGATTGTAGGCCACCTGCTTCTCCCGCCGGCGGGCGGTCTCCGCCATCGCCCGCTCCATGGAACCGGTAATCTTGTCCGCGTAGAGAATTGCGCGACCGTTGAGATTCCGGGCCGCCCTGCCGATGGTCTGGATCAGGGAGCGGTCCGAGCGCAGGAAACCCTCCTTGTCCGCGTCCAGGATCGCCACCAGCGACACCTCGGGCATGTCCAGGCCCTCGCGCAGCAGGTTTATACCCACCAGGACATCAAATTCGCCCAGGCGCAGATCGCGGATGATCTCTACCCGCTCCACGGTTTCTATATCCGAGTGCAGGTAACGCACCTTGATCCCGTGCTCGGCCAGGTACTCGGTGAGGTCCTCCGCCATGCGCTTGGTCAGGGTGGTGACCAGCACCCGCTCGCCGAGAGCCACGTTCTTGTGAATTTCCTGCAGGAGATCGTCCACCTGGCTGCTCGCCGGGCGCACCTCCAGCTCCGGATCGATCAGACCCGTGGGGCGCACCACCTGCTCCACCGTCCTCCCCGCATGCTCTAGCTCATAGGGACCCGGTGTGGCCGAGACAAATACTGCCTGGGGCACCAGCTGCTCCCACTCCTCGAACCGCAGGGGCCGGTTGTCCAGCGCGGAGGGCAGGCGGAAGCCGTATTCCACCAGCGTCTCCTTGCGTGAGCGATCACCGCGATACATGCCGCCGATCTGCGGAATGGTGGCGTGGGATTCGTCGACGATGACCAGAGCATTGTCCGGCAGATATTCAAACAGGGTCGGCGGTGGCTCGCCGGAAGCGCGACCGGACAGGTAGCGGGAATAGTTCTCCACCCCGTTGCAATAACCGAGCTCGCGGATCATCTCCACATCATAGCGGGTGCGCTGCTGCAGGCGCTGGGCCTCGACCAGCTTGTCGTTGTCCTTGAGCTGCTTTACCCGCTGCTCCAGCTCCACCTCAATCTGGGTGACCGCGTCCAGCATCACATCCCGGGTCGTCACATAGTGGCTCTTGGGGAAGATCGTTACCCGCGGCACCTTGCGCTCGACAGCGCCGGTCAGGGGGTCAAAGAAATAGATGCTTTCTATTTCCTCGTCGAACAGTTCCACCCGCACCGCTTCGTGTTCGGAATCGGCCGGGAAAATATCGATGACATCCCCGCGCACCCGGTAGGTGCCGCGGTGGAAGTCGACGTCGTTGCGGGTGTACTGCAGTTCCGCGAGATGCCGCAGCACCTGGCGCTGGTCTATCATCTCACCGCGGGACAGGTGCAGGATCATCTTGAAATAGGATTTCGGATCCCCCAGGCCGTAGATCGCCGACACCGTCGCTACCACCAGGCAGTCCTCCCGTTCCAGCAGGGCCTTGGTGGCCGACAGGCGCATCTGCTCGATGTGCTCGTTTACCGACGCGTCCTTCTCGATAAAGGTATCGGAGGACGGCACATAGGCTTCGGGCTGATAGTAGTCATAGTAGGAGACGAAGTACTCCACGGCGTTGTCCGGAAAGAACTCCTTGAACTCGCCATAGAGCTGCGCGGCCAGGGTCTTGTTATGCGCCATGACAATGGTCGGCCGCTGCAACTGTTCCACCACGTGGGCCATGGTGAAGGTCTTGCCCGAGCCGGTCACGCCCAGCAGAATCTGCGACGCCAGGCCAGCATTGATGCCCTCCACCAGTTCACGAATGGCTTTGGGCTGGTCTCCCGCCGGGGAGTAGCTGGAATGAACCTTGAACTGCTTCGACATGAACCAAAGACCCGCTCTCTGCAAACAACCGCGTATTATGGTGCAGTGAGCCCGGAAATGCAGCCGCGGACCGCACCCTGCCCTGCAGCCCGCTGGCGACCGATTGGCGTGCTCATACTGCTGCGCGGGGCACCGGTACATTGCTTGCGAAAAATACCTGCTGCACTGTTGACCTGCCCCGGGCTCGTCATTAATATACGCGACCTCGGTTAACACCATTCCGCCTTAGCTCAGTTGGTAGAGCAATTGACTGTTAATCAATGGGTCGCTGGTTCGAGCCCAGCAGGCGGAGCCATATTAAGATATAAATCAAGGGGTTACAGTGATGTAGCCCCTTTTTTTTGGTCTGTCTGGAAGTGGGCAGGCGACGAGCGGGCCGGGAGCCTGCAGGCACAACCGGGACGAAGGGCAACCACCCCTGAACTGACGTCAGTCACTCACCTAACCAAACAACAGACAAGGATACTATGCTCACAGCCAATAAGCTTGAAGCCATCATGGAACTGGAGAGCAATCTCCGCGCCCAGTACCAGGAACAGCTTGATACCAAGACCGCCGAGATCGACCGCCTCAGCGCCCGGGAGTCAGAACTCCAGGCCGCCATCGACAAGCAACTCGAGACCATCACCGAGCTGACCGGCAAGGCGACAGACAGCCAGAAGGCCGAGCAGCGCGCCCGCGAGCTGCACAATCGCAGTGAAAGACTGGTGGCGGAAATCGCCGAGCTCAAGCAGCGGATAAAGACCTTGCAAAAAGACCTGGCGGCAGTGCGCGAGGAGAACAAGACCCTCACGCAATTCGACCCGGTGCGCATGAAGAAGAATCTCGACGCGAGCAAGAAAAAGCTGGCCGAGAAGACCAGCGCCGCCGACCTGCTGCAGAAGACCCTCAGCGAGACAAAGAAAGAGAACGCGGAATTGCAGCGGAAAGTCGCTGAGCTGGAAGCGAAGGTCGCTGAGTCTGAGGCTGAAGTTACCGATGCGCCTGAAAGCGAGACTAAGGAAGAGTCGGCGGCGGCTTGATCAATCAGTCGGGCAAGCCTGATCGGACGGATAGCTGTCAGATCAGGTTGCGACCGTTACAGCTAACAGCCCTCGATCGAGCGTAATATGAACAGAATAGAGAAGCTCAAGAACGACGTGTACAGCTTTGAAGAGCTGGATACCCTGGAAAAGAACGCGATCAAATTGCGGGATCAGGAAACTCTGAGCCTGATTATTCTTAGCCGGGCGTCCAAGACTGCCAAGGGCGAGAAACCGAAGAGTACTGTTGGTGCAGACGGCAGGCCGCTGACCAAAAGGGCTCGTCGTGATGAAAAAAACAAGCGCTAATTGTTAGCTGGCGCTTGCAGCCGCCAGTGCGGCGCAGTGTAAGCCAGATAGGCAAAGAAAGGACGTCCACTCGCTTCCCCTCCCTGAAGGTAGCTTATCGGTTTGCCCGTATAGAATGCTGTGGTGTAGAAATCGCCGGGCAATTCCTCCAGCATTTCCCCGTCCTCGACATACATTGCTTTGCCGGGCCCGACCATCGCCATCATGTTCCCGAAAGCACCCACCCCTCCTTGTAACATCGCAAAGGAGCGGTCGAAAACCCCTCGCTGCGGGCCCGGTTTCTGGTGTTAGCCCAAGGTGCCACTTGCCGGTCATACAGGTGTTATAACCTGCTTCCTGGAATACCTCGGGTAGCGCGGCTACAGAGAAGTTGAGATAACCCTAATACCCTGGCTTACCCACTTGGTTGGGAGCCAGTTCCTCGTACATACTACCGAGGCCCGCCAAGTGACTATCGACACCGGATAACAACATGGCCCGAGTAGGTGAGCAGATTGGAGCCCCATGAAACTCCGTGAACACCATACCGCCCTCGGCCAGGGCATCGATGGTAGGTGTCCTGATTTCACTGCCAAATACTCCAAAGTCACTGAAGCCCGCATCGTCCAGAAGAACCAGCAGGAATTTGGGGCGGGACGGTTTCGATGGCTCAGACCACGTCGGCGCGGCTAGCAAGGCAATCGTAAGAAGCAAGTAAAAACGAGTAGAATCTCGACACAATTGAATAGTCACATTAGTAACTCGGATCCAGGTTGTGGCACGTCCGGGCCTAAGCCATGCCTGCCACCTGGTGGCCCGCTCGCTCGCCCTCATGTACCGCTCCCTCCCACATCTGCATACCCATCAGCTCAGCATGGGCAAATGCTATGCGCCCGTGGGGCTTGCGGATGACGTCTGATGCAGTTGGCTTGCCGTCTTTCCCAAAGAAGAACCCTGGCGGTGTTGCCGCGTAGGCATGGCCCTGTCGATTGACGATGATGCCGGCGATATCCCGCTCTGCATCGAATCCACCCGGCGCAAACATCTTGGTGAACTGGTCGATCACCTGTTTCTCGATATCGGCGTAGCTCATACCGAACATTTTCATTCGCGCCGCCACGGTCTGTTGTTCTATGGGCAGGCCTGGTATGCAGAAGGAGTTGTACATAGTAAGCACGGTTGGCTTGTCTGGATCCAGTGGCATGGGCTCCTCACCATCCAGAATCATCTGCCGGCGCAGGGTAGTAAACCACCCCAGTTCATCGCCAAACCAACGTACTGAGGCCACGCCCATCCTATCCATGAAACGCCAGTTCGTCAGGGCCACATTCACCATCATCATGGGCGCGTGCATAAACTGATCCATCGCTTCCCGGTAACTGGCGGGCAAATCGGTCACTACGCGCTTGTTCAGGTGCTGCTGCCCCGCCATTACTACGCGATCGGCGAAAACTCGGGCCATAACCTCGCCATTCAGGTAGGTCACCCTCACGCTGCTGGCGCCTTCGTGACGCACATTGACTACCAGAGAGCCCAGGCGGATACGGGTGCTATTGCCTTTTCGATCGACCTGGTCCCTGTCGATGGGATTGGACAGCACATCGTTAATGCCTGACACCTTGCCATAAATATCGGGGATCAATTTCCAGACCAGATGCCTCAGGGTGCCGGTATTGCCCCCCGGCCATTGGGCAAGGTGAACATAGTCTGTGGGATCACCAATCCCCAGTTGCCGGCCATACTGCAGCACACCCGGTTGCAGGAAGTTGAACGCCTGGTAGGCAGAGATCACGTCCGGGCCCAGGCCCATGCCCATGGCCGCCCCAAAGGGCTGCAGATACTCCAGCACCTCCTTGCTATCCAAGCCCATCTCGTTCTTGAGAAAATCCTGGTAGGTCATGCTGTCCAGCCACTGAGCCCAGTCCTCCCGTTCAGGCGGCTGGCGGTAGGTTTCCATCCACAGGAAATCACTCTTGGTCTTCTCATCGATGGGTACATCGGCGAAGCGGTTCTGCCACGGATTCACGCTCATGCCGTGACCCTCGTGGTACCAACCCAGGTCCGTCCCCTCCCAGGTCAGGTGCATGGGCGAATAATTATCGTAAGGAATCTTCAAATCGGAATTTTTTGCTTCTTGCCACTCAAACTCCTGTGGTAGTTTGAGCTCATCCCACAGGGACGAAAACATCTCGATTTTTTTCGCTGCCTGCAGTGGCCAGACCGCACCGGTAGAGCCCTGGGGCGCCCACAGTCGATAACCGTCCACTTCAAACTCATTCTGCCTGGCTTCGCCGCCAAACATCTCATGGTTGTCCAGAATCAGTACTTTTGCCTTCGGGTGCTCTTTCAGGAAGGTATAGGCAGCCGTGCAGCCGGCAAATCCCGCGCCGACTACCACCAGGTCATAGCGTTCTCCAGTGTCCGCTGCAGCGTCCACGCGCCGTGCAAAGTCGCCATTACGCAAAGTATGCGCCGCGTTCACTTCCCGATGGGTATTGCCGTTGGCAGGAGCGTAATCGCCCTGGCCGCCGGGGCCCGTCCAGCTTTTATCCAGGCCGGTAAGCGGCAGTGGCATTGTATTGCCCAGTTTGAAGTCCGGCAATGTGTTTGCACCGAGTGAAGCCAGGGCACCGGGTGCTTTTGCCGCCAGCAGTGCAACACCGCTGCCGATCAGCGTACCGCCAACAAAATCCCGGCGAGTTATTTCAGTCTTGGAAGCACCGCCTTCCTGATTCTTATCTTTCATGATCACGCCTCCTCTACGCATGAGTGCCTTTCAGTGGGTATCGAACTCGCCCATCACATACATCTCACCGTGGGACCACCACTGACCGTCAATGCGCTCCCAGAGGAACAGCATTTTGAAGGTGAACGGCTCGGCACCTGCTTCAGGCGGCGGTGTAACGTGGAAATTGACCCAATCCCAACCGGCATCACCGCGCACAAAGCTTTTATACGGCTCAATTCTCACTGTGCTAGCAATCACCTCATTATAGATGGGGCGTAACTCTTCCCTGCCCACATGAGTGCTGCCATCGGGGCCCGTAGATATCACGCTGCTGCTGTAGAAACGGGTCAGGATAGGTTCGGGGTCATTACTGGCAAAGGCCTGCTCCTTCATATCGTATTTGGCGCGTATGGCCTGCTGGAAGTCCTCCAACTCGCCGGCAGTGACCTGACTGGCGAAGACAGTCGGCATCAGCGCCAGGGCAAAGGCAGTCAGGGCTCTGTAAGGGAACTGCAAAAAAGATGTTTTGAATGGCATGGGTATCTCCTCGACTACATGTTTATCTGCTAGCTCAATTGATCATGCATTTATAGTACGTACGACCTATTATTGCAAGAGCTGCCCCGATATATTTTCCCAGGCTTGCTCGAAAACCTTGAGGCATTAACTCGTGGGTAGCCGCCGCCAATCACTCCAATGGGAGAATATTGCGTATAATCCAGAGTCGTATGTTTTTTAGAGCCAATATTTGTTTATGATAGAAATCAACAGCTCCAGCGAGAAAAAATCCCGCGCGGGCACCGCGGTACGCAAACGTGGCAAGGCGAGAGTTTCAGACATTCTTGAGACAGCCAAGCACATTATGGTGACTGAAGGTCTTGCCAACTTGTCCACGCGCAAAGTTGCAGACGAACTCGGCATCAGCGTGGGCAACCTTGCCTATTACTTCCCCAGCAAAGACTCCCTGCTCCAGGCCATGATCCAACATGTCATCGAGGGCTATGACGAGGAACTAAGAAAGGAGTTCGAACTCTTTCCAGACGACCCCCGGCAACGACTTGAGGCATTCCTGGAATACATCAAAGAGGACACCAAGAATCCTGAAGTACAGGGGTTCTTCTATCAATTTTGGGGCTTTACAACGCACAACCGGAAAGCCGCCGAAACACGCAGAGCAATGTACGAACACTTTTTCGGACAGTTATTCCAGCTACTCCGCGATATTCACACCACGAAAAAGAAAGCCGAGCTTGAGAACATGGCATTCAGCATATTGGCATGCCTGGAAGGGCTTCACGTGATCTACGGATCAGGCGATATTCAGCGTTTAACTTCCAGGGGTTTCGACCGATACATCTTTGACCAACTTTTAACTATGGCAGGGCTGGAAAAAAAGTACGAAAAAAAGACATAGTCCAATGGGTACGCTGCCTGTTCGTAAGCAGCGGGTGGTTGGTAGTTCAGAGCACTATGCGGCCTGACCTCGTTGTAATGCTCGCGCCAGCCCGCAAGGATTTTCCTCGCGTCAGCAAGATCTCGGAATCAGTGCTGATTCAAACAGCCAGCCCTGAACCGGTCGTTGAACGATTCAACGAACGCGTTCTGGGTCGGCTTGCCCGGCTGAATGAACTGCAAGGAGACGCCTGTTCCCTGACTCCAGAAAAACATAGCTTTGCTGGTCATTTCCGGTCCGTTGTCCATCACAATCGGTTTTGGCTTACCCCGACCCGCGGAGATCTCGTGCAGGCGCTTTTCTTGAAACTGGACGAGCGATATCGAAGAGCCTCCGGGCGCTGCATACAGGAAGCGGAGCAAAGCCCACTTGGGCGATTCAAAGCGGTCCTTGAATTCAATTTGCAAGACATAACCCAGAGGGAGACCAGGCAATTCTTTATGCAGTTATGGGTATTGCTGGGATCGCTGGATAACTTCGAGGGAAAAATCCTTGGAAATCTGTTTTCTCTGCACATTGATCAGCTGAGCGAATATATTGCCGCGTTACAGCCTTCGATCCCTGAGGCATCGCTCAAAAGCAGGGCCACTCTCCTGGAGGGAATACTCGAAGGCCTTATGGTCGTTCTTTCAACAAAGGAGCCTGATGGTGCCGAGACGGATCGGGTAGTTCATCTCACCTACCGCCAATGCTTGGCAATCGCCGTAGGAGAGCCCAGCTGAAGATATATCCGCCAGTAACCGGCAAATTGGCTTGCGGGTGGCGTGTTACTGATTTACTCAGATAAGCAGAACCTCGCCGGGGGAGTTCGGCTCTACGGGCGGAGAAGTATCGGAGATGTACTTGCTGAAGATCAAGCCGATGACCAGGCGCTTGTGCTCCGCCGTATCCATTCTGGTTCGGAGCTGATCGACTGACTGTGACCTCGAGGATCTTCTTGATATCTTCGATCAACTCCATTCCGTTGTTAATTTACGCACTCGGGAATCATGTCTCACAAGTCATGATCAATCTAGAACAGCAGGTCAGATTTCGCGGGCGTCTGCCATTACATCGGTTGTTGAACCAGCTGGTACGTCGCTGTCCGCCTCGTCGGCCGGCCCCAATCATCACTGCCCGCTTCAACATCATCCAGGGAAATCCGCTTCTGGCCGGTAGCGGCCCTCGACCGCTCTCCTCCACAACCTGCCAGGATCCAACTTTGTATTTTGGTCGCCGGAACCCAAGCCTCCACACCCATGATTCGATTCGATGTGAGGCTTCGGTTCAGGTGCGGCAAACTGGAATCCGCGCTGCCGCGAGAATCGTGAAAAATATGCTGTCAAGTCGATACGTGCTGCCAGTCTACGGTATGATGATGCTCCGCGACTGCCACTTCGCCCGCAACCATTGGCATCCACGATCACCCAGGCCTCTCTTGATGAAAACCATTGCAATTAACAAAGAACCGGTTGAGCTCTACAAGATCCTCAAATTCGAGGGGCTGGTGACCACCGGTGGCGAAGCCAAGCTGGTGATCGGGGACGGCCAGGTGCTTGTGAATGGCAGCGTGGAGACCCAGCGTCGCAAGAAAATCGTGCATGGCGATGTGATTGAATTCCGTGGGGAGCAGCTTGAGGTCAGGCGGATGTAGCCGGGCACTGGATCGATCGCCCCTGATTCTGTACAACATCAACCCAACACAATCATGCAGAGTCCTGCGCAATGGACTACGCTGTACCTGAACAGGCGACGTTCGCGCAGCAGGTCGTCAACGGATAATCCATCAGAAAGGAGAGTAATCGTCATGATTTACTGGGCTTTTATCTTTTTGATTATCGCCATTATTGCGGGGGTACTGGGCCTGACCGGAATTGCCGGTGTCGCCACCCAGATTGCCTGGATTCTGTTCGTCGTGGGTCTGATACTTGCGGTGATCTTCTTCATTACCGGGCGCCGTCCACGCTTGTAGACCGCGTCCGCTTGCAAGTGAACCACGCTCGCCGCTTCCGCACACACCGTGCCCTGGGGGCGAGTGGGTCCGCGCGGCCGTCATTCCCATTCACCAGGAGATAGAATCTGTGGCAGGCACAACCGACAAGGGCAGCAAGGACAAGCAGCAGGAACTGGAGTCTGGCAAGGAGGCTGCGCTCGCCGCCTATCACAGCTTGCTGGAAGCGCAGGCGCACTTCCGCCAGGCCGCTGAGGCCGCGGGCCTGGACCTGAAAAGCGATGCCGTAGCGCAACTCCTCAAGGGCAAGGACAAGGCAGACGAGTTGGGGCAGGATCTCGAGAAATACGTACATGAAAAACCTCTTGCGACGCTCGGACTCGCTTTCGTCGCGGCCCTGCTGATGGCAAGATTGCTGTCACGGAACTAGGCCAGGTGCCAGCGACCAGAGAGTTATTGTCAAATCTGGTGTTCAGGGCCTGAATCAAGCGGCGGCCTGGTTTGATTCTGTTACCTCGATTCCATCTCTGAATTTCACTCCGGTGATGACCTGAGCCAGATACTCAAACCCTCGCTGACGCCGCCAATTC
>NZ_JAVKCQ010000004.1:0-7016 GCF_040222615.1 Haliea sp.
GGTCATCCTTGAGGTGGGCGACTTCCCGGTCCAGGGTGATGGACTCGATGGCGCGGTGGGCCTTGAGCATGATGGTGCCGCCGGGGGTCTCGTAGCAGCCCCGGGATTTCATCCCCACGTAGCGGTTTTCCACCAGATCGAGGCGGCCAATGCCGTTGGCGCCGCCGAGCTTGTTCAGGCGCTCCAGCACGGTGGCCGGGCTCAGGCGCTCGCCGTCGATGGCGACGATGTCGCCGCGCTCGTACTCCAGCTCGATGTAGGTGGGGGTGTCGGGGGCCGCCTCCGGGCTCACGCTCCAGCGCCACATGTCTTCCTCGGCTTCCGCCCAGGGGTTCTCCAGGATGCCGCCCTCATAGGAAATGTGCAGCAGGTTGGCGTCCATGGAGTACGGGGACTTCTTCTTGGCATTGCTGAAGTCGACCGGGATGTCGCGCTCTTTGCAATAGGCCATCAGGGTTTCCCGCGAGGTCAGGTTCCACTCCCGCCAGGGGGCGATTACCTTGATGCCGGGCTTCAGCGCATAGGCGCCCAGCTCGAAACGGACCTGGTCATTGCCCTTGCCGGTGGCGCCGTGGGAAATCGCGTCGGCGCCGGTTTCATTGGCAATCTCGATCAGGCGCTTGGCGATCAGCGGACGGGCGATGGAGGTACCCAGCAGGTACTCGCCCTCATAGACCGTGTTGGCGCGGAACATGGGATAGACGAAGTCGCGCACGAACTCCTCGCGCAGGTCGTCGATGTAGATCTCCTGCACACCCATGGCCTTGGCCTTGGCGCGCGCGGGCTCCACCTCTTCGCCCTGGCCGATGTCCGCGGTGAAGGTCACCACCTCGCAGGCATAGTTGTCCTGCAGCCAGCGCACGATGACCGAAGTATCCAGGCCGCCGGAATAGGCCAGCACCACTTTCTTGACGTCAGACATGAGTTGCTCCGTTTTCAGGGCGTTAAAGGGGGCATATTCTACTCCGGGGCGGCGGGTGATTCCCAGCCCGTATTCCCGTGAGCTGGGGTTTACGTTACCATCCCGGCTGACATTCCCTGCCCTGGCCCGCTGTGACTGAACTCACCATTACCCGCCCCGACGACTGGCACGTGCACCTGCGCGACGAATCCGCCCTGCCCGACACCTGCGCCGACATGGCGAGGTATTTTGGCCGTGCCATCGTGATGCCCAACCTGACTCCACCGGTGACCACGGTAGCCGCTGCCGGCGCCTACCGCGACCGTATCCTGGCCGCCATGGCCGGGCTGCCGCGGCAGTTTGAACCACTGATGACCCTGTATCTGACGGACGGCACGGATGCCGCGGAAATCCGCCGCGCGGCGGACTGTGAGTTCGTCCACGCGGTCAAGCTCTACCCCGCGGGCGCCACCACCAACTCGGATGCCGGGGTCGCGCAGCTGGAAGGCCTGTACCCGACCCTGGAGGCCATGGAGGCCGCGGACCTGCCGCTGCTGGTGCACGGCGAGGTCACCGACAGTGAAATCGACATCTTTGACCGGGAAAAAGCTTTCATCGACCGCCATCTGGCACCCATCGTAAAGCGCTTCCCGGGCCTGCGGGTAGTGCTCGAGCACATCACCACCGCCGACGCAGTGGACTTTGTGAGTGCCTCGCCAGGCAATGTGGCAGCCACTATTACCGCCCACCACCTGTTGCTGAACCGCAACGACATGCTGGTGGGTGGCATCCGGCCACACCTCTATTGCCTGCCTGTCCTGAAACGCAACAGCCACCAGCGGGCGCTGGTACGGGCGGCCTGCTCCGGCAGTCCGAAGTTCTTCCTCGGCACCGACTCCGCCCCCCACAGCACCGCGCGCAAGGAGACCGCCTGCGGTTGTGCCGGCTGCTACACTGCCCACGCCGCCATCGAGCTGTATGCAGAGGTATTTGACACCGAGGATGCCCTGCCCCTGCTGGAGGGTTTTGCCAGCCACTTCGGGCCGGATTTCTACCACCTGCCGCGCAATACAGACACCATTACCCTGCGCCGGGAGGGTTGGCAGGTGCCTGCCAGCCGGGCCCTCGGCGACACCACCCTGACCCCGCTGCGAGCGGGTGAAGACATGCACTGGCGGGTAGTGGATCGGGACACTGCGGTTTGACGGAACCCAGCGGGCAGCGCATCTGTGAGCGTTTTCGCGGCTTCCTGCCCGTGGTCATCGATGTGGAGACCGGCGGTTTTGTCGCCGCCACCGACGCCATCCTGGAAGTTGCCGCCACCATCGTGCGCATGGACGAAGACGGCAACCTGGATGTGCACCGCACTTTCAATTTCCACGTCAAGCCGTTCGAGGGTGCAAACATCGAGCAGGCGGCGCTGGACTTCACCGGCATCGACCCCTGGCATCCCTTCCGCGAGGCAGTCGACGAGGCGGAAGCCTTCGACGAGCTGTTTCGCGTGGTGCGCAAGGAAGTGCGGGACCAGAGCTGCAATCGCGCCATTCTGGTGGGCCACAACGCCCACTTTGATGCCGGCTTTGTCAATGCGGCGGTAGAGCGCTGCGGCATCAAGCGCAATCCCTTCCACCCCTTCTCCTTCTTCGATACCGCCACCCTGGCGGGCCTGGCCTATGGCCAGACGGTACTGGCCAAGGCCTGTAAAGAGGCCGGTATTGCCTTCGACAACGCCGAGGCACACTCCGCCGCCTACGACGCCGAACGCACCGCCGAGCTGTTCTGCGAAATCGTCAACCGCTGGAAGGACTCCGGTGGCTGGGTGCCCGCGTTTTCCTGAGACCATCACTCCGCCAGAAGATCAGACTGCCAATTCTGTTTACTTCAGCTATAGTGGTGGCAGGTCACAGTAGTGAGGTCGGCAGGGTGAGTAAAGACAGCTCCGCATTCAGGAACGGCATAATCTTGGCAGGCACCATCATCGGTCTCGCGGTAGTCATCATCCTGTTCGCGAGATATATCAGCTAGCAAACCTGGGTATTAGCATGAAGAGACTGTGTTTTCTGTCCCCGGACCTGGCGCACGCCCGCAAGGTGGTGGCAGACCTCCGCAACAACGGCATTGAAGAGCAACATATCTATGCCCTGGCTCGCCATGGCGTCGATCTGGAAGATCTGCCCGATGCCGGCCCGGAGGCAGACGACTTCCTGGCCGGTTACAAGCGCGGGGTGACACTCGGCGGCAGCGCGGGTGTGCTGGCCGGGCTCACCGCACTCGCCTTTCCCCCGGCAGGCATCGTGATTGGGGGTGGCTTCGTACTCCTGACCGGCCTGTTCGGTGCCGGCGTCGGCGGTCTGCTGACAGCATGGCCGGAGCTGCCTTCCCCAGCTCGCGACTGCAGGAGTTCGAACAGGCTATCGAAGAAGGCAACATCCTCATCATGGTGGACGTTCCCGCCGGTGAAGTCGGCATGTTTGAAACCCTGATCAAGGAGCTGGATCCCGAGGTCAGCGTGGAGGGCATCGAGCCTCCGGCAAAACTGATTCCCTGAGCCCCCGGCGCGGGGCACATCACCGCTCCCACGGGCCCCGCCATCAGAGTTTGGGCAATAACGCCTGAAGGCATCCACAGTACTGCAGTGCGGCGCTGTTGCGCTGGCCCGGCTCGCTGACGTTCGGGTCAGGCGTCGTATCTACACTCGATTCTGTCAACGGACTGTCCTCGATCAGCAGCGTGGGGGAGGTCGCGGTGTTGATATCCTGAGCGATGAGTGTATTCAAGGCATTGGCCTTGGCTTAGTCGCTCGTGTTGATCGTATTTCGACAATTCTGCCCCGGCATGACACCGATCAAATGTCGTCGCTCCCCTGTAGGCTATAGTAAAAACAGTAGTGAACCTGCAAGGGATGTTACCTATGGGGCAGACCACCCTGACCATCGACGGCAACGAGGCGGCGGCCCGCATTGCCCACCTGACCAGTGAGGTCATCGCCATCTATCCCATCACCCCCGCCTCCACCATGGGGGAGTGGGCGGATGAATGGTCCGCCGGGGGGCAGCGGAACCTGTGGGGCAGCGTACCCCGGGTGATCGAGATGCAGAGCGAGGCCGGCGCCGCGGGGGCGATTCACGGCGCCCTGCAGGCCGGCGCGCTCACCACCACCTTTACCGCCTCCCAGGGCTTGCTGCTGATGCTGCCCAACATGTACAAGATCGCCGGCGAACTGAGCCCGACGGTTTTCCATATCGCCGCCCGCTCGGTGGCCAGCCAGGCCCTGTCGATCTTTGGCGACCACAGCGACGTGATGGCGGCCCGGGCCACCGGCTTCGCCATGCTGGCCGCCAACAGCCCGCAGGAGGTCATGGACTTCGCCCTGATCGCCCACGCCGCCAGCCTGCGTGGGCGCCTGCCCATGCTGCACTTCTTCGACGGCTTCCGCACCTCCCACGAGGTAGCCAAAATTGCCGCCGTACCGGAAGATGTGGTCCGGGCCCTGATCGATGAAGACGCGATCCGCGCCCACCGCGAACGCGCCCTGTCGCCGGAACACCCGGTGCTGCGCGGCAGCTCCCAGAATCCCGATGTGTTTTTCCAGGCCCGGGAAACGGTCAATCCCTGGTACAGCGCCTTCCCCGGAATCGTCCAGCAAGTGATGGATGAGTTTGCCACCCTGACCGGACGCCAGTACCGTGTGTTTGACTATATCGGTGACCCGCAGGCCGAGCGGGTGCTCGCGTTGATGGGCTCTGGCGCCGAAACTGCGCAGGAAACCGTCGACTGCCTGCTGGCCCGGGGCGAGAAGATCGGGCTGCTGAAGGTGCGCCTGTTCCGGCCCTTTGACGCCGCAGCCCTGCTGGCGGCCATTCCCGCCAGCACCCGGGCCATTGCCGTGCTGGACCGCACCAAGGAGCCCGGCGCCGACGGTGAGCCGCTGTACAAGGACATCCTCGCCGCGCTGGCCCAGGAAGCGATGACCGGGAGCGCACGCGTGGCGCTGCCGCGGGTGATTGGCGGCCGCTTCGGGCTCTCCTCCAAGGAGTTCACCCCGGGGATGGTCAAGGCGGTGTTCGACGAGCTCAACAAGGCGCAGCCGAAAAATCACTTCACCATCGGCATCCACGACGACGTGAGCCACAGCAGCCTGGACTGGGACCCGGACTTTCGCACCGATGCCCACGCCCAAAGTATGCAGGCCCTGTTCTACGGTCTCGGCAGCGACGGCACCGTCAGCGCCAACAAGAACAGCATCAAGATCATCGGCGAGAGCACCGACCTCCACGCCCAGGGCTACTTTGTCTACGACTCCAAGAAGTCCGGCGCCACTACTGTCTCCCACCTGCGTTTCGGGCCCCGACCGATCCATGCCAGCTACTTGATCGAGGACCACTGCGCCGGCTTCATTGCCTGCCACCAGCCGGGCTTTCTGCACAAGGTGGACATGCTGCGCAAGGCCGCCCCCGGCGCCACTTTCCTGGTGAACTCGCCGCTGCCCGCGGACCGGTTCTGGGACAGCCTGCCACCCCATTGCCAGCAACAGATAGTCGACAAGGGTCTGAAACTGTACTGCATCGACGCCTACCAGGTGGCCGCGGACACCGGCATGGGCAAGCGTATCAACACCATCATGCAGGTCTGCTTTTTTGCCATTTCCGATATCCTGCCCGCGGAGCAGGCCATCGCCGCGATCAAGGGGGCGGTGGAAAAGACCTACGGGCGCCGCGGGCAACGTATCATCGAGCGCAACTTCCAGGCCATCGACGCGGCGCTGGCGGGGCTGCATCCGGTGCCGCCCGGCAGTGTGAATGGCAAGGTGGTTGCCCTGCACGCGGGCGTCGGCAGCGGCGAAAGCTTTGCCGAGCGGGTGACCGCGCGCATTTTGGCCGGCCAGGGTGACCTCATCCCGGTCAGCGCCCTGCCCGCGGACGGCAGCTTCCCGCTGGGCACGGCGGCGCTGGAGAAGCGCAACCTGGCCCTGGAGATTCCGGTGTGGGACCAGGAACTCTGCACCCAGTGCGGCAAATGCGCCTTCGTCTGCCCCCACAGCGTGATCCGCAGCAAGGTCTTCGGCCAGGAGTTGCTGGCCCAGGCCCCCGCCACCTTCAAGGCTGCGCCGGTGCGCAACAAGGACTACCCGGCGGGCCAGGTGATGAGTTACCAGGTATCACCCGAAGACTGTACCGGCTGCACCCTGTGCGTGGACATCTGCCCGATTCGCGACAAGAGCAACGCCAGCCACAAGGCCGTCAACATGGCGCCTGTCCAACCCCTGCTGGAAACGGAGAAAGCCAACTGGGACTTCTTCCTGCAGTTGCCGGAGTTCCCCCGCGCGCAGCTCAAGACCAGCACGATCCCCGGCGCCATGGTGATGCAGCCCCTGTTCGAATTTTCCGGCGCCTGCGTTGGCTGCGGTGAAACGCCCTACCTGCGGCTGGTCAGCCAGCTGTTCGGGGATCGCATGGTCATCGCCAATGCTACCGGCTGCTCCTCCATCTACGGTGGCAACCTGCCGACCACGCCCTGGGCCCACAACGCGGAGGGTCGGGGGCCGGCGTGGAACAACTCCCTGTTCGAGGACAACGCCGAATTCGGCCTCGGTATCCGCATCGCCATCGACCAGCAGGTGAGCCAGGCCAGGGACCTGCTGGCACAGCTGCGCGGGGAGGTGGAGCCGGCCCTGGTGGACGCGATTCTCGGCGCCGATGAAAGCGACGAGGCCGGTATCCACGAGCAGCGGCAGCGGGTGGCGCAGCTGCGGAAAGGACTGGGAAAACTTGCCGGGGACCGGGCCCGCCGCCTGCAGCAGCTGAGCGAGCACCTGTGCCGCAAGTCCGTCTGGTGCGTGGGCGGCGACGGCTGGGCCTACGACATCGGCTACGGCGGCCTGGACCACGTGCTGGCTGCCGGTGAGAACATCAATATCCTGGTACTGGATACGGAGGTGTACTCCAACACCGGCGGCCAGACCTCCAAGGCCACGCCCCGCGGCGCGGTGGCCAAGTTCTCCGCCGGCGGCAAGGCCGTAGCGAAGAAGGACCTGGCCCTGCTGGCGATGGAGTATCCGAATGTCTATGTGGCCCACGTCGCCTACGGTGCCAAGGACACCCAGACCCTGAAGGCT
>NZ_JAVKCQ010000005.1:0-4167 GCF_040222615.1 Haliea sp.
CCATTACCTGGGAAAGTGCTGGCGGTGCCATCAGCAGCGGCGTGATTGAGGGCAGCCTCGGCAGCCTGACGGTCAATCCGGATGGTAGCTACAGCTACAGCATGAGTCGAGCTGGTCGCGATGCATTGGAAGCGGACTCGGAGGTCACCGAGACATTCACCTATTTCCTGACCGATGCCGATGGTGACCGGGTCGAAACCACGCTGGACGTGGTGCTGCAGGGCGTGGCAAACGCCGCTGGCGGTGACCCGGGCTTCGCGCCGCGCGAAGTGCCCAGCCCCATCCTGGAGCCGGTGGTGGTTGACGAGCCCGCCGTCGACGCACCGGCTGGCGAGCCGGTGGCGGGCGGGTTGATTATGGCTACGCCGGATGATGATGTGTTTGTCTTCACGCTCAACGAGCAGCCGGAATCGGGCGCTACGACCATTGTCGGATTTGGTGACAGCGGTGCGGACACTCTGGACCTGCGCGACCTCCTGCAGGGCGAGGAGGCCGATGGTGTCGACCTGACCAGCTACCTGAAAGTGTCTTATGATGGAGCGGATACGGTCATTGAGGTCAGCACCAGCGGCAGCTTCCAGGACAATCCGGGAGACATTGGCAAGGTCGACCAGATCATTACCCTCGAGGGTGTGGATCTGGCGGGCGAGCACGATGACGTGGCCTCGGTGATTGCCAGTATGCTCAAGTCGGGCCAGCTGACAATCGACCAGTAGCAGAGAGCTGCAACGGACCCGGCGCCCGCAAGGGTGCCGGGGACTTTTATGGGAGCGGAACAATGCCTTACGTCAAGCGCGACAGCAGCGGCCGGATAGTCGCAGTCAGCCAGCTACGCGGAGACTGCGACGAGGCTGTGGCGCCGGAAGACGCCGACCTCGCGGCGTACCTGAATGCTCTGGGCCACCATCCAGGTGAGCTCGTTGCTACCGATCAGGATTTTGTCAGGGTGCTGGAGGATGTCGTAGAGCTGTTGATCGAGCGCGGGATCATATTGTTCACCGACCTGCCGGACTCCGCGCAGAAGAAGATGCTGCATCGGCAACGGCTGCGGAGCAAACTATCCACCAGCCTTGACCTGCTGGGCGATGACTGACTGCGGCTAGGTGTTGAAGTCGGTGATCGCAGGCCCGGTGGCGCCGTCGAAGCCGATTTCCTGCAGCTGGCTCCACTCCTCCTTGCTGCGGACTGCCTCCGCTATCACGATGACGCCGAGGGAGTGACCGACGCTGCACAGCGCGCGCAACAGGGTCTGGTTGCCGGGGTTGCTGTCGATAGCGCGGACGAACGAAGAATCCACTTTCAGGTAATCCAGACCGACGTCGGCGAGCTGGCCGATCTCTGCGAGCTGGTGCCCCACATGCTCGATGCCGATCTTGCAACCGTAGGTTTTTGCTCGCGCCGCCAGGCGCTTGAAGGCATCGAGGTGACGGAAAGCCATGGACTCGGGTAGCTCCAGCCAGAGATGGGCGGCGCTGGGTCCGGCTGCGGAAAGGCGGTCGCTCAGCCAGAGCAGGAAGCTGGGCTCCACCAGCGCGCCAACGGACAGGTTTACCGATAGCGGCCGGCCGCGCACCGCGGCTACTCGCAGGGCGAGATCGACTACGTGCTGGTCCAGTTCGCTGGACAGTTCGAGGCGGTTGATCCAGGGCAGGAACGTTCCCGCAGCAAGTTGCTGTCCATCCTGCTCCAGGCGCACCGGCGCCTCGAAATGAATCAATTGCCTGTTGCTGCCTACGACCGGGAAGCTGGCGAGAGAGAATCGTTGCTCGCGGAGGGCACGCTGCAGCACCTCGCGCCAGTGCTCCATCTGTTCCCTCACCGGCAGCGCCTGAATAGCGCCGGCATAGGTAGAGATGATGGCAGAGTTTCCCTTCTGCTCGGCGGAGATCAGTCCGCCGTCGAGCCGGGTCATCAGTTTCGTCAGGGTGTCATCCTGGACATAGACGGTGGTTGCGGCGGGCAAGGTGACGTCCTGTTGCATGCTGCGGGCTTCCATGACTTCGCGCACGGCATCCTGCATCTCCCGCGCCACTACCTCCAGCTCCATGGCGCGCGGCGCCAGCAGTGCAAAGTCAGAGCCGTTCAACCTGGAGGCCGCCCAGCGACTGTGACGGGCGACGATTGTATTCAGTGCCGCACCCACATCGGCCAGCAGGCCGTCGATGGCCTTGCGTCCATAGCTCTGGTTGAGCCGGGCCAGGCCGCCGATCCGAACCAGGGTCAGCGTGCCGGTGGCGTTGACGTCGTCACTTTCCAGCGCTGCGCTGAGGGACTGCATGAAGGGTTCCCGGTTCATCAGCCCGGTGACCCTGTCGATCTGGGCATTGCGCTGCCACTTGTCCAGGCGTGCGGTTTCCTGGCGCAGCGTGGCCTTGATCCGCTCCGACATGGTGTTCATGGCGCCGACCACACGCCTGAATTCCAGTGTGGAGGGCTCGGGCAGCGTGATGAAGCGGCGCTGGCCGATGGCTTCAGCCTGTTCCACAACGTCGTCGAGAGGCTTGAGGATTATCCGCAGCAGGTAGCTGCCCAGCAGGCCGGCAATCACAATCGCCGCCAGGAACACCAGGGCCAGCAGCTGGGTGCTTTGCCAAAGCTCCTGGTAGGCGAAGCGGGAATGGCTGCGCAGGGTGAGGGTGCCGACCTGCTGCCAGCCCTGCTGGACCTGGGCGATACCGGGCGCAACCTCTATCGGTAGCAGCTTGATGAACCAGGCGGGAGCCCCCTTGGCCTGTTGCCGGTCTTCCCTGCGCACGACAATCCTGCCTTCCGGGTCAGCCAGTTCCACCAGTTCGTAGTGGCCGGTGTCGAACTGGGCCGACACGGTCAGGTCCAGCAGCACCGGGTCCGCCTCCTGTTGGCTCAGCGACAGGGCCAGGGCGGCGGCGTTGTCGGTGTTTTTCATGTAGAGCTGCTGTTCCAGGTAGCTCTTTGCTGAGAGGCTGCTGACCACGAAACTGCCCCCGAAAACGAGACTCAGCAGGAGAATGATTGCCAGCCAGAGTTGTTTTAATAGTGACATGTCCTTGCTCCCTCAGTATGCGTTGATCAGCCGAGCCCGTCGGCCGCGATCCGTTGTAGCAGATCGTGCCAGCGCGATAGCCTGGCACCAGGGTCCCGGGTGGCCGGTGCGGCGGCGGCGCCCACCCACAGGCCCTGGCTGTTGAAGCCGAACACGGGTCGCAGGTCCGGCCGGCGCGACGCCGGACGAACCTCGGAGACCATGTTGTCCAGAATCAGGGGTTCAGCCGCAGGCGTGGGGTAGTAGGCCAGCACCATGTGGGCCTGGGTAGCGTTGCGGGCATCGCCGCTGATCTGGGCCTTGACGTAGGTGATGCGCATCTGCTCCACCTCAATGCCTGCCAACAGCAGAGTCATGTATTTCGCGATGCTGAAGTCCTCGCAGTCGCCCTCGCGGCGAGCCATGAGCTCCAGCGGTGTGGCCCAGTAGTCATTCCGCCCCCAGACCTCGATATCCTGGCGCCAGCGCACCAGGGTGTTGAAGAAGTTGTTCACACGCTCCACCTTCTCGACATCACTCAGCGCCGATATCTCGTCAATGAGTGAGCGCCAGCGGGCCACTGTATCGGCGGTGTTGGGGCCGTGGCGGCCCAGCGCCAGTCGCTCCATGCGGTCGAGATCGACGTTGGCCAGCACCAGTGTACCGCTGAACGCCAGCGCGATTGCCGCCGCGGCAAAGGCCGGAAGTGCACGCTGCAACGTACTCAGTAAGAGCATTCTTCAGTCCACCGCCAATTCCGCTCCAGGCCCGGGCGAGTCATGGGGGCAGTACTGCAGTCGCGCCGCCTCCGGCTAAGGTCAAAAGGCGATATTATCGTAATTTCTCCCGATCCGTGCGGCGCAGCACCCCAAACGTTGTTACGAATGGTATTCTGTGACGTGGTTCATGGTATCTGTCTGCAACATTCGTGGTACTCGTCCGGGCGCGCCTATAATCTTGCCAAGCTTTTTTGGGGATTGTGGCACAGCGCTGCGCGGCTCCGTTAGCAAGGAAGGGAGATTATGCAAGGAAAACTCGGTTTTATTGGCGCTGTGGCAGCTTTCTGTGCGATGCAGGGCGCAGTCGTGCAGGCGCAGCCCGTTGCAGATTTCAAGAGCGCCGTAACCCAGGCGGTGATGACCAACCCCAGGGTCAATGCGGCCTGG
>NZ_JAVKCQ010000006.1:0-3724 GCF_040222615.1 Haliea sp.
CGCGACCGCATGTTTGCCTCCATGACCGAGTCGGATTGGGACGCGATCATGGCGGTGCACCTGAAGGGGCACTTCTGCATCAGTTCCCACGCCGTGCACTACTGGCGCGGTCTGTCCAAAGAAGGCAAGGCGGTGGACGCGCGCATTATCAATACCAGTTCCGGTGCCGGCCTGCAGGGCTCGGTCGGGCAGTCGAATTACGCGGCCGCCAAGGCCGGGATAGCGGCACTGACGCTGACCCAGGCGGTTGAGCTGGGTCGCTACGGGATTACGGTCAACGGGCTGGTGCCGGTGGCGCGGACGGGCATGACCACTGCGGTGGAAGCCATGGCACAGCGCATGGCGAAGCCGGCGGATGGCAGCTTCGATTATTTTGCGCCGGAGAACGTCTCCTCCCTGGTGGCGTGGCTGGTGTCGCCACTGTCGGCGCAGGTGACCGGGCGCCTGTTCGAGGCCGAGGGCGGCAAGGTCGCCATCGCCGATGGCTGGCGTTCAACGGAGCCCGTGGACAAGGGTGAGCGCTGGGACCCTGCGGAACTCACTGATGCAGTGGCAGAGTTGCTGGCCCGGGAAGTGCCGGCACAGAAAGTGTTCGGCAGCTGAGGCAGAGCCCATGGAATTTCGTTTTACCGAAGAACAGCAGATGATCCGCGATACGGCGGAGGCTTTTCTTGCGGAAGTCTCCACCGCCGCTGCGGTGCGCGAGGTGATGGCAACCGAGCGCGGCTATGACGCGTCCCTGTGGCAGCAGATCAGCGAGGAAATGATGTGGCCGGCGCTGCACATACCGGAAGCCTACGGCGGCCTCAGCCTGGGCTTTGTGGAGCTGGCCGCCATGCAGGAGCAGATGGGCCGGGTGCTGTTGTGCGCGCCGTTCCTGGCGACAGTCGGCCTGGGCGTCAATGCCCTGCTGGTGGCCGGTACCGAAGCGCAGAAGCAGCGTTACCTGGCGGCGATTGCCGCGGGCAGTACCGCGACCCTGGCGTTCATGGCCCCGGGCAGTCGCCCGGATGCCGACGCTGTGCAGGCCACCTTCACCAGTGCCGGCGACGGCTTCGTGCTCAATGGCGAATACCGCTATGTGCTCGACGGCCACACGGCAGAGATCCTTGTCGTTGCTGCCCGCGAGGCGGATAGCGAAGGCCATCAGGGCATCAGCCTGTTCGTTCTGCCCGCGGATACCGCGGGAGTTACCCGGGAGTGGCTGCCGACCATGGACCAGACCCGCAAACAGGCCAGCATCACCCTGCAGGATGTGAAATTCGGCGCCGATGCCCTGATGGGGGAGGCCGGCGCTGCCTGGCCTGCGCTGGCCAAGATCCTGGACCTGGCCACTGTCGCGGTGGCCGCCGAGCAGGTCGGCGTGGCCCAGCAGGCTCTGGACAGCTCCGTGGCCTATACCATGGAGCGGGTGCAGTTTGGCCGCGCCATCGCCTCCTACCAGGCGATCAAGCACAAGGCTGCTGACATGATGCTGAAAGTGGAGGCGGCCCGGTCAGCCGCCTACTATGCCGCATGCATCGCCGACGAAGCGCTCGCGGGCAACCCCTTGGGCGCGGGTCTGGCGGAGGCAGCCAGCATTGCCAAGGCCTACTGTTCCGACGCCGCATTTTTCAATGCCGGCTGCGGCATCCAGCTGCATGGCGGCGTGGGCATCACCGCGGAGTACGATATACAGCTGTATTTCAAACGCGCCAAGTCCACCGAGACCCTGCTGGGCGACGCTGCCTGGCACCGGGAGCGGCTGGCGCGTCAGTTACTGGATGGAGAGGCGGCATGAAGCTGAGTTTCAGTCCCGAAGACGAGCAGTTCCGCGAGGAGGTTGCCGCCTGGCTGGCAGCCAATCTGGGCGGGGAGTTTGAAATCATCCGCGGCCGCGGCGGCCCGGGTGACGAGCACTCTTTCGTTGAGGAGCGCAAGGCCTGGGAGCGCAAACTGGCCGAGGGCGGCTGGACCTGCATAGGCTGGCCAAAGCAGTACGGCGGCCGCGGAGCCAGCATTGAGCAGCAGGTAATTTTTAACGAGGAGTACGCTCGCGCCGGCGGCCCCGGCCGCATGGGGCATATCGGCGAGACGCTTACCGGCCCGACCCTGATCGCCTTCGGCAGCGAGGCGCAGAAAGAGCGCTACCTGCCGGGCATCCTTGCCGGCAGGGAGTTCTGGTGCCAGGGTTACTCCGAGCCTTCCGCAGGTTCGGACCTCGCCAATGTGAAAACCAAAGCGCGGCTGGACGAGTCCGGCGGCCGGTGGCTCATCAATGGCCAGAAGGTGTGGACCTCTCTGGCCCATGAATCCCAGTACGTGTTCGTGATTGCCCGCACCGATCCGGATTCGGTGGCCCACCGGGGCCTGGGCTTTTTCCTGCTGGCGATGGATCAGCCCGGGGTCACCGTGCGTCCGATCGAGCAGCTCACCGGCACCAGCGAATTCAACGAAGTGTTTTTTGACGATGCCGTCTGTGCCGCCGATGACATCGTCGGAGCTCCCGGCGAAGGCTGGAAGGTGGCGATGGGCCTGCTCGGTTTCGAGCGCGGGGTCTCCACCCTGGGCCAGCAGATGCTGTTCCAGAACGAGTTCGACGAAGTCGTCAGGATCGCCAAAGCCAACGGCGCCGCCCGCGACCCGGCCCTTCGCCAGCGCATCGCCGAGGCCCACGTGGGCCTGCGCATCATGCGCTTCAACAGCATGCGCATGCTGTCTGGCGGCGGCGATGACGGCAGCCTGCAGAAAGAGGCCATGATCTACAAGCTGTACTGGTCGAGCTGGCACCGCAACCTGGGCAAGCTGGCCATGGATGTGCTCGGTGCCGAGGGCGAGATCATTGCCGGGGCTCCCTACGAACTGAACCGGCTGCAGTCCCTGTACCTGTTTACCCGCGCTGACACAATCTACGGCGGCACCAACCAGATCCAGCGCAACATCATCGCCGAGCGCGCGTTGGGCATGCCCCGCGAACCGCGCGGCCAGGAGAATTGAAATGGCATTGAAAGAACCACCACCCTACGTCGCCGGCCACAACCTGCTCGCGGGCAAGTCAGTCCTCATCACCGCCGCCGCAGGCGCCGGTATCGGCTTTGCTGCGGCCACCCGGGCTGCCGAGGAGGGTGCGCGCGCGGTGATGATCAGCGATATCCACGAGGGCCGGCTGGCCAAGGCAGTGGCGCAGCTCAGGGCGGATACCGGCCTGGAGGCGATCCACGGCAAGCTGGCCAACGTCACGGTGGAAGATGACGTGCAGGCGCTGGTCGACGAGGCCGAGGCAAGCATGGGTGGCGTCGATGTGTTGATCAACAACGCCGGTCTCGGCGGCACAAAATTGCTGGTGGAGATGACCGACGATGAGTGGAGCCGCGTGCTCGACATTACCCTTACCGGCACCATGCGCATGACCCGGGCCATGCTGCGTAAAATGCAGCCCCGCGGTGCCGGCGTGATCGTCAACAACGCGTCTGTACTCGGCTGGCGCGCGCAGAAGGAGCAGTGCCACTACGCCGCCGCCAAGGCCGGCGTCATGGCCCTCACCCGCTGCTCCGCCCTGGAAGCCGCCGACCACGGTGTGCGCATCAATGCGGTATCGCCCTCCATCGCCTTCCACGAGTTCCTGAAGAAGACCACACCGATGGAATTGCTGGAGGAGCTGGCGGCGAAAGAAGCCTTCGGGCGCGCGGCGGAGGTGTGGGAGGTTGCGAATGTGATGATGTTCCTGGCGTCTGATTACTCCGGC
>NZ_JAVKCQ010000007.1:0-3776 GCF_040222615.1 Haliea sp.
CCCTTTCAGGGCACTGGCGAGGTTGCTGGCCTGGGAAGTCATCTGCAGGCCCACGTCCAGTACCTTGCGCAGCTCGCCCTCCAGCAGGGCATGGCCCTTGAGGGATTCAGAGTGGACCTGGTCGATGCGCTGCTGGAAGCTGGTGATCTGTTCGCGAAAAGGCTGCAACAGGTCGCTGAGGGTGGCCCGGCTGCTGTCGTTGAACTGTCTGCCGCGGGCCTCGAAGATGCGGTTGGCCAGATGTTCGAATTCGAGCTTGAGCTGCTCGCGGCTTTCCTTGAGCAGTTGCAGCTGGGCCTTGTGCAGACGCTCCTGTTCCTGCTGGCGTGCCAATAGCCGGTCGTACTCGCTGCGCAAAGCCTGGTGCCGATTGCCCAGCTGTGCCAGCCGCCGCGCCTGTTCGCCGTGCTGCCGGTGGAGCTGGCGCAGGCGCAAGACAAGAGCCGCGGCGGCCCCCAGTGCCAGACCGACAACCAGGGCTGCCACGGGCAGCATCCAGGCCTGGTCTAGCGCGGGAATCGGGATAGCGGGCATGCGGTCTCCTGTGCCTCGCCGCCAGTGTAGCGCATCGCCCGGGCCTGCTGCCTAGCGGCTGACCACCAGCTGGGAGATGTCCGCGACTTCCAGGAACAGCTGTCGCAGGGTGTAGAGCAGGTTGAGGCGATTGCTGCGCAGCGCCTCGTCCTCCGTGTTCACCATCACCTGGTCGAAGAAGGCGTCGACCGGACCCTGCAGCGCGGCCAGGCAGCTCAGGGCTTCAGTATAGGCGCCGCGTTCCAGGTGGCCGCTGCTGACCTCGGCCAGGCCGGCCATGTGTTCCGCCAGGGCCTGCTCAGCGGGGTCGGTGAGGCGCTGTCGGTCGACCGGGCCAAACTCGAAGTCCGGGTCCAGCTTGTCGAGGATGTTGCCGACCCGCTTGTTCGCCGCCGCCAGCGCGGTGGCCTCGGGCAACTTGCTGAAAGCGTGCACGGCATATACCCGGCGCTGGATGTCCAGGGGCCGGCTCGGGCCGTTGGCGCTGACCGCCCGAAACACCTCTACCGGTATCGATTCTTCCTCGAACCAGGCGCGGAAGCGTTCCAGCATGTAGTCCAGCACCTGGTCCGCGGTGCCGTTAGCCAGTGTCCCCGGCGCGTAGCCGGCGACGGCGCGGGCGAGGCAGTCGCGCAGGTCCAGGTCCAGCGACTTCTCCACCAGGATGCGCAGTACCGCAAGCGAAGCGCGACGCAGGGCGAAAGGGTCCCGGGAGCCGGTGGGTGGCTGGCCGATGCCAAAAATCCCGACCAGGGTGTCCAGGCGGTCGGCCAGGCCGACGGCGGCGGCGGTCAGGCCCTGGGGCAGGCGGTCGCCAGCGAAGCGCGGCCAGTACTGCTGCTCCATGGCCTCCGCAACACTGTCCGGCTCGCCGTCGTGACGGGCGTAGTAAGCGCCCGCTATCCCCTGCATATCGGCAAATTCGAGGACCATCTCCGTTGCCAGGTCGGCCTTGCAGAGCAGGCCGGCGCGCTCTGCCGCGGCAACCGGACTGCCCAGCATCCCCGCCAGGCGCCCCGCCAGCGCGGCAACGCGTCGCGACTTGTCATAGACGGTGCCCAGCTGCTGCTGGAAAACGATATTGCGGAGGCCGTCGACCCGGCTGTGCAGCGACCGCTTTTTGTCGGTTTCAAAAAAGAATGCGGCGTCGCTCAGGCGCGGGCGAATCACCCGCTCATTGCCGCGGATAACCTGGACCGGATCAGTGCTCTCGATATTGCAGATGGTGATGAAGTGAGGCAGCAGACGGCCCTCCCCGTCCACCAGATGGAAATACTTCTGGTGTTCCTTCATCGAGGACACCAGGGCCTCCGCCGGCACGGCCAGGAAGCGCTCCTCGAAATTGCCGGTCAGGGCAACGGGCCACTCGACCAGGCCGGTCACCTCGTCCAGCAGGTCCGGATCAATGACGGCGGTGGCCTGGAGGGCGCTGGCCTCCACTTCCACCTGCTCCCGGATCATCGCCCGGCGCTCTTCGAAGCTGGCGATAACGCGGGCTTCGGCCAGCATGCCCGGATAGTCCTCGGGCCGCTTCAGGGCGATATCCCCGGCGCTGTGGAAGCGGTGGCCGCGGGTGACGTTGCCGGTGGGCAGGCCCAGTACTTCGCCGTGGCTACAGTCGGTGCCGAGCATCGCAACGATCCAGTGTACCGGGCGCACGAACTCCACCCGGGACGCGCCCCAGCGCATCCGCTTGGCAATCGGCAGGTCGCGGATGCTGTCGTGGATGATGTCGTTCAGGCAGTCCCGGGCGCTGGCGCCGCGAAGGGTATTGCGCAGGCACAGGCGCGGCCCCTTGGGCGTGTCGACAACGGACAGTGACTCGGGCTCCAGGCCCTGCTTGCGGGCAAAGCCGATGGCGGCCGGCGTCCAGGCTCCATGCTCGTCCCTGGCCTTGTCGGCGGGGGGGCCCTGAACCTCCTGTTCCCGGTCCGGGGCCTGCAGGGTGACATCGTGTACCAGCACCGCCAGGCGCCGGGGAGAAGCGAACCACTCCACCTTGCCGTGCTCCAGTTGCCGCTGCGCCAGGCCGGTGACAATGCCGTCGCGAAAGGCCAGGCCGAGCGCTTTCAGGGACCGGGGCGGCAGCTCTTCGGTGCCCAGTTCTACCAGCAGGGTTTCGGTGTTGCTCATGCGCTGGCCTCCCTGTTCGCCGTTGCCAGGACTTCCTGCCGCAGGCGTTCCTCCGCCATGGGAAAGCCGCGCGCCGCCCGGGCGTCGAAGTAGGCCTGGGCCACCCCCCGTGCCAGGGTGCGCACCCGCAGGATGTAGCGCTGGCGCTCGGTGACCGAGATGGCGTGGCGCGCATCCAGCAGGTTGAAGGTGTGCGAGGCTTTCATCACCATTTCATAGGCCGGCAGCGGGAGATTGAGCTCGGTCAGGCGCAGGGCCTCACGCTCACAGTAGTCGAACTGGCCGAACAGCCAGTCGATGTCCGCTTCCTCGAAATTGTACCGCGACATTTCCACCTCGTTCTGGTGGTAGACATCGCCGTAGGTGACGGTGCCCGAGGGACCCCGCGCCCACACCAGATCGTAGATGCTGTCCACCGCCTGCAGATACATGGCGATGCGCTCCAGGCCATAGGTAATCTCGCCGGTTACTGGATAGCACTCCAGGCCACCGGCCTGCTGGAAGTAGGTGAACTGGGTAACTTCCATGCCGTTGAGCCACACTTCCCAGCCGAGCCCCCAGGCACCGAGGGTGGGCGACTCCCAGTTGTCCTCGACGAAGCGAATATCGTGCACCGCGCTGTCGATACCCAGCGCCTGCAGGGATTGCAGGTACAGATCCTGGAACTCCGGTGGTGACGGCTTCATCACCACCTGGAACTGGTAGTAGTGCTGCAATCGGTTCGGGTTTTCGCCGTAGCGGCCGTCGGTGGGCCGGCGGCTGGGCTGGACATAGGCTGCGTTCCAGCTTTCCGGACCGATGGCGCGCAGGAAGGTCGCCGGGTGGAAGGTGCCGGCGCCGACTTCCATGTCGAGGGGCTGCAGGACGACGCAGCCCTGCCCGGCCCAGAATTGTTGCAGGGTGAGAATCAGATCCTGGAAGGTCATTGGGGCTGTGGCCACGGTGATTCCTGTTCGCGGTTTGCAAAAAAGCTGGTTAGTATACAGGCACTTTGGCGTGCATTGTATGCGCGCACCAGCCTTCCCCGAAACGTACCAGCGGCGCTGCAGGCGCCGGCGACAGGAGCTCCATGTTCTACGGCAAAGTGGTGGCGGGCCTTATCGGCCTGC
>NZ_JAVKCQ010000008.1:0-33161 GCF_040222615.1 Haliea sp.
CTGCCCGCGCCGATATCCACAAACGCGCTGTTCAGGCCAGACAGCAGCCGTCGAACCCTGCCGACGTAGAGATTGCCGACGAGACTGGGGCGGTCCGCTGGTTCCATGTGCAGTTCAAGGAGCACCCCATCGGCAAGCAGTGCCACCCGGGTCCGGCCAGCGCTGGCACTGACCAGCATTTCTTCATCCATCCGGGGAACCCAGGGTGGTCGCTATACCGTGCCGGGCCAGCAACTGCCAGGTCTCCGCCAGCGGCAAGCCGACCACATTGCTGTAGCTGCCCTCAATACTGCTCACCAGGGCGCCGCCCAGCCCCTGGATCCCGTAGCCGCCGGCCTTGTCCCAGGGCTCCGGCGTTGCCAGATAGTGTTCGCACACCTCGCGGCCCAGGGTGAGGAACGTCACCCTGGTTTCCACCTCGACCGCGGCGGCACCATCCGCAGAGCGCAAACACACTGCGGTTATCACCGAGTGAGTGCGCCCGCTCAAGCGGGCCAGCATCGCGAGGCCGGCAAAGTGATCGGCGGGTTTGCCGAGGATGTCGTCGTCCATTACCACCGTGGTATCCGCCGCCAATACCGGGGCGCCATCGCCGCGCCGGCTCCAGACGGTCTCCGCCTTCTCCCGCGCCATACGGGTAACATAGCCGAGGGCAGCTTCACCCGAACGTACACTCTCATCAATCGCCGCAGCGTCCACTACGAAATGGACACCGAGCCGGGTCAACAGTTCATGCCGGCGAGGGGATGCGGACGCGAGGATGAGCGCTTGCATGTCAACTGATCCGGTAGTAGCGACGGGTGCCGCGCAGCAGGTGGAGGATAACGGGCCAGAGCAGCGCACTGGACACTGCGGGCATCAGGAACAGAAGACTGCGTGCACCCGCGCCTTCCAGATTCTGCACCCACTGCCCGAGCAGCTGGTGCAGACCGATCAGCAGGAACACCACGCCACACTGCTGCCACAGGCTGAATACCCGCAGCCGCTGGTACACGAGCAGGGAACAGAGGGCCAGCACGGAAAGGGAGAAGGCATTCTGGCCGAGTACCGCGCCCTCCAGGGCGTCCAGCAGCAGCCCCACCAGCAGTGCGGTAAAAATGCCGACGCGATGCGGCAGGGCAATACACCAGTAGATGACAAACAGGGCAATCCATTCCGGGCGAGCCCAGAGCAGCCACTGGGGCAGGGGCACCACCGCGAGCACCGCCGCAACCAGGAAGCTGAACGCCACTACGGTGAATACCAGCGCATTCCCCGCCGTCACGGCTCAGGACTCCGGCGCTGCGGGAACCGGTTCCTCCGGTACCTCGACAAACACCAGCAGGACATGGCGACTCCGATTCAGGGCCGCACTGGGCCGGGCAACCACCCGCGCGAAGGGTTGGCCGGGGTCGCGCTGCACCAATACCACTTCCCCCACCGGATAACCCACCGGGAAACGGCCCCCGAGGCCGGAGCTCACCAGCAGGTCCCCTTGCTGAATGTCCGTGGTTGCGGATATATGCTGGATCTCCAGGGCATCCAGGGACCCGGTACCTTCGGCGATGGCGCGAATACCGTTGCGATTGACCTGTACCGGCAGTGAGTGGGTGAGGTCTGTCAGCAGCAGCACCCTGGAGGTCAGTTCACTGACATCAATGACCTGGCCCATGAGGCCGTCGGCATCAATCAGTGGCTGGCCGACATAGACACCATCCCGGGCCCCCTTGTTGAGCACCAGCTGATGCCGGACTGGATCCGGTGACACCCCGATAAGCTCTGCGACCAGCACATCATTGCGCAGCATCGCGGTGGAATTGAGCAGGCCACGCAGGCGCGTATTCTCGGCCTGCAGGGACGCCATCTGCAGCGAGCGCCCCTGCAGCAGGAGGTTTTCCCGACGCAGGCGCTCGTTGTCCTCCAGCAGCTGGCCGCGGGCACGGATATGGGTGTCCCGCCAGGCGCCTAGACTGGCAGGTATGTCGGCCACCCAGATCACCGGCGCCGACAGGTTATCCAGCACGGCGCGGGTCTGTCCCAGGCTGTTGAAACGCAGGTCCGCGGTTATCAGGCACACGACCACCAGGAACGCCAGCAGAATGCGCAGGCCGAGGTGGGATTCCTTGAGAAATAGCGGCTTGATAGCAGCGCCCGCGACAGGGTTACTCGGTCGAGAGCAGATCGATGGTGTGGCGATCCATTCGTTCCATGGCCCGGCCGCCGCCCCGCGCAACGCAGGTCAGGGGGTCGTCCGCCACGATCACCGGCAAACCCGTCTCCTCGGAAATAAGCCGGTCGAGGTCACGCAGCAGCGCGCCGCCGCCGGTCAGGACGATACCGCTCTCGGCGATGTCGGCCGCCAGCTCTGGTGGCGACTGCTCCAGCGCGGATTTGACCGCCTGCACAATCGAGGACAGCGGATCCTGCAGCGCTTCCAGGATTTCATCGCTGTTCAGGGTAAAGCTGCGCGGCACCCCTTCGGCCAGATTGCGCCCGCGGACATCGATCTCCCGCAGCTCGCTGCCGGCGAAGGCACAGCCGATTTCGGTCTTGATCCGCTCCGCCGTGGCATCGCCGATCAGGCTGCCGTAGCGGCGGCGGACATGCGACACGATCGCCTCGTCGAAACGGTCACCGCCGACGCGCAGGGAGTCGCGATAGACCACCCCGTTGAGGGAGATGATTGCGATTTCAGTGGTGCCACCACCGACATCAACCACCATGCAGCCACTCGCTTCCTCGACGTCCAGCCCGGCACCAATCGCCGCCGCCATGGGCTCCTCGATCAGGCGCACTTCACGAGCTCCGGCGCTGAGCGCGGATTCGCGGATGGCACGCCGCTCAACCTGGGTGGACATGCAGGGCACACAGACCAGCACCCGGGGGCTGGGGCGGATGAATCGACTCTCGTGCACCCGCGCAATGAAGTGCTGCAGCATCTTCTCGGTTACCTGGAAGTCGGCGATGACGCCGTCCTTCAGGGGGCGGATGGCGGTGATATTGCCTGGCGTGCGCCCGAGCATCCGCTTTGCCTCGGTGCCCACCGCCTCAATGGTCTTTACTCCATTGTGGAAACGGATAGCCACTACCGATGGTTCGTTCAGTACTATTCCCTTGTCGCGCACATAGATAAGAGTGTTCGCTGTGCCCAAATCGATAGAGAGATCGTTTGAGAACACTCCGCGCAGCTTCTTCAACATGAATTTTTACTACCTTGTGAATAGATCGGGGAACTCCGGTCGCGGAGCTCTGCAAGCACCCCTTACTGCCAACTTTCCGGGTTGGGACTGCCCTCGGGTAAAACGCGGCAATATCATTATTCTGCGGTGTGGGACTTAGCTCGCAACTGTATCAATCGCGGGGATTTTGAGCAAGGCGCAAATGTGATAACTTTACGCCCCCGTCGTGCAGGCGGCACATTGCCAACGGTAGCGAAATCGATGACAGTAAAGCAGGACGAAATTGAGAAAATCGCCGAGCTGGCGCGAGTCCGGATCGCTCCGGAAGAGGCGGCCGAGGTCACCGCCCGCATCGCCAATATCCTGACCCTCGTGGACCAGCTGCAGGCCGTCGACACCGACGGGGTAGAGCCCATGGCCAATCCCCTGGATGCGGTCCAGCGCCTGCGCGCGGATGCCGTTACCGAGATCAATCAGCGAGAGGCCTTCCAGGCAATCGCACCGGCGGTGGAAAACGGCCTTTACCTGGTCCCCAAAGTCATCGAATAGCGGCCAGGCCGCCTCCAGGACGTCTCATGCATGAACTTTCAGTCGCCCAGCTGAGCCTCGGGCTGCGCCAAAAGCAGTTTTCCAGCCTCGAACTCACGCGCAGCTACCTCGACCGCATCCGCACGCTGGACGGGCAGTACAACAGCTTTGTCACCGTCGACGAAGAAGGTGCCCTGGCGGCGGCCGCGGTGGCGGACGCTCGCCTGGCGGCAGGGGAAGCCGGGCCGCTGCTGGGCATACCGCTCGCCCACAAGGACATTTTCTGCACTCGCGGCATCCGCACCAGCTGTGGCTCCCGGATGCTGGACAACTTCGTCCCGCCCTATGACGCCACGGTGACCGCGCGCCTGCGCGACGCCGGCACCGTCATGCTCGGCAAGACCAATATGGACGAGTTCGCCATGGGCTCCTCCAACGAATCCAGTTTTTACGGGCCGGTACACAACCCCTGGCGCCTCGACTGCGTACCCGGCGGCTCTTCCGGCGGCTCCGCCGCCGCGGTCGCGGCCCGCCTGGCGCCCCTGGCGACGGGCACCGACACCGGCGGATCGATCCGCCAACCCGCGGCGTTTTGCGGTATCACCGGCCTCAAGCCCACCTACGGGCGGGTATCCCGGCTGGGTATGGTGGCCTTTGCCTCCAGCCTCGACCAGGGCGGACCCATGGCCCGCAGCGCCGAGGACTGCGCCCTGCTGCTGAACGCCATGGCCGGTTTCGACCCCCTGGACTCCACCTCCTCCGAGCTGCCGGTGGAAGACTACAGCGCCGGCTTGCAGCAGCCGCTGGCCGGCCTGCGCATCGGCTTGCCGCGGGAGTATTTTGGCCAGGGCCTGGATGCGGCCACCGGCGAACGGGTCCACGCCGCCCTGGCGCTGCTGGAGCAGCAGGGCGCGACCCTGGTGGATATTTCCCTGCCGCATACCGGGCTCAGTATTCCGACCTACTACATCATCGCGCCGGCGGAGGCCTCCACCAACCTGTCGCGCTTTGACGGCGTCCGCTACGGCTACCGCTGCGCGCAGCCACAGGATCTGCGCGACCTCTATACCCGCAGCCGCCAGGAGGGCTTCGGCGACGAGGTCAAGCGGCGCATCCTGGTGGGAACCTATGCGCTGTCCGCCGGCTATTACGACGCCTATTACAAGAAGGCCCAACAGGTGCGGCGTCTGATCCGGCAGGATTTCCTCGACGCCTTCGGCTCGGTGGACGTGATCGCCGGCCCCACCACGCCGGGACCCGCCTTCGCCCTGGGCGCCAAGGGCAGCGACCCGCTGGCCATGTACCTGGAGGATGTCTACACCCTGGCGGTGAATCTGGCCGGCCTGCCCGGCATGTCCGTGCCCGCCGGGATGGCCGATGGCAGACCGGTAGGCCTGCAACTGATCGGCCAGCACTTCCAGGAGGCGCGCCTGCTCAATGTTGGCTACCAGCTGCAGCAGGTCTCGGACTGGCACTCGCAGGTCCCCGCGGGAGGTGAGCAATGAACTGGGAAGTTGTCATCGGGCTGGAAGTGCACCTGCAGCTGGCCACCCGGTCGAAGATATTTTCCGGCGCCGCCACGGAATTCGGCGCCCAGCCCAATACCCAGGCCTGCGCCGTGGATCTCGCCATGCCGGGCATGCTGCCCGTGCTCAACGAGCAGGCGGTGCGCTATGCGGTGATGTTCGGCCTCGGTATCGGCGCCGACATCGGCCTGCGCTCGGTGTTTGACCGCAAGAACTATTTCTATCCCGACCTGCCCAAGGGCTACCAGATCAGCCAGTTCCAGGCGCCCATCGTTGGCCGCGGCGAGTTCGAGATCCAGCTTGAGGATGGCAGCACGCGCAGCATCGGTATCACTCGCGCCCACCTGGAGGAGGATGCCGGCAAGTCGCTGCACGAGGATTTCCACGGCATGACCGGCATCGACCTCAATCGCGCCGGCACCCCCCTGCTGGAAATCGTCAGCGAGCCGGACCTGCGCAGCGCCGAGGAGGCCGTGGCCTACCTGAAGACCCTGCACAGCCTGGTGACCTACCTCGGCATCTCCGACGGCAACATGGCCGAGGGCTCAATGCGCTGCGACATCAACCTCTCCCTGCGCCCCCGCGGCAGCAGCACCCTGGGCACCCGCGCCGAGATCAAGAACGTCAACTCCTTCCGTTTCGTGGAAAGGGCCATCCGCCACGAAATTGAGCGCCAGGCCGATATCCTCGAGGCCGGCGGCCAGGTGGTGCAGGAAACCCGGCTGTATGACGCCGACCGCGACGAAACCCGCTCCATGCGCAGCAAGGAAGTCGCCAACGATTACCGCTACTTTCCCGAACCCGACCTGCTGCCGGTGGTCATTGATGAAGCCTGGGTCGAGAGCATCCGCGGCACCTTGCCGGAACTGCCTGCAGCGAAGCGCCAGCGGTTCGTCAGCGACTACGGGCTTTCCACCTACGATGCCGGGGTGCTTGCCGCCAACCGACCGCTGGCCGACTACTATGAAACCGTGGTGGAGGGCTGCGGCGACCCCAAGATCGCCGCCAACTGGGTCCAGGTGGAGCTGCTGGGCCAGCTCAACCGCGGCGAACTGGAGCTGCAGCAGAGCCCCGTTGCCGCCACTGCCCTGGCCGGCCTGATCCGGCGCATCCTCGACCACAGCATTTCCGGCAAGATCGCCAAACAGGTGTTCGAGGGCATGTGGGCCGGGGAAGGTGATGCCGACACCATCATCGCCGCTCGCGGGCTGCAACAGGTCAGCGACAGCGGCGCACTGGCGGCCCTGGTCGACGAGGTCATCAGCGGCAACCCGGCGCAGGTCGCCCAGTATCTGGCGGCGGACGAGGGCAAGCGCAAGAAGCTGGCCGGCTTTTTCGTCGGCCAGATCATGAAGCTGTCGCGGGGCCAGGCCAACCCGCAAATGGTCAATGAACTGCTCAACCAGAAGCTGGCAGCGGCCGGCAGTGATGGGGAATCATGAAAAAAGACAAGGAAAAGGTCATCGACGAGGTCTGGACCGAGGACCACGTTCGCAGCTTCCTGCAGGTTCGCGCCCACGACGGCGGCGACACTGACTTCCATATGCTGCTGAAAGCCTACCAGAGCATGCGCGCCTCGGATTTCGAGCTGTTCGTGGAATTCTTCGTCAGTGACGGACGCAACCTCAACGCCACCGGCAAGGACGGCCGCAGCGTGCTGCAGGTGGTCGAGGAGCATCGCCACGGAGCCGACTACGCAGAGATTCTCCGCCGCGCCGGCGCCACCGCCTGAGCCCGGCCCGACTGCTCCTAACTGTCGCTGGGCACCCTGCCCTTGAGAAAACGCTCGCGATTCCGGCGTTTCTGCTCGTCGCTCTTGCGCAGTAGCACGTAAACGGCGCCGGTGCCGCCATGGCGGGGCTGGGCACTGTGGAATGCCTGCACTACCGGCATCTCCCGCAGCCAGACATCGACGTGTCCCTTGAGCACCGCGCTGCGCTCCCGCTCGGCCTTGCGCTCGCCCTTGCCGTGAATCAGCAGGGCACTGCGTACCCCCAGTTCGAAGCACTGCTCGACGAAGTCGAACAACTCCCTGCGGGCCACGCGCACCGTCATCCGGTGCATATCCAGCCGGGCCTCCTGCTCATAGCGGCCCTGGCGCAACTTGCGATAGACCCCGTTCTGCACGCCCGGGCGCTTGAACTCCAGCACATACCAGGGGTCCAGCGGCTCGGCTTCGCGGTCGTTGAGAATATTCCGGTCTGCCTCCGGAGCCGCCACGGCGGCCTGCCGCCGCTCTGCCAGGGAGCTGTCGCGGTCATCCACGGATCCACCGCCCAACGCCACCCTGCGCTCCCGCTTGAGTGGCACCACGTCGACCATTTCCTGGTGAAAAAGCGTTCTGTCGTCGTCAGCCATGGCTTCCCGCTCCCATGCGATGCATTATTATAACCGACACTTGAGGAGCACAGGCTGATTATGGAAGGAAACCTGGTTCGCGGCGCGGACTACCTGGTACGCGGCGCCCGCCTGCTCACACATCCGGCGCTGCGGCTGTTCGTGATCGTGCCGCTGCTGGTCAATATACTGATCTTCGGGTCCCTGCTGGGACTTGCGTTCAGCTTCCTGGACCGCAGCATCAGCAGCTGGATGGCGGCCCTGCCAGCCTGGCTGGGGTTTCTCGAGTGGATTATCTGGCCCCTGCTGGTGGCAGTCTTTGCCCTGCTGACCGGCTATGCCTTTACCGCCGTTGCCCTGTTGCTGGCCTCGCCTTTCAACAACCTGCTGGCCGAGAAAACCGAGGAACTGGTGACCGGCAAAGCCGTTGACGCCCTGGAAGGTCCACTGGCGGCACTGCTGTCGGTGCCCAGAGCCGTGCTGCGGGAACTCGCCAAGCTGCTGTATTACGTGCCGATGGCCCTGCTGGTCCTGATCCTGAGCTTCCTGCCGGGCATCAACCTCGCCGCGCCACTGCTCTGGTTCCTGCTGGGTGCCTGGATGATGAGCATCCAGTTTGTGGACTACCCGGTGGACAACCACCAGCTGGGGTTCGCCGAAGTGAAGGTCGCGGTCGGCAGGCGCCGCCTCAGCAGCCTCGGTTTCGGCGGCCTCGTGGCCCTGTGCGCAGGCATCCCGGTGATCAACTTCTTCGTGGTGCCCGCCGCGGTGGTGGGCGCCACCCTGCTCTGGTGCGAGGAGCTCCGCTAGCGGCGCTCTAGGCCAGCAACTCCGCCGGCGGATGGGTGCATTCCAGACGCTCGCCCAGCAGGGCTTCGATGTCGGGCAGCAGGAAGGCGTCGTCCTCGCTGGCAAAGCTGATGGAGATACCGGTGGCGCCGGCACGACCGGTGCGGCCGATACGATGCACGTAATCGTCGGGGTCTTCGGGCAGGTTGTAGTTCACCACGTGGCTGACGCCATCGACATGGATGCCGCGACCGGCAACGTCGGTCGCCACCAGCACCTTTATCTCACCCTTCTTGAACTGTGCCAGGGTGCTGCTGCGCTTGGCCTGGGGGATTTCGCCGGAAAGGATTCCGCAGGAAACACCGGCCTTGCGCAGTCTCTCGTGCAGCCGCCGCACCTGATCGCGGCGGTTGGCAAAGACGATGACGCTGGTGGCCTCGGGACTGCGCACCAGGTTCACCAGCAGCTTGTAGCGCTGCTCGCTGCTCACCAGATAGACCTTCTGGTCGACCGAATCCGTGGCCACGTGGTCGGGCTCGATCTCGACCGTGATCGGCTCATAGGTCCACTGCTCGGACAGGTTGATGATGTCCTGGGTGAAGGTCGCCGAAAACAGCAGTGTCTGGCGGTCTTCCCTGCGCGGCGTGGCGCGGACGATGCGTTTGACCTGGGGGATGAAACCCATATCCAGCATCCGGTCGGCCTCGTCGAGCACCAGGATTTCCACCCGGTCGAGGAACACATCCCGACGCTGCATGAAGTCAATCAGGCGACCGGGGGTCGCGACCACCAGGTCGACCACCACCGAACCGAGGCGGTTGAGCTGCTTCTGGTAGTCCATCCCGCCGATCAGGGTCGCCACCTTGAGTCCGGTGTGTCGCGCCAGTTCCTCGGCATCCGCCGCGATCTGCATCACCAGCTCGCGGGTCGGTGCGATCACCAGCGCCCGCGGCTCGCCCAGAAAGCGTTCACCTTCCTCGGGGTTGCAGAGCAGGTCGTTGAACACTGTGATGAGGAAGGCGGCGGTCTTGCCGGTGCCGGTCTGGGCCTTGCCAATGGCGTCATGGCCCTGCAGGGTGTGGGGCAGAATGGCGGCCTGGATCGGTGAGCAGTACTGGAACCCCAGGTCGGAGATACCGTGCATCAACTCCTCGCGCAGGCCCAGGTCGTGGAACCGGGTCTGTCCTTCCTGCGGCGGCACCTGGAAATCGTCCAGAGACCACGCATCCTCGACCCTGGCGGCTTGCCGCGGACGGGACCGACCCGCCCTGCCCTGGCCGCGGTCACTGTGTCCGGGACTGCGCGGAGGCTTGCCGTGGGTGGAATCGCTGCTGGGGGCTTCGGGGGAGGGGGCGGGGGAAGCAGCACTGCTGCCGCCGCGACCGAGTAGACTCTTGATCAAGGTGATTTCCTGTCCGGGTTCAAAACATACCGCTGCGTTATGGCGCGTTAGTCTAGCATTGTTGGCCGCGAATAGCTGTGCCGGGGAAAGAGGCGTGACAAGTAGTAGTCGGCGCTGAAAAAACGTCCTCCCCCCATCCACACCAGGGCCAACAGCATGATGAAATAGGTCACTGCGAACTCGACCCCGTTGTTGAGTACCACCAGGTTGCCGTGCTCCATCAGCCAGGCATAGTTGCCGTGCTCGCGCAACAGGTCATGGGCTGCGCCCAGACGCACCGCGACCTCCGGGGAGCCGGAATCGGCAATGGCCGCCCAGCCGTTTTGCCAGTGCACGGTCAGCGCGGCGACCGCCATGGTCACCAGCAGGGGCAGCGCCACCCAGCGGGTGGCGAGGCCCACCAGCAGCAGGAGTGCACCAATGGCCTCGGTGTAGGCCGCCAGGTGCGCCAGCAGCGCGGGAAACGGCAGCCCCAAACCCCAGTCGGGATTGCCAAACCACTCGATGGTGTTGTCCATCGCGCCGATCTTCTGCACCCCGGCGAGCCAGAACACAGGCGCCAGGTAGAGCCGCAGGGCAAGCGCCGGCAGCCAGTCCAGGTGGCGCAGGGAACCGAACACTCCGGCGTGCAGCGAGTAGTAGAAAGATGCCAGACGATTCATCTTCAAGCCTCGTGGAATTCAGGCATTGTGACAGTGGCGGCGGGAAAAAGTTTGCCCGCGAACGCGATGGCTGCAGCCGCGACCACCGCGCCCTAGGGCTGGCAATCCGGGCAGCTGCGGCGCCGCACCAGGGCCAGCCGTTGCAGGGCCAGGCTGCGCAGATCCAGCACCAGCAGGGCGTCGCGCAGAGTTGATTCCATGCCGACCAGATATTTGATCGCCTCCAGCGCCTGCAGCGAACCCAGCACCCCCACCACCGGGCCCAGCACCCCGTTCTCGCTGCAGGCCAGGCTGTCGTCATCCGCCGCCGCATCCGGATACAGGCAGCGATAACAGGGGCCGCCAGCGGCAGTGTCAAAGAGCGCCAGCTGTCCTTCCAGGCGAATGGCGGCGGCGGACAGCAGGGGGACACCCGCCGCCACGCAGGCGCGGTTAAGGGCATAGCGGGTGGCAAAGCGATCACTGGCATCGAGCACCAGGTCAACACCCTCCACCGCCGCGGCCATGTTCCCGGCGTCGAGGTGATGGTCAATCACGTCCACCCGGACCCCGCGATTGATGGCGCTCACGGCACGGGCGGCTGAGCGCGCCTTGTTGTCGCCGAGGCCGGCTTCGGTATGGGCGATCTGGCGCTGCAGGTTGCTGAGCTCCACCCGGTCACCGTCCGCCAGGCGCAGGGTACCGACGCCGGCAGCGGCAAGGTACAGCGCGGCCGGGCAGCCAAGGCCACCCAACCCCACCACCAGCACCGTCGCCGCGGCCAGCATTTCCTGCCCGGCGACATCCAGGTCCGGCACCAGCAGCTGACGACTGTAGCGCTCCAGGTCGACGTCATCCAGCACCGCGGCGCCCTCCGGTGATACGCTCCCGGCCACCCAGGTCGCGACGGGTCGTCACCTGGTCAAAGCCTGCGGCAACCAGTAATTGCCTTACCGCCTCGCCCTGCTGGAACCCGTGTTCCAGCAACAGCCACCCACCCGGCCGCAGGTGCGCGGGCGCGCCCGCCGCCAGCTGCCGCAGGTCGTCAAGGCCGCTGTCCCCCGCCACCAGCGCGCTGCGTGGCTCGAAGCGCACATCTCCGCTGCCCAGCCAGGGGCTGTCGCTTTCCACGTAGGGCGGGTTGCTGACAATCAGCTCAAAACGTTCGCCGGACACAGCGGCAAACCAGTCGGAAGACAGCAGGCGCACTCGCCCCGGGCAGAGCCGCCGGGCATTGTCTTCGGCCACTGCCAGCGCCGCCGCGGAGACGTCGGTTGCAGTCACCTGCCAGGCGGAACGCTCGGTCGCCAGGGCCAGGGCAATGGCGCAGCTGCCGGTGCCCAGATCGAGCACCGCCGCGGTCGCGGGCAACACCAGCTCCAGCGCCCACTCCACCAGGGTCTCGGTTTCCGGACGGGGGATCAGGGTGGCCTCGGTCACCCGCAGCGGCAGGGACCAGAACTCCCGCTCGCCAGTCAGGTAGGCCACCGGCGTGCCACAGCGGCGCTGCTCCAGCAGGGCGGCAAAGTCTGCGGCTTGCGCAGCGCTCAGCCGGTGTTCCGGCCACGCGTAGAGCCAGCTGCGGGGTTTTTCGAGCAGGTGACCAAGCAGGATTTCAGCGTCGCGGCGCGGGCTGTCACCCGGCAGCTCATCGCCGGCGCGCAGGCAAGCCCCGACTGTCGTCATCAGTGTGCAGCCAGCGCCGCCAGCTGGTCCGCCTGGTACTCCTGCCGCAGGGGACCGACTACCGCACCCAGGTTGCCCTCCATCACCTCATCCAGGCTATACAGGGTCAGGTTGATGCGGTGGTCGGTGACCCGGCCCTGGGGAAAGTTGTAGGTGCGGATTCGCTCGGAGCGGTCGCCGCTGCCGACGAGATTGCGGCGCTGCTCGGCCTGCTCCGCCGCCTGCTTGTCCACCGCCGAGGACATCAGTTTCGCCTGCAGCAGGGACAGGGCCCGGGCCCGGTTCTTGTGCTGGGAACGCTCGTCCTGGCACTCCACCACGATGCCGCTGGGCAGATGGGTAATACGCACGGCGGAATCGGTCTTGTTGACGTGCTGGCCACCGGCGCCCGAGGCGCGAAAGGTGTCCACACGAATATCCGCCTTGCTGATCTCACCGACGTCGACCTCATCCGGTTCCGGCATTACCGCCACGGTGCAGGCGGAGGTGTGGATGCGGCCCTGGGACTCGGTGGCCGGCACCCGCTGCACGCGGTGGGCGCCGGACTCGAATTTGAGATGCGCGTAAACGTCCCGCCCCTCCACCAGGCTGATGACCTCTTTGTAGCCGCCGTGCTCGCCGTGGCGCTCTGACAGCACCTCGATCCGCCAGCCCATGTGTTCCGCGTAGCGACAGTACATGCGAAACAGGTCGCCGGCAAAGATCGCCGCCTCGTCGCCACCGGTACCTGCACGGACCTCGAGGAATACGTTGGCAGAGTCGTAGGGATCCCTGGGCAGGAGCAGCGTTTGCAGCTCCAGTTCGAGTACTGCCAGCCGCTGGCCGGTACTCTCGATCTCCTCTTCGGCCATGGCAACCATCTCGGGATCGGATTCCGTCAGCATTTGCCGTGCCTCGGCCAGGTCCTCGCGGACCCGGTTGTACTCGGCGTAGCACTGCACGACCGCTTCCAGCTCCGAGTACTCCCGGGACAGGTCGCGAAACCGGTTCTGGTCGGCGATGGTTTCGGCATCCCCGAGCAGGGCCGACACTTCCTCGTGGCGGTCCGCGAGAGCGTCAAGTTTGGTCAGCAGTGAAGCTTTCATTGCAGTATGCGTTTGCCGGGTTGTGAACTGGGAATATCCCTGTTGGTGGGTTCCGGTTCGGGGCCCGGAAGTTCGCTGTCGATCCCGTCCCGGGCACTGGCACCGGGAAGCGTTACCGCGGATCTGGAAGCCACACCGGGTGCGGATTCCAGCCCCAGCAGCTTGCGGGCGCCGGCCAGCAGGTCCTGGCGGCCGTCGGCGCTGGCCCGCTTGAGACCGGCGGTCGGGGCGTGAATGAGCTTGTTGGTGATCCCGCGCGCCAGCTGGGCGACAATCTGCTGGGGATCGTCACCGCGTGCCAGGCCGCGCAGCGCACGCTGCACTTCCTGCTCCCTGATGTACTCGGCCATCTCCCGGTACTGGCGCACAGTATCCACCGCGGCGAGGCTGCGAACTTCCTCCAGCACCTGGGCGACGCCCTCCTCGATCAGCAGGTCCGCCTTGCGCGCCTCGCTCTGGCGACTGCGCAGGTTCTGTTCGACAACCTCCCGCAGGTCGTCCACGGTATAGAGGTAGATATCGGCCAGTTCGGCCACCTGGGGCTCAATGTCCCGCGGCACGGCGATATCGATCATCAGTATGGGTCGGTGCTTGCGCGCCTTGATCGCCTGCTCCACCGCGCCCTTGCCGAGGATGGGCAGCTGGCTGGCGGTCGAGGTAATCACGATATCCGAGTGCAGCAGATGTTCGGGAATGTCCGCCAGCAGCACCGCCTCGGCATTGAACTTCTGCGCCAGCTCTCGCGCCCGACCCAGGGTGCGATTGGCGATGACGATCCGCCGGACGCCGGCCTCGATCAGGTGGCGCGCCACCAGCTCGACGGTTTCTCCGGCACCGACGAGCAGCGCATCGCAGCGACTGAGGTCGGAGAAGATATGCCCGGCCAGGTCCACCGCGGCGTAGGCCACCGACACCGGATTCTCGCCGATCGCGGTATCGGTGCGCACCTTCTTGGCAATTGCAAAGACCCGCTGGAACAGGCGGTCGAGCTCGCCACCGATGGTGCCCGCCTCCAGCGCCACTGCGTAGGCGGACTTCAGCTGACCCAGAATCTGCGGCTCGCCCAGCACCATGGAGTCCAGGCCGCTGGCGACCTTGACCATGTGCTGCAGGGCGGCACCCGCCTCGTGGCAATAGGCGGCCCGGCGCAACTCGTCGCTGGACAGATGGTGGTAATTGGCCATCCACTCGATCAACCGGGCGGACTTCTCCGCCAGCTGGCTGTTGTCAGGGACCATCGCATAGAGCTCGGTGCGATTGCAGGTGGACAGGATGACGACCTCGTCCAGCCCCGCCTGCTCGCAGGCGTCTTCCAGCGCCTCGGCCACCTGCTCCGGCGCAAATGCCACCCGCTCGCGCACCTCGACTCCCGCAGAGTTGTGGTTGATACCCAGGGCGATCAGGTTCATGGCGTTTGCGGTCAGCTCCCGTGGCGGCGGGCCACAGGGCCGAGGACCAAACCACATCCGATGAAAATATGCGCAGATTCTAGCAAGTTACAGCCCAAAAGACAGGTGTTTGCGTATCAGTACACTGGAACCTCCGCTCTACTGCGGAGTCCACAGATGTTGGGATTAGTGTCCCGACTATGTCACTATTACACCGTGTTCGCTGGATACCGATGCCTGCCCTGACCATGTTCCGACTACTCCTGACCTCTGCGCTACTGTTGGTGGCGTCCGGCTGCGCGACCGCGCCCGGACCGGCGCCGGTGGTTGCCGCTGGCCAGGAGGCAGAAAAGCCCGTCGCTGCCGAAGCACCGGAGCGGGCCTTCCCCGAAGACAGCATCTACCCGCTGCTGGTCGCCGAGTTTGCCCTGCGTCGCAGCGCCTACGACACAGCGCTGGGCAACTACCTGGAACAGGCAGACCGGCTGCGCGATCCCGGCGTCAGTGCCCACGCCACACATCTGGCGCAGTTCATGAAACGCGAACCCCAGGCCCTGCAAGCCGTGCAGCTTTGGGTGGAACTGGAGCCCGAGCACCCGGAAGCCAACAACACCCTGGCGACCCTGCTGATACGCCAGGGCCGGCCGGCGGCCGCGGTCCCGCACCTGGCCACCGTTGCCCGACAGGGTCTGCAGCCCAATTTCCCGATCCTGCTGGGGGGGTTCCGCGAACTGTCCGGCGCCGACAAACAGGCCCTGTCCGACGCCGTGGACGCCCTTGCCGATGAGTTTGCGGACGATACCCGCCTGCTGCTGACCCGGGCCCTGATCCTTGACGAACTGGAACGGGCAGCGGCCGCCAGCGCGGTGCTGACCCAGCTGTTTGCGCTGGAGCCCGGACAAACACAGGCTCTGCTGCTGGACGCCAAACTGCGCCTGCAGGCGGATCATCCGGCCCCCTTTGCGCGGCTGGAGACAGCGCTGGCAGCGGAACCGCAGAACAAAACCCTGCGCCTGCAGTACGCTCGCTTGCTGACCCGCTCGGACATCGACGCCGCCCGCCGCCAGTTCGAAATCCTGTCCGCGCAATCGCCGCGGGACGGCGACCTGCTGCTGTCCCTGGCCCTGCTCAACCAGGACCACGGGGACACCCTCGCCGCGAAGGCCTACCTGCGCCAGGTACTGGCCCTGGAACAACGCGTCGATGAGGCAAACTACTATCTGGGGCGCATCGCCGAGGATGAAAACAGGCCGGACGAGGCCATTGCTGCCTACAGCCGGGTCGAGGATCCCGAGAGTCGGGAATTCTTCAACGCCCGCGGCCGGGTCGGCAAAATGCTGATCGAACGCGGCGACAGCAGCGGCAGCGCCGAGTTCTTCGACCTGCAGCGGCAGGCCTACCCGGAACTGCGGGAGCAGCTCTATGCCCTGGAATCGGAACTGCTGGCCCAGGCGCAACTGCTGGACGCCAACATGGCGCTGCTCAATCAGGCCGTGGCCGAACTGCCCGATGCCTCTTCCCTGCGCTACAGCCGCGCCATGCTCGGCGAGCGGCTCAACGATCTGGCCCTGATGGAATCCGATCTGCGTCACATCCTGAAGCTGAACCCGGACAACGCCACTGCTCTCAATGCGCTCGGTTATACCCTCAGCAACCGGACCACACGCTACGACGAGGCCTACGAGCTGATTGCACGTGCACTCAAACTCGCTCCCAATGAGCCCGCTTTCCTCGACAGCATGGGCTGGGTATTGTTCCACCAGGGCAAGGCGGAGGAAGCCCTTGACTACCTGCAGCGGGCCTGGGAGAGCCTGCCTGATCCCGAAGTGGCCGCTCACCTGGGCGAAGTCCTGTGGTACCTGGGCGAGGAGCAAAAGGCCTACGGCATCTGGCGCGACGGTCTGCGCCAGGACCCGGAACACGGTGTCCTGAGGGAGACCCTCGAGCGGCTGGATGTTTCCTTCTCTGACCTGCGGCCGTGACGCGCTCCCAAATGGCTTTGCTGCGCCTGCTGCCGCTGTCGCTGCTGCTGTTCCTGGCCGCCTGCGCCACCGGTCCGGCGCCGGTGGCAGAGCTTCCATGGCAACTGCGCAGCCAGCAACTGGCGGCCCTTGAAAACTGGACAGCCCGCGGCAAGATAGCCCTGCGCAGCGGCCAGCAGGCGGAATCCGGCAACCTCAACTGGCAACAGCGCGGCAGCGACACCCGGCTCCAGCTCGCCGGGCCCATGGGCCTGCAGGCCACGGAGATCCGCAGCGATGGCAGGGAACTGCTGGTCCAGCGCGGTGACGAGGTCACTCGCCTGGACATCTCCACCCCGGATGCGGTGCGCCTGCAGACCGGCTGGGACCTCCCGTTGCAGGCACTGCCATTCTGGCTGAAGGGCCTGCCCGCGCCGGAACCGCGCGCCACCGCGGTGAACATTGCCAACGACGTGCTGCAGCAGCTCGAACAGAATGGCTGGCTTGTTCGCTACGAGCGCTACCGACAGTTCGGTGACTACCTGCTCCCTATCCGCCTCAGCATTGAGCGCGGGGACACACGGGCGAGGCTCATTATCCAGGACTGGCAGCCGGGGCCCGTTTAATGACAGCCACGCTGACCCTGCTGTCACCCGCCAAGCTGAACCTGTTCCTGCACGTGACCGGGCGCCGCAGCGACGGCTACCACACCCTGCAGACGGTATTCCAGCTGCTGGACTGGGGAGACAGCATGCGTTTTACGCCCGACCACAGTGGCCGGGTGCAGCTGGACATGCCGGGCTTCGCGCTGCCCGCTGAAGACAACCTGATCCTGCGCGCGGCGCAGCTGCTGCAGCGCGAGGATCGCGGGGTGCATATTTCCTGCGAGAAACGCATTCCCATGGGTGGCGGACTGGGCGGCGGCTCCTCCAACGCAGCAACCACCCTGCTGGCCCTGAACCACCTGTGGCAACTGGGTCTGCCGCAGGCTGAGTTGCAGGCGCTGGGCGCCCGCCTGGGAGCTGACGTGCCGGTGTTTGTCGGCGGCCACAGTGCCTGGGCGGAGGGGATCGGCGAGCAGCTCACACCCATCGCCCTGCCGGACGCCTGGTACCTGGTAATCAAGCCCGCATGCTCTGTGCCCACGGGGGAAATTTTTTCCAGCCAAGAATTGACACGGGACACCTCGCCCAGCACAATAGCCGCCTTTTTTCAGGGGGTCCACCGCAACGACTGCGAGCCGGTGGTGGTGGCCAAATACCCTGAAGTCGGAGCAGCGCTGCAGTGGCTCCGGGCCTTCGCCGAGGCGAGGCTGACCGGAACCGGTGCCTGTGTTTTTGCCGCCTTTGACAGCCGGCGTGCAGCGACAGCCGTGCAGCAGCAGGTCCCGACACGATGGACCAGTTTCACCGCCCGGGGCACCGATGTGTCGCCGGTACTGAAGGCCCTGGCCTGATGTAAACAAGAGATTTTTGGGGTGTCGCCAAGTGGCAAGGCACCGGGTTTTGATCCCGGCATTCGTAGGTTCGAATCCTACCACCCCAGCCATACGAAGATGCTTCGTGATATGGCCGCACAGAGCGGCGGTGACGAAGCAGGATAGCCGACCGGTAGGGTTCGAACCAGGTTCGACCGCTGCCGCAGGCAGTGGGGCGGAGGAGCAACGCGACGCCGGGCGCAGCCCGAGGGCCGAAGGCCCGAGTCAATCCTACCACCCCAGCCATACGAAGATGCTTCGTGACATGGCCGCACAGAGCGGCGGTGACGAAGCTGACGGCCGACCGGCCCACCCCAGCCATGTATTCCCCAGGAGAGAAGTGCCGTGTCCTCCAAGCTGATGGTCTTCACCGGCAACGCCAATCCGGAGCTGGCGCAGAAAATTGCCAACCGGCTGTACTTGTCCCTGGGCAAGGCCAGCGTCGGCAAGTTCAGCGATGGCGAGATTGCGGTAGAGCTGAACGAGAACGTTCGCGGCAAGGACGTTTTCGTGGTGCAGCCAACCTGTGCGCCGACCAACGACAACCTGATGGAGTTGCTGGTCATGATCGACGCCCTGCGGCGGGCGTCGGCCGCGCGGATTACCGCGGTGGTGCCCTACTTCGGGTACGCCCGCCAGGATCGCCGGGTGCGCTCGGCGCGGGTGCCGATTACCGCCAAGGTTGTGGCGGACATGATGGTGACGGTGGGCGTCGACCGGGTACTCACCGTGGATCTCCACGCCGAGCAGATCCAGGGCTTTTTCGGCTGTCCGGTGGACAATGTCTACGGCTCGCCAATCCTGAACCAGGATATCCTGGCCTGCAACTACGACAACCTGATCGTGGTGTCGCCGGACATCGGCGGCGTGGTGCGCGCACGGGCAATTGCCAAACAGCTGGATGACGCGGACCTGGCGATCATCGACAAGCGCCGGCCGCAGGCCAACGAGGCCCAGGTCATGAACCTGATCGGGGAGGTCGACGGTCGCATCTGCCTGCTGGTGGATGACATGGTCGACACCGCAGGGACGCTGTGCAAGGCCGCCGACGCCCTCAAGGAGCGCGGCGCGAGCAGGGTTCTGGCCTACTGTACCCATGCGGTACTGTCCGGTCGCGCCCTCGACAATATTATGGGCTCCCAGCTCGATGAGCTGGTAGTCACAGACACGATTCCCCTGAGCGCGGAAGCCCGGGCGGTAACGAAGATCCGCCAGCTGACCATTTCGGATCTGCTGGCGGAATCGATACGCCGGGTGTCCAACGAGGAATCCATCAGCGCGCTGTTCCAGTAGGGGCAGCGCTAAACCAAGCCCACTGCTGCGCCGGTCGCAGGCAAGGCAGTGTCATCAAAGGAGTCCAGACAATGTCTGACCAATTTGAATTGTACGCAGAGGTGCGTGAGGACCTGGGGAAAGGTGCGAGCCGCCGCCTGCGTCGTCTCGCTGATCAGGTCCCAGGCATCATTTATGGCGCCGGCAAGGATCCCCAGCCCCTGTCCATTATCCGCAAGGACCTGGAGAAAGCCCTGGAAAACGAGGCTTTCTTTTCCCATGTACTGGTTATCAACGTAGCCGGCACCAAGGAAAAGGCCATCCTCAAGGACCTGCAACGGCATCCGGCCCGGAACAGCGTCACCCACGCTGACTTCCTCCGCGTGAACGAGAAGGTTGCCATCAAGGTGAATGTGCCGATCCACTTCCTGAACGAGAAGACCTGCCACGGGGTCAAGGTTCAGGGCGGCATGATCCAGCACCAGGCTACCGACATCGAAGTGCTCTGTCTGCCTACCGACATCCCCGAGTTCATCGAAGTCGACATGGCCGATGTGAAGACCGGTGACATCATTCACCTCTCTGACATCGCCCTGCCCACAGGCGTAAGCTCAGTGGCACTGTCCCTGGGCGAAGACCACGACCTGGCCGTCGCCTCCGTGGTAGCGCCGAAAGGCGGCAGCGACGCCGACGAGGACTCTTCCTCCTCTTCGGACGAGAGCTCAGACAGCAGCGAGGACTAAACCCTCGCGCGAGCGAGGCGCTGGCGTTGGCAACTTCAATTTCCATGATTGCCGGACTGGGCAACCCGGGCAGCGACTACCGGGGAACCCGTCACAACGCCGGTGCCGACTTCGTCGACGCTCTGGCGCGCGCGCATGGCGCCACCCTGCAGGCCGAATCCCGATTTTTCGGCCTCACTGCCCGCATCCAGTGCGCTGGTCACGACCTGCGCCTGCTTGTTCCCGGGACATTCATGAATCGATCCGGCCAGGCGGTCGCCGCCATGGCCGGATTCTACAAACTGGCACCCGAGGCCATTCTGGTGGCCCACGACGAGCTGGACATCCCACCCGGCACTGCCCGGTTCAAGCGTGGCGGCGGCCACGGCGGCCACAACGGCCTGCGCGACATCGTCTCCAGCCTCGGCAACGACAACCGTTTTGCACGCCTGCGCATCGGCATTGGCCATCCCGGCCACGCTTCCCGGGTGACCGGGTACGTACTCGGCAGGCCGCCCGCGAGCGAGCGGGAAAAGATCGATGCCAGTATCGATGCGGCGATAGCCGCCCTGCCCCTGCTACTGGTGGGCGAGGATACCCGGGCCATGACCCAACTACACAGCTTCAGCGCCGCCTGAGCGGCGCTGCCGGCCTCCACCCAAAATCTGCAATTACAGGATTCACACATGGGTTTCAAATGCGGAATCGTCGGGCTGCCGAACGTCGGCAAGTCCACCCTGTTCAACGCCCTCACCCGGGCCGGCATCGACGCGGAGAACTTCCCCTTCTGCACCATCGAACCCAATGCCGGCATCGTGCCGGTACCTGACCCTCGCCAGAAACTGATCGCCGAAATCGTCAAGCCGCAGCGTGAAGTCTCCACCACCATGGAGTTTGTCGACATCGCCGGGCTGGTGGCGGGCGCCTCCAAGGGCGAAGGCCTGGGCAACCAGTTCCTGGCCAACATCCGCGAGACCGACGCCATCGCCCACGTTGTGCGCTGCTTTAATGACGACAACGTGATCCACGTCGCCAACCGGGTAGACCCGCGCGCGGACATCGACATCATCAACACCGAACTGGCGCTGGCCGACCTGGAAAGCTGTGAAAAGCAGTTGCAGCGCGTCACCCGCAACGCCAAGGGCGGGGACAAGGAAGCCATTGCCATCAAGGCGCTGCTGGAGAACAAGCTGCTGCCACACCTGAATCAAGCCCTCCCGGTGCGATCACTGGCCCTGGACCCGGCCGAGCAGGCTCTGGTAAAGACCCTGCACCTGCTTACCGTCAAGCCGACCATGTACATCGCCAACGTGGATGAAGACGGTTTTGACAACAATCCCTACCTGGACACCGTGCGTGAGATTGCCGCCAGCGAAGGTGCGGTGGTCGTGGCCATCTGCAACAAGCTGGAGTCGGAGATCGTCGAGCTGGAGGACGCAGAACGGCTGGAGTTCCTGCAGGACCTGGGCATGGAGGAGCCGGGCCTGGACCGGGTGATTCGCGCCGGCTACCAGTTACTCAACCTGCAGACCTACTTTACCGCCGGGGTCAAAGAGGTGCGCGCCTGGACGGTAAAGGTGGGCGCCACCGCGCCCGAGGCCGCCGCTGTCATCCACACCGATTTCCAGAAGGGCTTTATCCGCGCCGAAGTCATCGGCTACGACGACTTCATCGCCTATAAGGGTGAGCAGGGCGCCAAAGACGCCGGACGCTGGCGGCTTGAGGGCAAGGACTACATCGTGCAGGACGGCGATGTAATTCACTTCCGCTTTAACGTCTGACGCAGAAGCAGGCCAACACGGAATTCTCCTTCTGACAGGGAATGCAGCGCGTCACCGCAGGCTCAACACTGGCGGGGAGTGGTAGACCGGCGCGAAACCGCCCCCCGGGGTGCGAAAGTTGGTGGTCTGGCCCTGGTACAATCGCGCCGCCACCCACTGTACTGCGCCGCCGTAAACATAATTGCGCAGGTCGTACTTGAACACCAGCGGAGCGGCATCTCCCAGAGCAATGCGCTCTCCCGGGGGGACCAGTGCCTGCGCCACATAATCCCCCGCCAGAACCTCGCTCCACACCCGTTTGGTGATCTTGTCGCCGCGCCAGGCCGCCTTGCTGCCGTACCCGCTGGCGGGCTTGAAAAACAGCCGCTTGCGCTCGGCCCACAGGCGAGCGGCGTTGGCGGGACAAACAATCTCAGTGCGGGGGATACCCTGCAACAGTGTCTGTTGCAGGACGTCAGGTACCTGCAAAGCATCCAGTTCCAGCGGATCAGACAGTAGCGCCAGATTGCGTTTGTTCGCAAACAGGGCATGGGACTGTGGATGAGGTGTCAGCACCACCGCGTTGGCCAGGTAGGCTTCACGAATGGCGGCGGCGCAGCTCCCCTCAAGCAGGAAGTCTGTCATCCGATTGTAGACCAGATCAACCGGCATGGACCCGGCCCGCAGCAGACCATCGCGGAACTGCAGTTGTTCGGGCGCCGCGATGACAGCGTCGAATCCATTGCGCTGGAACAGCTGCCGGAACAGGATAAATTCCGGGTACAGGTATTGCGCTGGCGGATCCGCATCGACAATTGCAATGGATCGCAGGGGTCGGTCATGGCGCGACAACTGCCACTCCTGTCGAAACATGGCGACAATAGTCTGCTCCAGCTGCAGGGCGGTCTTGGCGGTGGGAATCAGCTCTGCGACTTCCGGACAGCAGGCGCGCTGGGCCCGGGCCAGCACGGCATTGAGCAGTGCTCCCCCGGCATTGGTGTTGATTTCGATCAGTCCCACAGACTCGGCGCCAATATGGAAGTCGTAGCCCATGAAGACACCTTTGGCTCCACCCGGGTCATGACGGGCTATGGGCGGTGCAGAATTCAGCACCCTCTGCCGCCATTGCGGCGAATTCATTACCGTTTCCACTGCGCCAATGACAGCATTCATTCGCCGGATATGGTCGTCCGCGACAAAAACAGGTTGCGCAGAAAAGAGATAAGGGCAGCGTTCCCGCGTCATCTGGTAGAGCCCCTGCTCTCCCAGCTCCGTTTCCAGGGCCTGGCTCAGCGCGCCTTCGTCAAGGCTCAGACAGAAGCACTGCTGATTGCGGGCGTTCACACCGGCAGCTTCTCATCCGCAGCGGGAAACCAGTGACGGGTGCGGTTGGCGAAGGCTACCAGCGAAAGCATCACCGGCACTTCCACCAGCACGCCGACAACTGTCACCAGGGCAGCGCCGGAGTTGAGGCCGAACAGCCCAATGGCCACGGCCACCGCCAGCTCAAAGAAATTTGAGGTGCCGATCAGGGCGCAGGGAGCGGCGACATTGAACGGCACCCGCCACAGGTAGGCCGCGGCGTAAGCGACAGCAAAGATCCCGTAGGATTGAATCAGCAGCGGCACGGCAATCAGGGCGATCAACAGCGGCTGGTCCAGTATAACCTGCCCCTGAAACCCGAACAGGAGTACCACAGTTGCCAACAGACCCAATACCGACAAGGGTTTGATGCGCGAGGTGAAGCGCGATACCCGGGCTTCACCCTGTGCCCCGGGACCCGCCGTGCGGACCAGGTGCATCCTGGTCAGAGAGCCGGCCACCAGAGGTATAACCACATACAGCAGCACGGATAGCAGCAGCGTTTCCCAGGGTACGCTGATATCGGTGACGCCGAGCAACAGGGCGACAATCGGCGCAAAGGCAACGATCATGATGACATCGTTGAGAGACACCTGCACCAGCGTGTAGGTCGCATCGCCCCGGGTCAGTTGTGACCAGACAAACACCATCGCCGTGCAGGGGGCGGCGCCGAGCAGAATCATGCCGGCGATGTACTGGCTGGCATTGGCCGGGTCGATCAGGTCAGCAAAGAGAAACTCAAAAAACAGCACGCCCAGTGCGGCCATGGTGAAAGGCTTGATCAACCAGTTGACCACCAGGGTGATCACCAGCCCCTTCGGGCGCTCGTGAATACGCCTGAGGCTGGTAAAATCCACCGACACCATCATCGGATAGACCATGAACCAGATCAGTACTGCCACGATGAAGTTGATTGAGCCGTACTCGAATCCGGCGAGCAGCTGGAAGGTATCGGGCAGCAGGGTACCCAGGGTGAGGCCCGCCGCAATGCAGAGCAACACCCACAACGAAAGATAGCGCTCGAACAGGCTGAGCGGCGATACGGTTTGCTGCCGGGTTGTTTCATTCATTTGCAACTACGTCCATTGCCTGATTCTGATCACGAGTGAGCCCACCTTGCGCCGGGCAGCCAGAGAGAGATTATCACTGTGGCCACCAGCATACCGGTAGATATCCACAGGCAGGCAGCCAGCCCATCGGCACCCCGGCCGGCCATTTGAAACACCCAGCCGGACAGCACGGTGCCAATGAGCCGTCCCATGGCGTTCGCCATGTAGTAGAAGCCGACATCCAGCGACACGCCGTCACGACCAGCATAGCTGACGATCAGATAGCTGTGCAGGGAAGAGTTGACCGCGAACAGCACACCGAACAGCAGCAGGCCGCCGGTCAGGATCGTTGCCGGATCCAGGCCTGCCACCAGAGCCAACGCAATCGTTGCCGGCAGCAGCGCCAGGCTGGCCGCCCACACTGTCGCTGAGCGCCCACCCGGAACCGCCCCGGTGCGGCGGCTTCCGGTAATCCGCGGTGCGAGCGCCTGCACCAGGCCGTAGCCAATCACCCAGAGCGCGAGAAAGCCGCCGGTCTGGCTGTGGTTCCAGGCCAGGGTCTGGGACAGGAATACCGGCAGCGCCACCACGAACCAGATATCCCGGGCGCCGAACAACAGCATGCGCGCCGCGGAAAGAATGTTGATGGCCGGGCTCTTGGAGAAGATATCGCGGAATTTCGGCTTGTTCGCAGCCTTGCCCAGATCCGTTTGCAGGAGCACCAGGCTTGCCAGCCAGACCAGCGCCAGGGCCGTCGCCATTGCCGCCACGGCGCCGGCAAAACCCAGCCACGTCAACAGCACACCGCCGAGGAAAAAGCCCGCCCCCTTGAGTGCGTTCTTCGAGCCGGTGAGAATGGCCACCCACTTGTACAGCGTGCCCTGGGCATCGGCCGGCACCAGCAGCTTGATCGAGCTCTTGGCGCTCATTTTGTTCAGGTCTTTGGCGATGCCCGACAGCGCCTGGGCCGCCATGACCCAGGGCACAGTGAGCATGGCCGCGGGTACCAGCAACATTCCCAGGGCCATGACCTGCAGCGCCAGGCCAATGGTCATGGTTCGATTGAGGCCCACATGGGCACCGAGCCAGCCACCCACCAGATTGGTGATCACCCCGAATATCTCGTAGAACAGGAACAGCAGCGCGATCTCCAGCGGCGAGTAACCCAGCCCGTGGAAGTGCAGCACCACCAGCATACGCAGAGCGCCATCCGTCAGCGTGAAGGCCCAGTAGTTGCCGGTGACCACCAGGTACTGGCGGATCTCCGCGGAGAGGTGGCCCAGCATCGCTACGCGCCCTGATCCGAGCGCCCGACCTTCAGCGCCAGTTCCGCGGTGCGGTTGGCGTAGCCCCACTCATTGTCATACCAGGCGTAGATCTTCACCTGGGTCTCATTGATTACCATGGTGGACAGGGCATCGATAATGCTCGACCGCGGGTCGGTCTTGTAGTCGATAGACACCAGCGGGCGCTCCTCGTAACCGAGAATGGCCTTCAATGGACCTGATTCCGCAGCTGCCTTTAACATTGCATTGACCGCCTCCGCGGTAGTCGCCGTTGCCACTTCGAACACGCAGTCAGTCAGCGAGGCATTGGCCAGCGGTACCCGCACCGCGTGGCCATTGAGCCGCCCCCTGAGTTCGGGAAAAATTTCGGTGATGGCGGTCGCAGACCCTGTCGTGGTCGGAATCAGGCTCATGCCACAGGCGCGGGCACGGCGCAGGTCCTTGTGGGGAGCGTCGAGAATGGTCTGGGTGTTGGTTACACTGTGGATGGTGGTCATGCTGCCGTGGTGAATACCCAGGTTCTCGAGAACGACCTTGACCACCGGGGCGAGGCAGTTGGTGGTACAGGAAGCCGCGGTAACGATCCTGTGGGTTTGCGGCTGGTACAGGTGGTCATTCACTCCCATGACCACATTCAGTACCTCTGGCTCCTTTACCGGAGCGGTAACCACCACCCGCTTGACGCCCTGGGCCAGGTAGGCGTTCAGCACATCGACCTTCTTCATTTTGCCGCTGGCCTCGATGACCAGGTCACAAGCTGACCAGTCGGTTTCCTCGATGCGGGTATTGCGGCTGGTGGCAAGGTGCCGGCCTTCGATCACAATCGCGCCATCCCGGGCAGCGGCATCCCGGTCCCAGCGCCCGTGCACTGAATCGAATGTCAGCAGGTGCGCCAGGGTTGTCGCATCACCTGCCGGGTCGTTGATCTGGACAAATTCGACCTCGGGCCAATCCCATGCCGCGCGCAATACCAGACGGCCCATGCGGCCGAACCCATTGATGCCAATCCTGATGGTCATAAAGAACTCCGGGGAGAAGTGAACGTTAACGGCAATCGCCGGCCTGCTTCTGTCGCTCAATGGCTTGCAGACGCAGAACATCCCCGGCGCAGGGCGCCACTGTGCCAAGACCGTCGCGGGTCGCAGCGAGCACGCTGCGCTGCCAGGACTCCAGCCCGGGATGAATGCGGTAGTACACCCACTGCCCTTCCCGGTGGTCACTGACCAGATCGCACGCACGCAGCTGGGCCAGGTGCCGGGAAATCATGGGCTGCGAAACATCGAGCGCATCGGCGAGATCACAGACACAGATCTGCTCCCGAACCAGCAGCAGCAACAAACAGCGCAAGCGGGTCTCGTTGCCGAGGCATTTGTAGAAGTTCTCCCCTTTCACCACACAATCATGCCTTGCGCTGTGTGACACTGAGTGCGTTCGGTCACGACGCGATCTCCCCACCTATCAATATACGGATAACCATATATATTGTCTGGCCGAAAATCAATGCTGCCGGCCACGCCGCGGCCCGATACCGGGGAAGGGTTGCCCGGCGCCGGCGCTCGATTATCGGCGTTCAAGCCTTCATAAAAGCCCTGTTTTGCTTCATCATCGACCTGTTGAGCCGGCAATCGGCATCCAGGTCCGTTCCGAATCAGGGAGTAAACAAGCATGCCCCGCACCGTTACCGTCGCCGCCACCCAGATGGCCTGCAGCTGGGACCGGGAGGCCAACATCGCCAATGGCGAACGCCTGGTACGCGCAGCCCAGGCCGAGGGCGCCCAGGTCATTCTGCTGCAGGAGCTGTTCGAAACCCCCTACTTCTGCCAGCATCCCAATGAAGACTACATGCTGCTGGCAACCACACTGGCGGAGAACCCTGCCATACAGCACTTCCAGGCCCTGGCCAGGGAGCTGCAGGTGGTCCTGCCAATCAGCTACTTCGAGCTGGCGGGCCGCGCCCGCTTCAACTCGGTGGCCATCATCGACGCCGACGGCAGCGTGCTGGGCAATTACCGCAAGAGCCATATCCCGGACGGCCCCGGCTATCACGAGAAGTTCTACTTCAACCCGGGCGACACCGGCTTCAAAGTGTGGAACACGCGCTACGCACGCATCGGCGTCGGCATCTGCTGGGACCAGTGGTTTCCCGAGAGCGCCCGCAGTATGGCCCTGCTGGGTGCCGAACTGCTGTTCTACCCCACCGCCATCGGCAGCGAGCCCCACGACCCGACTATCCACAGCCGCGACCACTGGCAGCGAGTACAGCAGGGCCACGCCGGCGCCAACCTGATGCCGTTGGTCGCCAGCAACCGCATCGGCCGTGAACTGCAGGACGGCAGTGACATCACCTTTTATGGCGGCTCCTTCATCGCCGACCACACCGGCGCCCTGGTCGAGGCTGCGGACGGCGACAGCGAAACCGTTTTGGTGCACAGCTTCGACCTGGACGAAATAGAAAAGATGCGCACCGCCTGGGGCGTATTCCGGGACCGGCGCCCGCCCCTCTATCAGCCCATCAATACTCTGGACGGTGAACACGCGTGAACCTGCGCAGTGGCACACCGCGCGCGGACGGCTTCTTCATGCCCGCAGAATGGGCGCCCCAGAGCCAGGTCTGGACGCTCTGGCCTGAGCGCCCGGACAGCTGGCGCGCCGGCGCCCTGCCCGCCCGGGCGGCCTTCCTCGAGGTGGTCCGCGCCATCGCCCGCTTCGAGCTGGTAACGGTCGGCGCATCCCGGGAGCAGTTCCAGAACGCCAGCGCCCAGCTGGCTGAAGATACCAATGTCAGGGTCATTGAGCTGTCCAACGACGACATCTGGATGCGCGACTGCGGCCCCACCTTCCTTATTGACGGCAAGGGCCGGCTGGCGGCGGTGGAGTGGGAGTTCAATGCCTGGGGCGGCCATCTCGGCGGGGCCTATCCGACCTGGGACCTGGACAATCAGGTGGCGCAGAAAGTGGCGCAGCTGGAACGGGTACCGCGCTACGCGACACCGGAATTTGTCCTGGAAGGGGGCTCGATCCACGTCGATGGCGAAGGCACGCTGATTACCACAGCGGAGTGCCTGCTGCACCCCAACCGCAACCCGCACCTGAGCCAGGCGGAGATCGAACTGTACCTGCGCGACTACCTCGCAGTGGACACCATCATCTGGCTACCCGAGGGTCTGTATAACGACGAAACCGATGGCCACGTCGATAACTTCTGCTGCTTTGTTCGCCCCGGCGAGGTCCTGCTGTGCTGGACCGACGACGAAAGCGATCCCAATTTCAGTCGCTGTCGGTCAGCGTTGGCGGTGTTGAAGGAGACCCGAGACGCCCGTGGCCGCCAGCTGGCAGTCCACAAAATGCCGATCCCGGCACCGATGTACGCGATCCTCGAAAGCGAGGGCGGGGCGCTTGGCCAGGTGCCGGACGAGAACGGTCAGCCAGAGCGGCTGGCGGCATCCTATGTCAATTTCCTGATCGTGAACGGCGGCATCATCGTCCCGGGATTCGATGACCCTATGGACAATATCGCCCGGGAGCTACTGCAGACCCTGTTTCCCGAGCGCGAGGTGGTGATGGTGCCAGGGCGGGAGATCCTGCTGGGGGGCGGCAATATCCACTGTATCACCCAGCAGCAGCCGCGGCCTTGAGACCAACCGCGGCAGAGCATTTGACAAATCCTCCTTCCCGGCTACTTTCAGGAGATAACCGCACGCAGGAGGCGCATCATGAGCCCTCTTCCTGTTGTAGCCCTGGCGCTGACCCTGGTCGCCACTGCTGGCTGCAAGATTCGCATTGAGGTCCCTCCGGGCGGCAGCGTCGGCACCCAGTCGGGCTCGCTGCAGTGCAATGCAGGCCAGACCTGCGATGTAGACGTCGACGACCTGTTCTTCGACGAGACATTTGCCGCCACCCCCGCCGCAGGCTTCCGCTTCCGACACTGGGAAACGCGCCAGCGCGGCTTCTGCGGCGGCAATATTCAGACTTGCCGCCTGTTCACCGCAGGCTTTGCCGGCAATGACACCCTGCTGGGCTTCCTCGAATCCGACGAGGTGTTTTTTCTGACCCCGGTATTCGAGAGTATCGAACCCGGCCCACTGGGCACTGAAAATGGCAGCGTCTGTTTCAATCCCGATATCGTGCAGCAGGAGGCGCGGCTCATCGCCCGCTACCGCGCCTCTGTCGGGGGCAGCATGCAGACCAGCGTTTTCGACCAGCGGGTGCAGGGCACGGGAAGTGTCAACGGCAATAGCGGCTTACGCCTGGTGATCGAACAGGAGCTGAAGGGGCCGCAGCCATCGAGAGCAGTGGTCGAATCCATAGTCGCCGTGAACCTGGCCAACAGCCAGCTACGACGTTTCGGCCAAAGCGCCGAGGGGCTGCCGCCGCAGACCTTTGTCCAGACAGTGACCTATACGCCCCACCTGCTGACACGCTGGAACCTGGCTGCGGGCCAGAGCTATACCCAGACCTTCTCCTCCCTGGTGGAGGACAACCAGGGTTTCATGGACCAGTCCAGCACCGAGCTCAGGACCACTTACCTTGGCACCGAATCCATCAAGATCGCGGCGGGCACCTTCCAGGCCTGCCGGGTGCTGGAGGAAGCCACCGTCACCCACTCCACCGGCGGCACCAGCAACTACACCCAGACCCTTTGGTACGGTGTCGGCAACGGTGTCCTGCTGCGAACTCTGGCGGCAACCAGCGACACGGAGCTGACCGCAGGGAACATCAACGGCGTCGACCTGTGAGGGGCTGAACCAGCGCCCAACCACCCAAGCTGGCTTGACTTGGGAAATCAAAATGGGGAAAATGCGCGCCTTCTTGGGGCTCTGCCCCCATGACACAATTGTGGCTACGTAGCTCAGCTGGTTAGAGCACAGCATTCATAATGCTGGGGTCGGTGGTTCAAGTCCACCCGTAGCTACCACTTTTTCCTTTTTAAATCAAAGGCTTACAAAACCTCAAATCACTCTGAGATTGTGACCCAGGAGCACCTGCCGGGTTTCATGACTCACGCCCTTGGCCCGCAACCGGCGACCGAAGGTATGCTTCAAATCATGGACCCGCACCTGAGGCAAGCCAGCCTCCTCCCGCGCCCTGCGCCAGGCCTTGGTGTTGATGCGATCCACCGGTCTGCCTTTGGCATAGGTAAACACATGCTCCGGGTTCCTGCCGCGCTGACGATTGATCACCGCCCGTGCTTCGGCATTCATCACCACCAGTCGATCCTCCCCATTCTTCACGCCGCCACCCGGGACCACAAACACGCTGGTTTTCAGCTCGGGAATCGGTATCTCCCACTCCCACCGCAAACCCACCACTTCCTGCTCCCGCGTTCCGGTGTTGACCTTGAACAACGCCATTTCCCTCAGGTGACCCGGCAACCGCGCAAACAACCTCGATTGCTCGTCCCACGACAGGGGATACGGCTTGCGGGCATCGTCACACTCAAGCATTTGCAGCAGGGGAGCGGTTTCAAGCCAGCTCAAACCGGACTCATCCCGCCACAGGCGGGCGGCCAGAGTCAGAATGCGTCGCACCACCGCCAGATCGCGGTTGATGGTGTTGGCTCGCATACCCTGCTCACGACGATGCCGTATAAACGGCTCCAGCGCGCCCTGGTGCACCCGACGCAAAGGCAGATCGCCTATATGCGGGTCCAGAATTTTCAGGGACTGGGCATAGCGGCCAATACTGCGTTTATGCTGGTAATACAGCAGAAACCGGGTGGCCGCCTGCCGAAAAGTACGCTCGATACGAATGCCGTAGACAGTCGCTCGGCTGAGCTCCTTACTGAGTACAACTTCTACCGCGATAGCCACTGGGTGCCATATCTTGGCGCAGCGATCGGTCTGGGCTCGGTAAACTTTGACGGTGATGACTTTGATCTGGAGTCCGGTCTTGGCGATGGCGATGGCGATGGCGATGGCGATGGCGATGGCGCAGTGTTTGACCCGGAAGCCGGCATCAAGTGGTTCGTGCGCCCCTACATGCTATCTCCACCGCCGTGAACTTTCAGCTTGCCACCGCGGATGTGTTTGCCACCACCAACTCGCTGGATGACAACCTGACCACGTTTCAGGTCGGCATGCGTTTCTACCTTAACTAGTAGCGAGGTCCGACTCTAGTAGGTTTTTTGTCTGATTGGCCGCCCTGTTTTGCAGGGCGGTTCTTTTATTGTGAGTGACCGAACGTGACTTCTCGCACCGGAGATGCCGCCCGGCAACTGCAGCGTCTCTACCGGTTGCGCAATGGATCGCGAGATTGGGCTGTTCTTGTCAAAGCCGTCTTTTGCGAGGCGTTTACTTGCCGACGGACGGCTAGCAGCATCAACATCAGTGCGAGCACCATTAGCGCTAAGTTACTCATTGCCGGTATCGGAGCTGCGTTCAACGGATTTATCCTTACGCTCAGCGGCGCCTCCGCAAAGCCCAGAGCGCTTGCCACCTCGATTCTGACATCCAGCAGAAATGTCCCGGTCCAGCCGGGGGGCAGCGAGAAGCTGAGATTCGACGGTGGTGGCCCACTGAAGGCCCATACCCCGGGTGACTCCTCCGTCCCTGCGCTCAAAACGCTGCCTGCTGGAAATCCGCCGAGCACGACCCGGTCGATAGCGCCGCCTGAACCTGCAATCCCGAAGGGCAGAGGTGTCTGGATGTCGACCGATGAGACGAGCTCTTCGGGCAGGCGCAGAGCCGCGCTGCTAGGGCCATTATTGTCGATCTCGGGACTGCCGACCGGTGCGGGCGCGTTCACTGAGGTGTCAGCACCATTCAGCGCCTGACTGCTGGCGGTTACGCCGTTCGCAGCGTTTGCCGTGGCCGTTGAGCCAGTCTCCGCGGACGCGCTGGCTGTGCCCCCGGCGGTGGAGGTCGCCTCTGCAGCTGAAGCGTCGTTTGCAGTGGCGGCCGCGTCTGAATTATCGGTAGCGTTGGAACTCGAGGCTGCATTCAACAACGCAACCGCATTCGCAGTCGATTGGTTAGAGGCCTCGGCATTTGCGACGCTGTTATCAGTGGCAGAGGCTGAGGCAGATGCTGTACCAACCGCGTTGGCTGTAGACGTCGAGCCGTCAGAGGCGTTGGCCGTAGTGACGCTGGACTGCTCGGCCGAAGTAGATGCCGAGCTGGTCGCGCTAGAGCTGGCATCCGCAGCCGAAGACTCCGTAGCAAATGCCAGCGCGTCTGACCCTTGGTCCGATGAAGCGGTGGCTGCAGAATTGTCCGTGGCTACTGCGTTCGAGATCGAATCGTCATTGGCGTCCGCGCTAGCGACGCTGTTGTCTGCGGAGAAGGCGGTAGCTGATGCGCTCTGTTCCGCCGAGGCTACCGCAGTCGCCGCGTCTTGAGCGGTGGCGGTGGCGTTGCTCGTCTCATCGGCGAGCGCTGTGGTCGAGCCATCGTCGGTACTCTGGGCCTCCGCAGCCGAAGAATCGGTAGCGGTGGCGGTTGCATCTGAATCGTCGGCGGCCACGGCGGTGGCTGCCGAATCTCCCGTCGCGGTTGCCGTTGCGTTCGACGTGTTATCGGCGTCAGCAGAGGCGGCACTGTCGGCGTCCGCGATCACTGTTGCGACCGACACATTCTCTGCCGTTGCAACTGCCACACTGTCCCCACTGGAAGTGGCCTGTGCAGTCGAGCGGTCGGTCGCCCGGGCTAACGCCGCTGCTCCGTCCTGGGCCGAAGCTTCTGCCTCCGAATCGTCGATTGCGATCGCAATGGCGGTCTCGGCGCCGGGCGTCGCG
>NZ_JAVKCQ010000009.1:0-11890 GCF_040222615.1 Haliea sp.
ACCTGCGCGGCCCGACCTGCGCGGCCCGAACTACAGGTTTTCCTCCGCAAAGGCCGCCAGCCGGGAGCGCACAATACCGTTGACGTGCATGATACCGGCATGGGGGTAGGCCTTGGTCTTTTCCACAAGGTAGGTGAGGCCCGAAGTCAGGGGGGAGATGTACTTGTTGTCGATCTGCGCCAGATTACCCAGCACCACGATCTTCGAGTCCGCCCCGACCCGGCTGATCACCGACTTGAGCTGGAACTGGGTCAGCCCCTGGGCTTCGTCAATGATGATGTAGGCGTTGTTGAACGAACGCCCGCGCATGAAGTTGAGCGACTTGAACTGGATATTGGCCCGCTCCTTCACATAGGCGATGCTGCCATGGCAGGACTCGTCGGTGCCGTGCAGGATCTCCAGGTTATCGTCGAAGGCCGCCAGCCAGGGCGCCATCTTCTCCTCCTCGGTACCCGGCAGGAAGCCTATATCCTCCGCGATGGGCGGTGTTGACCGGGCCACGATCAGCTTGCTGAAACGCTTCTGCTCGAGGATCGCATGCAGGCCGTAGGCCAGGGCCAGCAGGGTCTTGCCGGAACCGGCGGGACCGGTCATGACGGTCATGTCGACACTGTCGTTCTCCAGCAGGGACATGGCCATGGCCTGCTCCAGATTGCGCGGCGCCAAGCCCCAGAAGCGACGATTCATCAGCTTGTCCCGGCTATCACAACGCAGGTAGACGAAGTCGCTGTCGATGCGCTTCACAAAAGCCATGAAGTCCTGGTCATCGTGGACGAACATATTGGGATAGGCAGCCGGCAGGGAGCGGCGCGGAATCCGGTGCAGGGTACAATCGCCCTCGCGCAGGGTGTCAACCTCGGAGATACCGGACCAGAAGTCACCCGCCACGTGTTCATAACCGCGCGCCAGCAGGTCGATGTCGTCCAGCACCCGGTCACGGCGATAGTCCTCGACGTGCATCAAGCCCGAACCCTTGGCCTTGATCCGCATGTTGATGTCCTTGGTCACCAGGCAGACAAACTCCCCGGGGTTCTCCGCTTGCAGGCGCAGGGCCACGTTGATGATGCGGTTGTCGTTGGCCTGGTCCTGGGTCGCGTCCAGATAGGGGATGTCGCTGGCGTCGCTGAGCAGCTGGTCGGGGTAAATGGCAAGCGTGCCCGGCACCCCGGCCATGTTGCTGCCGGGGATGGGAACGCCCTCCTGGATTTCCCGGGGCGAGGCGGCGTCCACCACCTTGTCGATCATCTGGATGGCTATCCTGGCTTCCCGGCTGACAGTCTTCTCGTGCCGGTCCTTGATGTGGTCCAGCTCCTCCAGGACCGTCATGGGAATCACGATATGGTGCTCATTGAAGCCGGTGACGGCGTTGGGATCGTGCAGCAGGACATTGGTGTCCAGGACATAGGTCTTTTTGACAACGGCTTTCAGGGTGGGTTTTTCTACGCGCAGGGGCGAACCTGATTCCATAGCGGATTCCTCATGAGGGCAGGTAAGGGCGACAGGGAAGGCGAGCAGGTCGGGCAGGAAACCGGCAGCGACGGCCGGGCAGAGGTTTGCAGGTAGGTACAGCGTATATTCAACAGCGCTTCCTGGTTGCGGCGGAACCACAGCGTTGACCCGATTACAAACCCTGCCCGGCAGAATGTCAACGCGGGAAATGGCCCCAGTTTGGTGCGACCGGCGGCCGCCCGCAGCGAATCCTGACAGGGCCGCTGTTTTCGGCTACGATAGCCGGCTTCATTCACTACCAGCCAAAGACCTTATCCCGCGATGCTCAACCCGGACTCACTCGCCCAGCTGAAGGGCCTTAAATCCCAGATGGAAGCCGAAAAAGAGCGGGCTGAAGCGGTGATCAAGGGTACCCAGTCCCGCTATGGCTTCGCGGTACTTGACGATGGCCGGGAAGTCTTCATCCCGCCGGACGAGATGCTCAAGGCCTTCCCGGACGACCGCGTGCGGGTCTGTATCCGCCCCTCCGGCGACAACAAGACCATCGCCGATATTGAGCAGCTGGTCGACAGTCCGCTGGGGGACTTCAGCGGTCGCTGTGTGCGCAAGGGCAAGGCCCTGTTCGTACAACCCGATCTGCCCCAGCTCAAGCGCTGGCTGTTCATCCCCCCCCACGCCCGCAATGGCGTGCACGAAGGGGACTACGTCCGCTGCGCCGTCCTTCGCCACCCCATCCGCGACGGCAAACCCCAGGCCAAGATTCTCCAGGTGCTGGGTAACGACGATACCCCCGGCATCGAGAACCTGTACTGCATGGCCAAGTACCGGCTGGCCCCGGCCTGGAGCACGCCGGCCCTTAAGGACATGGAGCAACAGCTGGCGGAATGCCGGCCGCTGGCGACCGAGCGTCGGCGCGACCTGACTGACCTGGAGTTTGTCTCCATCGATGCCGCCAAGACCCAGGACATAGACGACGCCCTGTACGCCGATATCAGCAGCGACGGCTGGACCCTGTATGTCGCCATCGCCGATCCCACTGCCTGGATCCCGCCGGGCTCCAGCCTGCAGCAGGACATTGCTGCCCGCTGCACCTCGGTCTATTTCCATGGCGATGTCCTGCCCATGCTGCCGGAGCAGATGGCCCAGGATACCTGCGCCCTGAGCGAGGGCAATGACCGCGCCGCCCTGGTCTGCAAGATCGCCGTGAGCGACAGCGGCGACGTTGGCACTTTCGAGTTTATCGAGGCCACCGTGCGCTCCAGGGCCAAACTCTCCTATTTCGCTGTCGACCGCTACCTGAATGGTCACGGCGACGACCTGATGAGCCATGCCACGCCTCTGGAAGCGCTCTACCAGGTGTACCGGGCGCTGCGTGCCCGGCGCGAGGCCGATGAACTGGTTATGGAAGATCGCCGGGAATACCGCTGGATCCTCAACGACCGCAAGCAGATCGAGTCCATCGAGCCCCACGAAAAGCTGCTGTCGCAAAAGCTGGTAGAGGAATGCATGATTGCCGCCAACCGCTGCGCGGCCCGTTTCCTCGCCGAGCGCCGTGCCAGCGGCCCCTTTGTCATCCATCCGGGCTTTCGCGCCGACCGCATCGACGAGTGCCGGAAATTCCTCGCCATGCATGCACCGGAAGCCGCAGAGCTGGACCCCGCCAGCCGCGAAGGCTACCGGGATATCATGCGCCAGCTGGCGGCCAGCGCCAACAGACTGCCCCTGCGCGCCATGGTAAATAGGCTGTTGACCCGGGCAGAGCTGTCAACGAAGGCGGGGCTGCACATGGGGATGGCACTGGAGTGCTACACCAACTGCACCTCGCCCCTGCGCAAGTACGTCGACTTCCTGGTGCACCTGCAGATCAAGGCTGCATTACATGGCAAAGAGCCCAACCTGGTGACCCGGGAGCAGCTGGCCGCGGTCAAGGAGCGGCTTGCCAACACCCGCGCCGCCACCCTGGAAGCGGAACGCTGGTTGGCCAGTAAGTATCTGGCGCGACAGGCGCCGCAGCAGGACGCGGGCTTCAACGGGCGCATTATCCACGTCAACAGTTCCGGGTTCAGCGTGCGCCTGGTCGACTGTGGCCTGGAAGGCTTTGTCGACCTGCGCCGGGATCCGGAAAAGTTCAGCTACGACAAATGGACCGCCAGCCTCACCAGCACCACACGCCGTTTCGAGCTGGAACAGGTGGTGGAGCTGGACTACAGCGGCGTGAATACCGACAACAACTACCAGGCTCTGTTTGGCCTGCGCCCCGGCGCCGGGCTCAAGGCCGCGCGGCCCGAGGAGGCCGGGTAGCGGCCCGACCCAGGCCCCGACTCAAAAGCTGGCGTTACCGGGCGTGCGCGGGAAGGGAATGGCATCGCGCACGTTCTCCATCCCGGTCACGTAATTGAGCAGACGTTCGAAGCCCAGCCCAAAGCCGGCGTGGGGCACAGTCCCGTAGCGGCGCAGATCCCGGTACCACCACAGCTCCTCGCGCAAATGTGCATCCATGCGCGCATCCAGAACCTGCAGCCGCTCTTCCCGCTGACTGCCGCCGATAATTTCGCCGATACCCGGCGCCAGCACGTCCATGGCTGCCACAGTGCGCTCGTCGTCATTCAGGCGCATGTAGAATGCCTTGATTTCCTTCGGGTAATTCATCACCACAACCGGCCGCCCGACATGGGTTTCCGCCAGGTAGCGCTCGTGCTCGGAGGCGAGGTCCACACCCCAGGCAACCGGAAATTCGAAGGACTTGCCGCAGTTTTCCAGGATGCGAATGGCTTCACTGTAGTCCAGGCGCTCGAAGGGACTGTCGATGACCGTGCGCAGCCGCTCGATCACCGTGTTGTCCACCCGTTGCTGGAAAAATGCCATGTCTTCTTCGCGCTCTTCCAGCACCCGCGTGAACAGGTGTTTGAGCAGATCCTCGGCGAGGTCGGCATTGGCATTGAGATCGGCAAAGGCAATCTCCGGCTCCACCATCCAGAACTCCGCCAGATGGCGGCTGGTATTGGAGTTCTCCGCGCGGAAGGTGGGGCCGAAGGTGTAGACCTTGCTCATCGCCAGGCAATAGGCCTCTACCTCCAGCTGCCCGGAAACGGTAAGGAAGGCGTCGCCGGCAAAGAAGTCCTCGCCGTGGTCCACGCTGCCATCGGGCTTGCGCGGCAGGTTGGCGAGGTCCAGGGTACTCACCCGGAACAGCTCGCCGGCTCCTTCACAGTCACTGCCGGTGATGATCGGCGTATTGATCCAGTGAAAACCGTGCGCATAGAAATAGTTGTGGATGGCGTTGGCCAGCGTGTTGCGCACGCGGGTAATGGCGCCGAAGGTATTGGTTCTCGGCCGCAGGTGGGCCTGGGTGCGCAGGTACTCGAAACTGTGCCGCTTCTTGGCGATGGGGTAGGCCTCTGCATCCTCCACCCAGCCCACGACCTCCACCTCGCTGGCCTGGATTTCCACCGCCTGCCCCTGCCCCTGAGAGGCGACCAGCTCACCGGTCACCGCGACCGCGCAGCCGGTGGACAGTTTCAGCACCTCACTTTCATAGTTGCCAAGACCGGCGGGCACCACCGCCTGGATGGGGTCGAAGGAGGAACCGTCGTGGACCGCAAGAAAGGAGATACCCGCCTTGGAATCGCGCTTGCTGCGGAGCCAGCCCCGGACCGTGACAGTACTGCCGAGCGGCAGGTCGCCGCGCAGGGCGTTGGCAACCGATACGTGTTCAAGCATGACCAGAGTCTCCCGGGAGGAAATTGCAAGCGGCGCAGGATACCCAAACCAGCCGCCGGCTGCCAGCCGGCGGCTGTCTGCCGGTCAGCGAGCGATCCGGTTGATCATATTGCCCTTGAGGTCCAGGCCCTGGATCAGGCCGAGATCGGAGAAACCCAGCGCCAGCACCGGGTGTTCCGCCCGGGCCAGGCGCACAGTCTTGCCCTCCGCCTGCACCAGATCCACCTCGCCGTTCACCCCGACCTGCCAGTTGACCGTGTTGCGGAAGGACACCAGGGCATCATCGGTCATGAACAAAATGACCTTGGCAGAGCGGAGCGCGCCCTGCGGCAGTTCATGGCGTGCGCTGGTAGTGGCGTAGTAGGCTACCGCCTCGCCGCCAACCAGCAGCGCACCCTCGCCATACTGGCCTCCTGTGCCGAACCCCATGCGGACGAGATCCGGAAACACCAGCACGCCGCGGGCGTCGCGCAGCAAATTTTCCACCCCCGGCGCAAACTCGCGCAACTCTCCCAGGGCGGCGCCTGATTTGCTTTCAATCTGCTCCCGGCTGTCGGCTTGGACAACGCTCGCCGACAGCATCCACGCCAGCACCAGCAACCCAACTAGCCCACGCTCGCCTTTCATGATTCAACCTCACCTATAAAAAATGACTCCCCTACCCACTGTTCCGAAAGCTGCCACAGGCGCTCGGCGGCGGCGGGGTCCACCGCCCAGGATCGAACCCCGTCCCGGCTGTCCTGGGTAGCCGCAGTGGCAATGCGGCAGTCCTCGAGATAGAGCCCGCCGCGGCCTTCGAGTTCCGGCGCCGTGGCAGCCCAGACACTGGTTGCCGCGCCCTGGGGCACTGTCTTGAAGGCCCATTTGCCGCCGGGAAAGCTGGCGGCGATACGGGCCATGTCGTCTTTGTCCATATGCCGCCCCAGCTCGGTGGAAATGGCGCCCGGGTGTACCGCGAACGAACGCACACCGGCTTCCCGGGCGCGCGCGTCCAACGCTACCGTGAACAGCACATTGGCGGTCTTGGACTGCCCGTAGGCCTCCCATTTGTCGTAGGCACGCTGGCGGTAGTTGGGATCTTCGAAATCGAAAGCGGAGTAACGGTGCCCGGCGGAGCTCAGGTTGACCACCCGCGCCGCCCGCCCCTCTGTTGCACCCGCCCTGAGCGCCGGCAACAGCAACCCGGTGAGCAGAAAGTGGCCGACGTGATTGGTACCCAGCTGCATCTCGAAACCCTGCGCGGTCTCGCCGTGGGGGCAGGCCATGACGCCGGCATTGTTGATCAGCAGGTCGATCTTCGGGCAGGCGGCAAGCAGGCCTGCAGCCGCGGTACGCACCTGGTCCAGATCGGCCAGGTCCAGCAGGGCGGATTCCAACCGGCCCGGCAGCGACTCTGCCTGCAGCTGGGCCAGCGCGACATCCAGTTTGGCACGATCCCGAGCCAGCAACCACACGGTCGCCCCGGCTCCCGCGAGGGTACGGGCAGTCTCCACTCCCAGGCCGGCGGAGGCGCCCGTCACCAGTGCCACCCTGCCGCGCAGGTCCTGCCCGGCAATTACCTCGCTGGTGGTGGACTCAAAGCCAAATTCGCGCATCTACACACTCCCTGTTGGTTCGGTTCTGTTATCGTGGAAGCCACTGTGCGATACGATACCACTGGACAACCGATGGACAGCAAAATTCTTGCGCAACTGCAGCGCAGCGCCTACCTCAATTTCGCCACCCGCAAGCGCAGCGGCGAGTTCGTACCCACCCCGGTCTGGTTCGCTCCCGGGGACGGGGACTGCTTCTACCTGTTCTCCGCCGGCGATGCCGGCAAGGTCAAGCGGCTGCGCAATTTCAGCGAGGCCAGGATCGCCCCCTGCACAGTCACCGGCCGCCTGACCGGGGGCTGGCTGGAGGCGCAGGCGCACCTGCTTGAGGACCCCCGGGACATTGCCGGAGCCCTCGCCGCGCTGCGGCGTAAATACGGCTGGCAAATGCGCCTGCTGGACCTGCTCTCCCGGGTCGGGGGCAAGCTGGATCGCAGGGCCTATATTCGCGTGGAGCCAGGATCCACCGCGGGCTGGGTATCCGCCAGCTGACGCTGCCTCACCAATTCCAGCTGGGCCCGGTAGCCCTGAATGTCACTGCGCAGGCTGGCCGCGTCGATCGCCTGTTCAATCAGGCGTTCGGCGGCGGCGTACTGCCGCAGACGGAAGTGGATGATACCACTGGCATAGAGCATCGCGCTGTCATCCGGATTCAGTTTGAGCGCCACGCGATAGTGCTTGCTCGCCGCCAACCAGTCTCCCTCCTCCGCCGCCCGGTCGCCGAGCCAGGCGTGATACCAGGGATTGCGATCGCGATGACGCTCGATACGTTCTACCCAGAAATCGCGCTCTTCGCCGCGCCCCATTTGCGCGTACAGCACCACCAGGTTGTTCATCGCCGAGCGGTCACCGCTGTCGATCGCCAGGGCCTGCAACAGACTCCATTCCGCATCGTCGAGCTGCCCGACATGCCGGTACACGACACCGAGGTTGACCCACAGCTGGGACAGTCCCGGGCTGAGGCGCAGAGCCCTCGCCAGCTCGCTCCATGCGGCCTCGATATCGCCCCTCGCCAGTGCCCCCATGGCGATATTGTTGTGATCCAGCGCCGCCGCATCGACATCTGACAGCAGCCGGGAGGCAGCAACATCCCGCGACTGCAGCGGGTCGATATCGACCATGAACTGCTCACCCGCCGGCATCCGCACCATGACATTGACGTGCAGGCGAACAGAGACGCGCTCACCCATCCGCGTCCACTGCGGGCGCACCTCCAGCCACTGGTAGCGGGCGTCGAGACCGGCTTCCCGGGCCAGGGCGACAAACAGATGGGCAAAGGAGAGACAATTGGCGACACCGGCCCGGAAAACGGCCGCAGCTGTGCCATCGGCGACCGGATCGTAGACCACCCCCAGTGCACCCTGCCCTTTCACCGCCTCGTGCAGACTCAGCAGACGCTGGCGGGCACCTCCGTCGGCGGGAGCGTAGCGGGTCACAAAGGCCTTCATCTCCGGCGTCAACTCCAGCAGGTCGGGAGCGGGAGGACCGGCGAAGGCATCCGCAAGCGACATGGCGTAGCCATTCTGCAGCAGTGGTGGCAGCTGGTTCGCAGCCACTGCGGAGCCGTCCAGGCTCGCACAGGCCGATAGCAGGGCGCCGCACAACAGCGCCGTGACGGCCTGCAACCAGCGCAGCTTGACCATGGCAACCTCCCGATCTGCCCTCGCCGGCAGACCTGCACCAATTATAACCCCCCCGCAAACTTGCTGCAGGAGCTGGCGCCAGCGCGGTCAGGTCAGGCCGCGGTGTGGAGGCCGCACTCGCGACCGTCGTGGACCTTGGTTGGATCGAAGTAGTGCCGGCAGCTCGGCAGCTGGTGCCTGGCCATATAGTCGTCCACGTCCTGCTCTGACCAGTAGAATAATGGCGCGACCTTGAGTATCCCGCGGTCATCAACGGAGACAATATCCAGGCTCTTGCGATGCTCCGTCTCTTCCCGCCGGATCCCGGTCAGCCAGACTTCCGGCTGCAGATCCGCCAGCGCCCTGGCAAAGGGCTCCAGCTTGACCTGGCGGGTAAACTCCCGGTGCCGATCTTCCTCGTCAACCGTCGGAATACCGCCCATGATTGCGTTGCGGCGCTCGGAGGTCATGAGCGGACTGTAGACGCGGATATCCAGTGTGAGATCCCGGATCAGGCGCTCCGCCACGACATAGGTATCGCGCAGGTTATAGCCGGTATCCACCCAGACCGTCGGCACCCCCGCATCCACGGAGCTGACCAGATGCAGCATGACGGCGGCGTTGCGACCCATGCTGGTGGTGGCAATGGCGGGCTTGCCCAGGGCCAGAGCCCACTCCACGATTGCGGTTGCACTGGCCCCGCGGAGGGCGGCGTTGGCGCTGTTCAGGTCAATACTCACGGGCGGTCGGGGCTGCCGTTATCATCAGGGACCCGGAACTCTAAAGAATCAGGGCGGCAGTGACAAATAACTTGATTTTATAAGGTTATGCGCGAGCCGGGACCGCAGCCTGAACAGATGCGCCAGTTTTGCTGGCCGCCAGTCACCATTGCCTGCCCGTCCGGGAGCTACAATACTGGTAGCCGTTATCCGCAACCGGAGCAGATCCATGACCAATTCTCTGTGCGCACGCCTCGGCATCGACTACCCCATTTTTGCCTTCACCCACTGCCGCGATGTCGTGGTTGCCGTCAGCAAGGCGGGGGGCATAGGCGTCCTCGGCGCGGTCGGCTTCAGCCCCGAGCAATTGAAAGAGGAGCTGGACTGGATCGACGAGCATATCGGCGACAAACCCTACGGCGTCGACATCGTGATCCCGCAGAAATACGAGGGCATGGACGCCCTTTCTGCGGAGGACATGGAAAAGCAGCTGTGGGCGATGGTGCCGCAGGAGCATATCGACTTTGCCCAGCAGCTGCTGGCCAACGCCGGCGTACCGGACTGGCCCGATGGCAGCAAAACCATGGGCCTGATGGGCTGGACTGACGCCACCGCCACGCCCCTGCTGGAGGAGGCCCTGACCCGGCCCAAATGCAAGCTGATCGCCAACGCCCTGGGGACGCCGCCGGCGGAGAAAATCAAGCAGGTCAAGGACTCCGGCCGCCTCATCGGGGCGCTTTGTGGCAAGGTCAAACAGGCCCTTGCACACAAGGCAGCCGGGCTGGACTTTGTGATCGCCCAGGGCGGCGAAGGCGGGGGGCACACCGGTGATGTCGGCTCGATCGTGCTCTGGCCGCAGATCGTCGACGCCATCGGCGACCTGCCCATGCTGGCCGCGGGCGGCATCGGCAACGGCCGTCAGATCGCTGCGGCCATGGCCATGGGCGCCGCCGGTGTCTGGACCGGGTCCCTGTGGCTCACCGTGGAGGAGGCCCATACCCAGCCCGCACAAAAGGAGTCTCTGCTCAAGGCCACCAGCGAGGACACCGTTCGCTCCCGCTCCTGGACCGGCAAGCCCTGCCGCATGCTCAAGAGTGAGTGGACCGAGGCCTGGGAACGGCCCGACACACCCGACCCACTGGGGATGCCCCTGCAGGGGCTGGTCACCTCGGACGGCATTCGCCGCACCGCGGTTTACGCGGACAAGGGCGACTGCCAGAAAATCGCCTTCAACCCCTGCGGCCAGGTCATCGGCCAGATCAATACGGTGGAGTCCTGCCGGCAGGTCATTTACCGGCTGCTGGACGAGTATGTGGACGCGGTGCAGAAGGCGGGCAGCCTGCTACCGGACTCCTGACCCACCTGGGCGGCCCCACCTGGGCGGCCCCACCTAGGCGGCCCCACCTAGCTGCGCCCGCCCTCCAGCTCAGCGTACAGTTGCAGAAACTGCAGGGTGAGCTTGTGGCTGGGCGCCATGTCCACCAGCGGTCGGTGCTCCCGATGTGACTCTTTCATCTTCACCGAAGTGCTGAGGTAGGTGCGACACACCGGGTAGCCCTCTTCCTCCAGCTCCGCCACCAACTCGCCGGGCAGCCGCGCCTGGCTGTTGAACTGGTTGATGACAATGCCCTCGACCTCGAGATCAGGGTTGTGGTCTTCCTGCAGCTCGGCAATGTTTTCCATCAGCGAATACAGGCTCTGACGGGCAAAACTGTCGCAGTCAAAGGGCACCAGCACCGTATCGGCAGCGATCAGGGCCGATTTGGAGTAGAAGTTGAAGTTCGGCGGCGTATCGATGTAGACCCGATCGTACTCCTCGTCCAGTTTCTCCAGTGCGTCGCGCAGCTTGTATATCTTGTAGCGCGACTCCAGCTCCTTTTCCAGCTGGGTCAGCACCGGGCTGGAGGGCAGCAGGAACAGATTCTCACTGGGTGTTTCCCAGACAAAGGAATCGGGATTCTGGCGCATCTTGCGCGAGCCCACCGTCTGCTTGAACAGCCCGGCCACGCCCTGGGCCTCGGCCGGGAACGCGTCGGCGTCGATTTCGCCAACAAGGTAGTGAGTGCTGTTGCCCTGCACATCGAGGTCGATGACCAGTGTGCGCAGGCCGCGGGCGGCGCTGATGGCGGCAAGGTTGCAGGTAATGCTGGTCTTGCCCACCCCGCCTTTCTGGTTGAAAACAACGCGTTTCATGCTGGGGACTCTCCCGGGGTGATTGCTGGATCGGGCCGTGCAGTGTAGCCAAAGCAGTTCTGGTTGGGTAGGCAACGACCGCTGTCAGGCCTCCCAGACCCGATGGTACAGGGCCTCGATGTCCGCCTTGTCAGGCAGACGCGGGTTGTTCGCCGGAGACCCGGAGGCCAGCGCCTGCTCCGCCATGGTACCGATGGCGTCAAACCAGTCATTCCCGGCTATCCCCCAGGCCCTGGGGCCGGGCACCTGCAGGTCGGTGGCCAGCTGCCGCAAACCGGCTACCAGCTGGTCCAGCGCCTGTGCGTCACTGTCTGCGGTTGTCGCCATGCCCATGGCGCGGGCGCAGCGGGCGTAGCGCTCCGGGGCATGGCCCACGGACCAGGCGGTGACCTCGGTCAACAACATGGCATTGCTGAGTCCGTGGGGCACATGGAACAGGGCGCCAATGGGCCGGCTCATGCCATGGATCAGGGTCACCGAGGCGTTGGCGAAGGCGATCCCGCCCTGGGTCGCCGCCAGCATCATCGCCTCCCGCGCAACGCGGTTGCCGGGTTCGGCAAAGGCGGTGCGGATATGCTGGCTGATGCCCTGCAGG
>NZ_JAVKCQ010000010.1:0-5985 GCF_040222615.1 Haliea sp.
TACTGGCAGACCCCGTCCCGCTCGCGCAGGGCCCGGCGAATATGCTCCGGCACGATCCTCGACTTCCAGCCCACGATCAGTACCTTGCCGGCCGCATCCACCAGCACCGACACCAGCGACGCATCGCAACTGACCCGCCGCAGCGGTCGAACTCGGCGATCAGCCGCAGCAGGCGGTGATTTGCGGCATTGATCTGCGCCGCAAGGAGAGTTATCGCCTGACCCAGCTGTGCCCCATTCAGCCGCCGGGGCCAGTCTTCCACAGTCGCTGGCATGCCCATGACAAAGCCCTGAATACTGTATATGCAACCAGTATATTAGCCACGCCGCAGCAAAACTCCAGGAATCGCGTTACATCAAATGCGGCCACCCTGCGGGAAGCAGATCAGGCACAAGGCGCTTCACCACTATGCCACGGTCGAGTTCGGCGTGGAGCTCGCGCTGCGGGAGGCAGATCAGGGACAAGGCGCTTCACCAGGGAATAACCATGAAATCATGCAACCGCCGGGCAACCCGCCTTCCGCCGCCAAGCCCGCACTTGAAATAGGGCTATTCTCTCCCCATCTATCAACCATTGAGAGATTAAGCGCCCGCGAGCACGCCGGCGACCCAGGAGATGAGTATGAGAATGGACAAACTGACCAACCAACTGCAGCTGGCCCTGGCGGACGCCCAGTCTATGGCCTTGGGCAAGGACAACAATTTCATCGAACCGGTGCACCTGTTGGCGGCTCTGCTGCAGCAGCAGGGTGGCTCCACGCGTCCTCTGCTGCAGAAAGCCGGTGCCAACGTCGCCGGGTTGACGGGCGCGGCAGACAAGGCCGTAGAGGCGCTGCCGACGGTAAGTGGCAGTGGCGGTGATGTGCACATGTCCAATGATCTCGGTCGCATCCTCAATGTCAGCGACAAGCTGGCCCAGAAGGGCGGTGATGCCTATATTTCCAGCGAAGTGGTGCTGCTGGCCATGCTGGAGAGCAAGACCAGCGCCGGCGACTTGCTGAAGCAGCATGGTGTTACCGCCATCGCGCTGCAGGCTGCTATTGAACAGGTACGTGGAGGCGAAGCCGTGAACAATCCCGAAGCCGAGGAATCCCGCCAGGCGCTGGACAAGTACACTATCGATCTAACCGAGCGCGCCGAAGAGGGCAAGCTGGACCCGGTGATCGGTCGCGACGACGAAATCCGCCGCACCATTCAGGTGCTGCAGCGGCGCACCAAGAACAACCCGGTGCTGATCGGCGAACCCGGGGTGGGCAAAACCGCGATTATTGAGGGCCTGGCCCAGCGCGTGGTCAACGGTGAGGTGCCGGAGGGCCTGAAGGACAAGCGTATCCTGTCCCTGGACCTTGGCGCGCTGCTGGCCGGGGCCAAGTTCCGCGGCGATTTCGAGGAGCGCCTGAAGGCGGTGCTGAACGAACTTTCGAAGCAGGAAGGCCGCATCATCCTGTTCATCGATGAGTTGCACACGATGGTCGGCGCCGGCAAGGCCGAAGGCTCCATGGATGCGGGCAACATGCTGAAACCGGCACTGGCCCGGGGCGAGCTGCACTGTGTGGGTGCTACGACCCTGGACGAATACCGCAAGTACGTGGAGAAAGACGCCGCGCTGGAGCGCCGCTTCCAGAAGGTGCTGGTGGATGAGCCCAACGAGGAGGACACCATTGCCATTCTGCGCGGACTGAAGGAACGGTATGAGGTGCACCACGGCGTGGATATCACCGACAGCGCCATCATTGCCGCCGCCAAGCTGTCCACCCGCTACATCACCGACCGCCAGCTGCCGGACAAGGCCATCGACCTGATCGACGAGGCCGCCAGCCGCATCCGCATGGAAATCGACTCCAAGCCGGAGGCCATGGACCGCCTGGAGCGGCGCCTGATCCAGCTCAAGATCGAGCGCGAGGCGGTGAAAAAGGACAAGGACCCGGCGGCGAAAAAGCAGCTGGAGCTCCTCGACGAGCAGATTGAAAAAGTGCAGCGCGAGTTCTCTGACCTGGAGGAGGTGTGGAAGTCGGAGAAAGCTTCCGTGCAGGGTGCCGCGCACATCAAGAGCGAAATCGAACAGGCCAAGCTGGACATGGAGGCCGCCCGCCGCGCCGGCGACCTGACTCGCATGTCCGAGCTGCAGTACGGCAAGATGCCGGAACTGGAACGGCAGCTGGTGGCCGCGCAGGAGGCGGAGACCACAGAACACACCCTGCTGCGCAACAAGGTGACTGATGAGGAGGTGGCGGAAGTCGTGTCCCGCTGGACCGGCATTCCGGTGTCGAAGATGCTGGAGGGGGACCGCGAGAAACTGCTGCGCATGGAGACATCCCTGCACCAGCGTGTGGTGGGCCAGGATGAGGCGGTCAAGGCGGTATCCGACGCCGTGCGTCGTTCCCGCGCCGGCCTGTCGGATCCGAACCGGCCCAATGGGTCATTCCTGTTCCTCGGCCCCACGGGTGTGGGCAAGACCGAGCTGTGCAAGGCGCTGGCAGAGTTCCTGTTCGACAGCGAGCAAGCCATGGTGCGGGTAGACATGTCCGAATTCATGGAGAAGCACTCCGTGGCGCGCATGATCGGCGCGCCCCCAGGCTATGTCGGTTACGAGGAGGGTGGTTACCTGACCGAGGCCGTGCGTCGCCGTCCCTATTCGCTGCTGCTGCTGGACGAGGTGGAGAAGGCCCATCCGGATGTGTTCAACATCCTGCTGCAGGTACTGGAAGACGGCCGCCTGACCGACGGTCAGGGCCGTACCGTGGACTTCCGCAACACGGTAATAGTGATGACCTCCAACCTCGGCTCCGACCTGATCCAGGAAATGGCCGGGGAAGAAAATTACAGCGCTATGAAAGCGGCGGTGATGGGCGTGGTTGGCAAGCACTTCCGGCCCGAGTTCATCAACCGCATCGACGAGACTGTGGTGTTCCACCCGCTGGCGGCGGAGCAGATACGCGGGATCGCCGATATCCAGCTGCAGTCACTGCGCAAGCGGCTCGCCGAGCGTGAACTGCAGATCGAGATCACCGACGCGTTCATGGACCGCCTGGCAGCCGTGGGCTACGACCCGGTGTACGGCGCCCGCCCGCTCAAGCGCGCTATCCAGCACGAGCTGGAAAACCCCCTGGCAAACCGCATCCTGTCCGGCGAGTTTGGTCCCGGTGACACTATTCTGGTTGATGTGGAGGGTGAGGGGACAGCGTTCGGCAAGAAGTAGATGCTTCTACAGCTGGCGCTGTCCTGTGGCGGCAATTACTCGCAGTGTCGATCGATCAGGGAGAGGTTTTCTTCCCGTTTTGCCTCCCGCTCTTCAGCAGAGAGGTACTTGACCTCGCCCTGATCGTCTCTGACCCTGATTCTCGCAGATGAGTTGAGCATCTCGAGGTTCTTACGCGCGGTGGCGCAGATTTCAGGACTGTTGTGGGCTTTTGCGTCAGGGTCGCGAGCAACCGGCTCAAAGTCATTGCCGCTGCTCGGGACAACCTCCCTCGGGACTGCTCCCTGATCCCCTGGCACGACGCGCTTCAAGCCGGATTGGGTCGAGATGACCTCATAGTCAGTTCCCTGCGGGGGGGGACGGTCGCTGTGCACGGGATTGCCGCGGTCATCGAGCCAGCGGTAATAGGTTTGAGCGGCGCTGAGATGCACGCTCCCCGCAGCCAGCAGGAGGGCCAGACAGCCCCCCATCCCCCTGCGCGTTACTTGTTTTATACGCATGTCCCTTAACCCCCGGAATAGTGCCCCTGTAAAGTACCCCAGCCGCGCCGGGTGCGCAATCCGCAGCGGGGTAAACGGACATTTTCCCGGTACTGATCGTTGACAAGAGGGTGCTGGCCGCCAACAATAGCGGCGTCTTGCAGATGGTAATGACTATTGCCGGGTACCCTCGGCCGCTGGTCTACCACAGCGATGTGATGATTCGCTGCGGCTGTTTGTGAGTCCCGTATTCAGCTCGCGCCTTACCGGCCGGGTTGAGGGCCAGATACTGCGCTACCTCGCAGGGCGACCGATACACGGGTGTTCGTGATCGTTTTCCTCCGCGGAGTGCCCTTCCGGGTCATGTCCGGCGGGCCAGGTCACCGGCACCGTATCGCGCCCAGGGGGTGGCGTCGCCAGTCCGGTACCGGTCAGGTACCTTTCTTCGCAGCGTCCACACAGCAACTTGAACTGCCACGGCGAGGGTTACGCGTCGGGGGTTTATGTTATTTGGGAGACAGATTGTGGAGTTGTTATCCGGCGGTGAAATGATCGCCCGTGCCCTGGAAGATGAAGGTGTCGAGTACTTGTTCGGCTATCCCGGGGGCGCGGTCCTGCATATTTATGATGCCTTGTTCAAGACCAGTAAGGTCCCTCATGTCCTGGTGCGGCACGAGCAGGCGGCCACCCACGCGGCGGATGGCTATGCCCGCGCCACGGGCAAGCCCGGCGTGGTGCTGGTGACCTCGGGGCCCGGCGCGACCAATGCGATTACCGGGATTGCCACCGCCTACATGGATTCCATCCCCATGGTGGTGCTGTCCGGGCAGGTTGCCACCCACCTGATTGGCGAGGATGCCTTTCAGGAGACGGATATGGTGGGGATATCCCGCCCCATTGTGAAGCACAGCTTCATGATTCGCCGCGCAGAGGATATTCCGGCGACGATCAAGAAAGCTTTCCACATTGCCACCAGTGGGCGCCCGGGCCCGGTGGTGATAGATATTCCCAAGGACTGTACCCGCCCGGATGAAAAGTTCGAGTACCACTACCCGGATGCGGTGAAGCTGCGTTCCTACGCCCCGGCCCAGCGTGGCCACACCGGCCAGATCCGCAAGGCGGCCAAGCTGCTGCTGGGCGCCAAGCGTCCCATTATCTACAGCGGTGGCGGGGTGATCATGGGTGAGAGCAGCGAGCTGCTGACCACCCTGGCCCGCAAGCTCAACTATCCGGTAACCAATACCCTGATGGGCCTGGGCGCCTACCCGGCGACAGACAGGCAGTTCCTGGGCATGCTGGGTATGCACGGCTTCTACGAGGCCAATATGGCCATGCACAACAGCGACGTGATCCTCGCGGTCGGGGCCCGTTTCGACGACCGTGTCACCAACACGGTTGGCAAGTTCTGCCCCGGTGCCAAAATCATCCATATCGACATCGACCCGACTTCGATCTCCAAAACCGTGGCGGCGGACATCCCTATCGTGGGCCCGGTGCAGTCGGTGCTGCAGGACCTGATGGAGATTATCGATAATCTGCAGGAGAAGGAGCCCCAGCTTCCCGACACGGCGGCTCTGGGCCGCTGGTGGCAGCAGATCGAGGAGTGGCGCGGCAAGCACGGCCTGTGGACCGGGCGCCGCTACGGCGAGAGCAAGCGCATCATGCCCCAGCAGGTCATTGAAAGCCTGTACCGGGCGACCCGGGGGGATGCCTATGTGACCTCCGATGTGGGCCAGCACCAGATGTTCGCGGCCCAGTACTACAAGTTCGACAAGCCGCGGCGCTGGATCAATTCCGGGGGGCTCGGCACCATGGGCTTTGGCCTGCCCGCCGCCATGGGGGTAAAGCTGGCTTTTCCGGACATGGAGGTGGCCTGCGTGACCGGCGAGGGCAGCATCCAGATGAATATCCAGGAGCTGTCGACCTGTACCCAGTACAACACGCCGATCAAGATCATCAATCTGCGCAACAACTACCTGGGCATGGTCAAGCAGTGGCAGGACATGCAGTACGAGGGTCGCTACGCGATGAGCACCTACGAGGACTCCCTGCCCGACTTTGTCAAACTGGTGGAGGCCTACGGCCACGTGGGCATGCAGGTCACCAAGCTGGAGGACCTCGACCGCTGCATGGACGAGGCCTTTGCCATGAAAGACAAGCTGGTATTCCTCGATATCTTCATTGACCCGATGGAGCACGTGTATCCCATGCATGTGGCTCCCAACGGGGCGATGAAAGATATGTGGTTGAGCAAGAACGAGAGGACCTGACATGCGACGCATCATTTCAATCCTGCTGGAAAATGAAC
>NZ_JAVKCQ010000011.1:0-55326 GCF_040222615.1 Haliea sp.
GCACATCAGCCGGGACGGCAAGGATGTGTACTCATGGCAATTGCTGGCCATGGTAAAAATCTTCGGCAGTCTGGCGAGGTGGTTGCGGCTGGTCGAGCTGGACGATCAGGTAGAAGCCTGCCGGCGGGTGTTCGAGAGCGAAACCAGGTGGACGGTGGTTCGAGGCAGTGACCTCGAGGAGGGCGAAACCCAGGGTCTGCCCGTATGGAGCAGGCACGTGGGCGACCCGATGCTGGAGAGTAATCTCACCCGCCGTATTGATTTTGCCCTGTTCATGGTCAGGGCGCTGCAGGATGACAGTCTCATCCGGGAGGCACCCGCGATCGTCGGGTGCCAATCGCCCTCTGCATTGAAGGGCAACAGGCTGTAACCAACACCCACGCCAGGGCTATACTCGACTATCGACCACGGCAGGCTTGCTTCGGCAATTGCCCTTTCATCTTTGCCAGACCGCTGAACCCCTGCATCTTACTCGACAAGGAATCTGCATGAATCAACAGGAGCTACTCTATGGGCACGGCAGTGTAGCCATCGTCGTCATACTTTTCATTGCGATCATTGTGCTCAATGAGGTCGGGTTCAGGATAGGGCGTTTTGTCCAGGCCCACACTGACAGCGAAGCCAAGTCACTGACCGGCTCCATTCAGGCGAGCATACTGGGTTTGCTGGCCCTGTTGCTCGGATTTACCTTCAGCATGTCCATGCAACGCTTTGACAACCGCAGCATGGCACTGATAGATGAAGCCAATGCCATCGGCACCGCCGTACTCCGCGTGCAATTGCTGCCGGAGGAATTCAGGGAGCAGGCCGGCACCCTGTTTCAGGAGTATATCGGTCTACGGGTGGAGATAGGCCAGCTGGACCTTACCAGGGTCGAGGAGCGCGCTGCCTACAATGACCGGATTGGCGATCTGCAGAGCCGACTGTGGGCACTGGCCATCGCCGCAACAGAGGTTGACCCGCGCCCGGTAACGTTGGGAGCATTCGTCAATTCCCTGAATGAGGTCATCGATAGCCAGGGGAAGAGAAATGCGCTGCTGCAAATGCAGGTGCCGGAAGTTGTGCTGATATTGCTGTTTATCGTTTTTATCTCATCGGGCGGAATCATGGGTTACTCGGCCGGGCTGAGCGGTCAACGCATATTCGTGCCGATCGTGCTGGTGTCTACGCTGATCACATTGATAGTTTTCATCATCATTGATCTTGATCGACCCAAACGCGGCCTGATACAGGTAAACCAGAGTGCGCTTGTTGAACTGCTAGACGAGGCCCGGAGATGAATCACCACCGAATACCGGGGCGGCAAGTCTGCCATTGGGGAAATCTGAACCTTCCCGCCCCGGGGCACAGGCCGTAGTCGGGCCATCCCACTCCCATGTGTGGCCGCTTCAACATCACCAACCTGCCCGGGCTCCAGGACCTGATGAATTACCTGGGCATTGACTCCCCGCTGCCCGAGCCGCGCTTCAATATCGCACCCACCGAGGACATCCTGCTGCTGCGCCCGGGACAGGGCGACATGGCCAGGTGGTGGCTGGTGCCTTCCTGGGCAAAGGAGGTGAGCAGCAAATACAGCATGTTCAACGCCCGCGCCGAAACGCTGACCAAAAGCCCCGCCTTCCGCGGCCCGTTCCGGCACCAGCGCGGCGTTGTGCCAATGTCCAACTTCATTGAGTGGCGCATGGAGGACGGGCAGAAGCAGCCCTGGGTAATCACCAACCGGGAACAGTGCATCGCGGTGGCGGCGCTGTGGGATGTCTGGGAAGGTGCGAACCCGCCATTGCTGTCCTGTACCCTGGTGACAACGGAGGCGGCCGAAGCTTTCCGCCCGTGGCACAAGCGGATGCCTGTGCTGCTGACCCGCGAGGAGTGCCTGCGCTGGCTGGACAACGAGCAGGCCATAGCCGTCGACGACAGGATGCTGGCCCCCGCCCTGAAATTCGACCTTGAGCTCTATCCGGTCAACCGCGCGGTCGGCAACTCCACGCGGAAAGACCCCGCCCTCTTCGAGCCAACCGGCCCGCCGGTGAAACTGCGAGGCCCGGTGGCCGGGCCGAAGGCGTAAGGGCGTACCCCGCGCAGTACATAAGGAGCCCTAATCGCGCTAGACTCCAGTCAGGAACAAGAATGCAGGAGTGGCGGGCCATCAAGTATCTGTGGATAGCAATTTTTGCGCTTGTCCTGGTCTGGTCGGGTATCAACCCGAAGGATCAATTCACCTGGCTGCTTGAGGTTGCCCCCGCGATCATTGGAGCGGCACTGCTGGCGGCGACCCGCCGGTCGTTCCCCCTGACGCCGATGCTCTATGGGCTGGTGCTGCTGCACTGCGTGGTCCTGATGGTCGGGGGCCATTACACCTATGCGGAGGTTCCGCTGTTCGACGGTTTGTTCGGCAGCGAGAGAAACAATTACGACAAGGTTGGGCACTTCTTCCAGGGTTTTGTCCCGGCGATCCTGGCCAGGGAGATTCTCATCAGGAAAGAAGTCGTCAATGGGTCGAAGTGGCTGGTCCTGTTTGTGATCTCCGTCTGCCTGGCCTTCAGCGCTTTTTACGAACTCATAGAGTGGTGGGTGGCCATTGCCGCGGGCATCGGGGCCGAGGCATTTCTGGGCACCCAGGGCTACGAGTGGGACACGCAATCGGATATGGCCCTGGCCCTGCTCGGCAGTTGCGGCGCGTTGCTCACCCTGTCTTTCCTGCACGACCGGCAACTGGCGAAACTGACACCATGATTGCGTTGTCACCTTCACCGCACGGAAGACACTGACCGCTGAACCAGGCTCAGGGAAATTGACATGAATGCCATGATTTCGACCGATCGCGCCAGGTTTCTGGTCAACCAGCTCCGCGAGCGACTGTGGGTGAAGCCGTTAATGGTTTGCCTGCTGTCGATTGGCATGGTTTTCGTCGCAAAGCTTTTTGATGACGCCCGACTGGGGCAATTGGTGCCAGAGGTTACAGAGGGCTCGGTTGTCAAGCTGCTGTCCGTCATGGCCTCCAGCATGCTGGTCATTGCCACGTTCTCGGTCGGTTCGATGGTTTCAGCGTACGCGGCTGCAAGCAGCACTGCAACGCCGCGGGCATTCACCCTGCTCATTGCAGACGATGCCTCGCAGAACGCCCTTTCAGCTTTTGTCGGTGCATTCATTTTTTCCATCGTCGCTCTCACAGTGGTTGAGAACGGCTATTACCAGGCAGGGGGCCTTTTCATTCTTTTCGTTATCGCTGCGCTAGTATTCAGCATTGTCATTTTCACCTTTGTCCGCTGGGTTGATGGCATCGCCCGGCTCGGGCGGATGGGGTCGACGCTCGACAAGGTGGAAAGGGCAACGCGTGAAGCGCTGCGACGGCGGCGGGATGCACCAACCCTCGAGGCATGTTTGGCGCGACCTCTCCCCGCCGGACAAGCAGTGTTCGCGACCAGGGTCGGTTACGTGCAACACGTCGACATCGCCGCGCTCCAGGCCTGGGCGGAGAAGGCCGGGACACGAGTAGTCGTGGCGGCCTTGCCGGGCACCTTGGCCACGCCAGACCGGCCATTGGCTTTTATCACTGGTTCTCGTGTTGACCCTCCCGTGCCTGACGACAAGGGCATCATTGCAGCGTTCGGCATCGACACCGAGCGGCGATTTGATGACGACCCAAGGTTCGGTCTGGTTGTACTTTCGGAGATCGCCGGAAAGGCGTTGTCGCCCGCGGTCAACGATCCCGGCACTGCGATTGATGTGGTCGGACGGCTGGTGCGGCTGTTTCTAATGTGGTCCGAATCGACGGCGGCCCAGGATGGGGGTCAACTGCGCTACGATCGGGTGGAGGTGCCGAGGATCTCGATCCGGGATATGTTCGATGACGCCTTTACCACGCTTGCCCGGGACGGAGCGGGTCAAGTGGAGGTTGCAGTTCGGCTGCAGAAAGCGCTGGCCACTCTGGCCTCGCTCGGCGACGAAGAAATGCGCGACGCAGCCAACTATCATCAGCGATTGGCGCTGGAGCGTTGTGCAATTGCGCTGGAACTTCCGGAAGACCTGGCGACCGTTCGCGGCGCGACTGACAGGGAGCACACATGAGCGGATACCTGCCAATCATCTACGTACGCGGTTATGCCGGTAGCGAAGGGGCCGTGGAGGCCACGGTGAACCTGCCCTATTACGGCTTCAACCAGGGCAGTACCCAGGTGCGGACCGGGCCGGACGGCGATCCCGATTTCTTTATCTTCGAGAGCCCGCTGGTCCGACTGATGAAGGATCACGGCTACGCCGATATCTTTGCCCGCGTCGACGACGACGGTGCGGTCCGACTGCTCAATGGTGAGGATGAGCGCTACCGGGAGCAGGGTTTTCCACCCCGCTCGCTCTGGGTTTACCGCTACTACGACCGCAGCTCGGAACGGGTCGGCGACGGCAAGCGGGACGATATCGAGACCCTGGGCAAGAACCTGGGTTTGCTACTGGATTTTGTTCTCAGGGAGACCGGGGCCCGGCAGGTGCACCTGGTCGCCCACTCCATGGGCGGGCTGGTCTGCCGCTCGCTGATCCAGCGGGTGCTGAAGAAAAACGCGCCAAAGCGTGTGGCGCGGCTGTTCACCTACGCCAGTCCGCATCGCGGAATCCACTTCCGCCGGGGCCTGGGCTTCCTGACCAATGTGCGCGATCTACTGGGTCTCAATGATTCCGACACGTTCGGCCCGGTGCGCATGCGCCAGTACCTCGGCTTTCCGCGGGACTGGGACGAGCGACGCCTGCACGAGATCGGCAACCACTTCCCGGTGGAGCGGGTGTTTTCGCTGATCGGTACCAATCACAGCGACTACAACCTGGCCCGCCTGGCAGTGGGGCCCGGCAGCGACGGCCTGGTGCAGATGGACCACGCCTATGTGCACGGCAGCAGCCGCGCCTTCGTCTACCGCAGCCACAGCGGACCCATGGGAATCGTCAATTCCGAGGAGGGCTACCAGAACCTGCAGCGCTTCCTGTTCGGCGATACCAGTGTGAAAATCGATCTTGAGGGCCTGCGCCTGGAGGATGGGTTGCGTCGGGACGAGGACCTGCGCTTCCTGCTGGTGGAGGCCACGGTACTGATCCGGGGTGAAGAAGTGGTGATGACTGACCAGCGCGAGGAACACGGTTCGGCTCTGACAGTGGGCGCACGGGACCTGGAGCAGGGCCACGAAACCCTGTTCCGGACCTATCTCGCCCGCTCCCGCCGGCCGAGCAGCCGCGAGCGCTATTCCCACTTCCAGATCCGCTTGCGCCTGTTGCCGCACTATGTGCGAGAACGCCGGGTGCTCAAGGACCGGCACTACCGCGGAGAGCACCTGTTCCAGGATACGCTGACTGTGGGTATCCGGGATACTGACGGCGGCGAGGGCCGCCTGGTCCGCGCCAGCTGGACCGCGCTGGACAGCGATCTCCCCGGCGCCGGCACGCGGCATCCGCGCAGTGACGATATCCGCTTCGAACTGAAATCCCGCCATCTGCAATCCGGTGCACTGGTGTTGAGAGTCCGCGACGAGAGCGGGGAAGCGCAGTCATGAACAAGCAGCACCAGTGGAACTCCTGGTATCTTTTCGTTGCCGTACTCCTGATCATGCTGTTCCAGAACTGGTGGGCCACCACCCGCAACGTGGAGGTTATCCCCTACAGCGAGTTCCTCAACATGCTCGGTGACGGTCGCATCGTCGAGCTCACGGTGGAGCAGGAGCGGATCAGCGGCCGCTTCAAGGATGCGATCGACGGCAAGCAGTACTTTGTCACCAACCGGGTGGAGCCGGCGCTGGCCGAACAGATCAAGGACTCCGGTGCAATCTTTACCGGCACGGTGCAGAACACCTTCCTCTCCAACCTGGTGTCCTGGCTGCTGCCGCTGCTGGTGTTCCTGGCCATCTGGATGTTTGTCTTTCGCCGCTTCGCGGAGAAACAGGGTTTCGGCGGCATGGTAAATGTCGGCAAGTCAAAGGCGCGGGTGCTGGTGGAACGCGACACCGGGGTGACCTTCGATGATGTGGCCGGGGTCGATGAGGCGAAGATGGAGTTGCAGGAGATCGTCTCCTTCCTCAAGGACAAGGAGCGCTACGGACGCCTGGGGGCGCGGATTCCCAAGGGTATCCTGCTGGTCGGCCCCCCCGGCACCGGCAAGACGCTGATCGCCAAGGCAGTGGCCGGACAGGCCGGCGTGCCGTTTTTTTCCATTTCCGGCTCCGAGTTCGTCGAGATGTTCGTCGGCGTCGGTGCCGCCCGCGTGCGCGACCTGTTTGAACAGGCGCGCAAGGCAGCGCCCTGCATCATCTTTATCGATGAAGTCGACGCCCTGGGGCGCAGTCGCGGACTGGGCGGCTTCGGCGGGCAGGACGAGAAGGAACAGACACTGAATCAGCTGCTGGCGGAGCTCGACGGCTTTGATCCGCGGGAAGGTATCGTGCTGCTGGCCGCGACCAACCGCCCGGAAATCCTCGACCCCGCGCTGCTGCGCGCCGGTCGCTTCGACCGCCAGGTGGTACTCGACCGGCCCGATCGCAAGGGCCGGCACGCGATCCTCAAGGTCCATGCCCAGCGTATCCAGCTCGCCGCGGAGGTGGACCTGGAGCAGATCGCCGGTATTACCCCCGGTTTCACCGGCGCCGACCTCGCCAACCTGGTCAACGAGGCGGCCATAGTCGCCACCCGCCGCAGCGGGCAGCAAGTGGGTACGGCGGATTTCACCGCGGCGGTCGAGCGCGTGGTCGCCGGCGCCGAGCGCAGGGGCCGACTGCTGCAGCCCCACGAGCGGGAGGTGGTTGCCTACCATGAGATGGGCCACGCCCTGGTGGCGGCGAGCATTCCCGGCAGCGACCCGGTGCACAAGGTGTCGATCATTCCCCGTTCGATCGGGGCCCTGGGCTACACCATGCAGCGACCCACGGATGATCGCTTCCTCTTGACCACCCGGGAACTCCAGGACCGCATGACCGTGCTGCTGGCGGGGCGTGCCGCGGAGCTCACCGTGTTCGGCGAAATCTCCACGGGCGCCGCCGACGACCTGGCCAAGGTCACCGATATCGCCCGCCAGATTGTCACCCGCTTCGGCATGACCGAGGCACTGGGCCAGGCAGTACTGGAACGCCAGACCACGAGCTATCTCGGCGACCAGCAGGTCGGAATACGCGAGAAAGACTACTCCGAGGCAACCGCCCGCGAAGTGGACCTGGCGATTCGCGAACTGATCGATACCGCCTACCGGCGAGCCGGGGAGATCCTGGTCGAGCGCCGGCCGCTGCTGGACGAGGGCGCGCAGCTGCTCCTGGACAAGGAGACGCTGACACCGGAAGACTTTCCGGCCCTGGCGCCGGCCAAACAATGACCGAAGGGATTATATGAACACCTCGCGTATCCCGGGCCTCGCGCTGGCGGGCCTGCTGCTGTTTTCCGGTCTCGCTGTCGCCGGACCGCCCCTGTCCGCCGAGGTGGCGCGATGGATCGACAGCCAGGGTGTCGATGCCGCCCGGGAGCGTTTTGCCGAGCTGTGGGCCAGCGCTGCCGATGACTATGAACCGGACCTGGACGCCCTCGCCGATTTGGGCTCGCGCTATCTCCAGGAGGGCAATATCGAAGCCGGTATGGCGGTGATGGAAATGGTATCCATCATCAGCCTCGCGGAACTCGACGCCGCCCTGCAGTCACAGGCGGCCCTGGTGGCGGAGATGGAAGCGGCTGCGGCGGAGATTGCCGCCACAACCGGAGCCCCGGCCAGCGCGCAAGACGGCAGCGCAGGCCAGCAAGCAGAGGCCACAGACCGCGGTCCCGCGCGCGCGGATCTTGAGCGCTTCGCCGGTATCTACGCCAGTGACGAGCAGCCGGACCGACAACTGTTCGTGACCCGGACCTGCGATGGCTTTCTTGTCGCCGGCCCCATGTGGGCGGATGTCGCCGCGTGGCAACTGGGTTCCGAGGGTAAGCAAGTGTTCACTTTCGAGCAGGGTGAGCTGTTCTTCCAGCTGGCGTTCAGCGGCGGCGAGGGCATGCCGCAGATCCTCAACCATAACATTCGCGGGCTCGCCAGCCCGCTGCGGCACCGCGGGCCACTGCCCGGGGACTGGCCACGTTGCCAGCCTGCCGCGGACCCGCCACGCTAAACTCCCGCCGCAGCGGGCCCGTCAGTCCCGGTCACGCGGCAGGATCGGCCGCATCAGCTGTGAATTGGCCGGGGGCCCCCGGGCCTTGATACCGGCGCCCTCGGGTGCGGGCCTCTGGGGTACCGGGTACGGCCGGTGTGGTGGATACGGGCCGGCTCGCCATGGCCTGAAGGGGACCCGCGACGGCAGGTAGAGGTACTCGTAACGCACCTCGGGCGACGCCCGGTGCTGCTCCGCTGCAGCTGTGCTGTCGGACTGCCTCTCTCGCGCCGCCGCGCGCTGCGCTTCCCGCTCACGCCGGTCCGCCGCCATGCGCTCGGTGGTCTCCCGCATGGCCTCCAGCTGCTGCAGGGATTCCGCCGCTGGTGCTGCCTGCGGTGGGTTGACAGCAATGACCTCCGCCGCCGCCGGGTCCGCCGGCGGCTGGTCGGAAAAGCTCACTACCCCCTGCTCATCCACGGTCCGGTAGACCGTGGTGGGGGCTGCCGCCGCAGCACAGGCAAACGCGAGAACACCACTGAACAACAACCGCAGCAGCATACCGGCTCTGAACCTTTGCTTTCCCCAAGGTTCCGCACTGCTGCCAACAGCGGGCGCCACCGACTGGTCAGTAACTGTCGTTGGCCCGACGGCCATCGGCATGTCGCCGTTCCTCTGTCGTTCGCGAATAGATCCGGGACAGCACCCCGCTCATGGTGCGCCGGTCATCGCGTGGGCTCCGCCTGTCGTCATGCCAGCGGTACCGGCACTTGCACTGGATGCGACCGCACTCGGGCAGGGGCAGTAGCGGCGCCTCCATCTGCAGGAAGCGCTGCTTCTGCAGCACTGTCACCGCCGCGCAGGCATCCGGCCCCGGCTCAATGGTGCAGGCGCGGAACGGCGGACGAGGCGCCGATGGCTTGCGGGAAGCACTCGCGCGACGGTGTTTCGAACGCACAGGGGCGGCGTCCTGGCCCAGGGCGGATTTCAGGGTTCGCCAGATGCTGCTCATGACCGCAGTTCTCCAGGCAAGGAAATTAAACGGCTCCCCAGGCAGAACCGGGAGCCAAGCATGTTTACCAGTATAGTCGCTCATCCGTATCGCTCCAGTCCGTCCAGGCCCGCAAACGCCATTCGCCAATCCAGCGCGCGAGGCACAGGAAACTGAACTGCCTGTATTTTCCTGTGCCTCCGGGGCCGGCTCATCTACAGGGCTTGATCTGGATCAATCACGCTCCGCTTTGCCTCGCATATAACGCAGATGAGGTATGAGCTGCCCGTCTGCGGCCCCGCATAGTCGCAGTTATCGGATACCGTCCAGGGGAGAACGACCATGACCGCACAACAACAGACCGACATCGAACGCATTTACAGCAGCGCCAGGAAAATGATCCCGGCGCTCAAGGAACGGCAACAGGAGGCCGCCAGCCTGGGCCAACTGCCAGAGGCGACCGTTCGCGAGATGCAGGAGGCGGGCTACTTCCGCATCATGCAACCGGCCCGCTACGGCGGTTACGAAATGGACCCGGAGGTGTTTTTCCGGGTCCAGATGACCCTCGCCGAAGGCTGCATGTCCACGGCCTGGGTCCTGGGCGTGGTGGCTATCCACAACTGGCAGCTGGCGCTCTTCGATGACCGCGCCCAGCAGGATGTCTGGGGCGAGGACAGCAGCGTGCTGATCTCTTCCTCCTATATGCCGGTGGGCAAGGTCACCCGGGTGGACGGTGGCTACCGCCTGAGCGGCCACTGGGGCTTTTCCTCCGGTTCCAAACACTGCCAGTGGGCCTTCCTCGGAGCGATGATACCCCCGGAAAAGGAAGGCGAGGCACCCGACTACCGCACCTTCCTGGTGCCGCGCAGCGACTACCAGATTGTCGACAACTGGGATGTCAGCGGCCTGGAAGGGACTGGCAGCCACGATATCCTGGTGAAGGACGCCTATGTGCCGGAGTACCGCACGCATCGCTCCCTGGACGGTTTCGAGTGCAACAGCCCCGGCAACGCGGTCAACAGCCACTATATCTTCCGCCTGCCTTTCGGCCAGATCTTCGTCCGCGCGGTCTGCAGCTCCGCCATCGGCGCCCTGCGCGGGGTGACCGACAGCTATGTGAAAGTGAACCGGGACCGGGTGGGCCTCAACGACGGCAACAAGATCGCCAGTGACCCCGACGCCCAGATGGCGCTGGCGAATGCCATTGCCACGGTCGACGAGTGCGAGACCATCATGTTCCGCAATTTCGACCAGATGGTGGCGGCGGCGAAGGAAGACCGCACCCTGCCCATGGAAGACCGCATCAGGATGCGTTTCGACGCCTCCCGGGTGGCCGCAAAATGCGCCGAGGCGATCAATGCCATGTTCATCGCCTGCGGCGCCCAGGGCATCCATCGCGGCCACCCCCTGAACCGGGCGTGGCTGGATATCAATGCCGGCCGCACCCATGTCGCCAACAACCCCTTCAAGTTCGGTCGCAACCTGGGCGGCACCCTGATGGGCCAGCCCAACGCCGATTTTTTCCTGTAACAGGAGAACACCATGACAGTACAACAGAAGATCGATCCCTATATCATCAAGGCCGAGCCCCGCCCGGAGCGCTACGCCCGGGGCTGGTATGTCATCGGCGATACCGCCAGCGTCAGCGCCACGCCGCGCATGCTGGAAGTATTTGGCACCAAACTGGTGGCCTATCGCGGCGAGCGGGACGGCGAGGTGCATATCCTCGACGGCTACTGCCCGCACATGGGCGGCGACCTCAGCAAGGGCAAAGTCTGCGGCAACTCGGTGGTGTGCCCGTTCCACCTCTGGAGCTGGGGCGCCGACGGGGTCTGCGACGATATCCCCTACGCGAAGAAGATACCGGACAAGGCGGTGATCAAATCCTGGCCAACCCTGGAAAAGAACGGCCTGGTATTTATCTGGCAGGACCCGGAAAACAACCCGCCGATTCCCGAACAGGAACCGGAAGCAATGGCGGACTGGTATTCGGGCAACTGGACCGACTGGGAAATGCGCGCCATCCCGATTGCCTCCCAGGGCCGGGAGCTGGTGGACAACATGGCGGACATGGCCCACTTCGGGCCCATCCACTACTCCACGGTGAAGTCGTTCAGCAACACCATGGCGGGGCACAAGTTCGTGCAGTACATGGTCGGCGGCCACCAGATACTCACGGAGAGTGAGGGCGGGCTGCTCACCAGTGTGGCCACTTACGAGGGCCCCGCCTACATGACCACCACCATGAGCGGCAGCATGGATGGCCACCCGATGCAGGTGCATCTGCTGGTGAGCCACATCCCCGTGGACATGCACAACTTCATCATCAATTTCGGGGTCATGATCCGCAAGGATCCGGCGCTGAGCGCGGCCCAGAACCAGGCCATGCTGGATGAATACACCGCGCTCAACATCGAGTCCTTTCACCAGGACGTGGCAATCTGGAACAACAAGTGCATCATCGACAACCCGCTGATGTGCGACGGCGACGGCCCCATCCACCTGGTGCGCAAGTGGTACAGCCAGTTCATGACCAATGTGGCCGATATCCGCCCAGACCAGGTCAAGGCGCGAGAACACGTCACGGTTGAGGGTCCGTCGGTGGCGGAGGTGCTGGCGGCCGGGGACCAGCACTGAAGGGGTGCCGTGGCGCGCGGTTCCGGCTACCATGGGGTCTCCGTCCACGGACACCACGCGCCATGATGGTTTTTCTCGTCAACGGGTTCATCGTTGCTTTCGCGGTGGTCATACACTACGAAGCGCTGCACTGGCTGACCCGCACCCTGCCCCGGATCCCGGTGGTGCACCGCGCGCGAATCGTTCTCGGCGTGCTCGGCGCGCTGGTGGCACATGCCGTGGAGGTGTGGATATTTGCCATCGCCTACTACCTGCTGACCATGCGACTCGGCTGGGGATCGCTGGGCGGCACCTTCGACGGCACCCTGCTGGACTGCGTCTACTTTTCCTTTACCGTGTTTTCAACCCTGGGCTTCGGGGACATTTTCCCGCAGGGTGAAATTCGCTACCTGGTGGGAATCGAGTCGCGTACCGGGCTGGTACTGATCACCAGGGCCCCCACCGTCCTGTTCTACGAGATGCAACGCAACTGGAGTCAAAGCTAAACCGCCATGTCCGAAATCACCATTCGCAAGGCCCGTCCTGCAGACTGCGCCCTGATTCTCCGCTTCGTCCGCGACCTCGCCCTCTACGAGCGAGCGCTGGACGAGGTCGAAGCCACCGAAGCCAGCCTGCACCAGCTGCTGTTCGCGGAACACCCCCGGGTATTCGGACTGATCTGCGAGGTGGGCGGCGAAACAGCCGGGTTCGCCCTGTATTTCTACAACTTCTCGTCCTGGCTGGGGCGGCTGGGGTTGTACCTGGAGGACCTCTACGTGGACCCTGCGCAGCGCGGCAAGGGCGCCGGCAAGGCGCTGCTGCAGTATCTGGCAAGGCAGGCGGTCGCCGAGGGCTGCGGCCGCTTCGAGTGGAATGTGCTGGACTGGAACGAGCCCGCGATCCGTTTCTACGAATCCTTCGGCGCGCGGCCCCAGAGTGAGTGGACAGGCTACCGGCTTGCCGGTAAAGCGCTGCACGCGTTCGCACGCGCCAGCGACTGAGTGCCCGCAGGCTGCGCGATGAAGTGCACCCCGCGTGCGACAAGCCGGGGGTGAAGCGGCCTGCCGAGGGCGTATACTGTTGTCATGCGCACCTCGGAGCTTCTGCAGGACAAGAAAATCCTCTTCTGGGCGCTCCAGTCCGCTGGCTGGAGCGGCTGGGCGGTGTCCTATTACCTCGGCAACACGGTGTGGAGCAAACCACCGGCTGGGTACGAGTTCTACCTGCCCCTGGTGAGCCTGATCGGCATTGGCCTCACCCTGCTGCTGCGCCGGCTGTACCGGCTTACCTGGAACCAGCCGATACCGCGCCGCGCGTTCGCCGTGCTCGCAGGCTCCTACCTCGCGGCGCTGGTCTGGATGGGGCTGCGCGCCACCCTGTTTCGACAGATGTTTCCCGCAGAGCCCCTGGGCAAGGTAGAGGAGGCCTGGTACAACTACTTTTCCGGCACCGTATCGGCATTCTGGGTAATGCTGGTGTGGAGCGTGCTGTATTTCGGGATCAAGTACTACCTGCTGGTTCAGGAAGACAAGGAGCGGCTGCTCAAGGCCATGTCGATGGCCCAGCAGGCCCAGCTGAAAATGCTGCGCTACCAGTTGAACCCCCATTTTCTGTTCAATACGCTGAACGCGATTTCCACCTTGATACTTGAGCAGGAGACGCAGCTCGCCAATACCATGGTCGGCCGCCTGAGCCGCTTTCTGCGCTATTCCCTGGAAAACGATCCCATGGAAAAGGTGACTACTGCCGAGGAATTCGAGGCGCTGCGCCTGTACCTGGATATCGAGAAGGTGCGCTTCGGTGACCGGTTGCAGCTGCATTTCAATCTCGCGCCGGAGGCGCGCGAAGCGCTGATGCCCTCCCTGCTGCTGCAGCCACTGGTGGAAAACTCCATCAAGTACGCGATTGCGACGGCGATTAACGGCGGCAGCATCGGCGTCAGCGCCACGGTGGAGGGAAGTGAACTGGTGCTGGTCGTGGCCGATGACGGTCCAGGACTGGACATGCGCGTTGGCCGCAGCCCCAAGGGCGGCGGGGTCGGGCTCAACAATATCCGCGACCGTCTGCGCGAACTGTACGGGGAACGGCAATCCGTCCGCCTCGGTACCACCGAACCCCACGGCCTGACCACCACCATCAGGCTGCCACTGGAGACAGAGGAAAAGCAGCCATGACTAGCCTGACTGCGATCATTGTCGATGACGAGAGTCTGGCGCGCCGCGGCCTCGCCCTGCGCCTGCAGCAAATCCCGCAGGTGCAGATACTGGCGGAATGCAGCAACGGCCAGGAAGCCCTCGCCGCTATCGCCGAACATGAACCGGAGCTGGTGTTCCTCGATATCCAGATGCCCGGCATGGACGGCTTCGAAGTGCTGGCACGGCTGCAGGCCGACACCCTGCCGATGATTGTCTTCGTCACCGCCTACGATGAGTACGCGGTGGATGCGTTCAAGGTGCATGCGGTGGACTACATCCTCAAGCCGGTCGACGAGCAGCGTCTGCAGGAAGCGGTGGAGCGAGCCCTGGAGCAGCGGGAACAGCAGCAATCGGCCCTCAGCAAAGCCAGGTTGATGGAGCTGGTGATGGGCATGACCGGCGCCAGCGCCCACTCGGTGGAGGCGATGGCTTCGGGCCAGGGGCGCCTGTCCTGGCCGGAGCGGCTGACCATCCGGGACGGCGGCGCCATCAGTTTCATCCGGGTCGCGGATATCGAGTGGATAGACGCGGCCGGTGACTATATGTGCATCCACGCCCGGGGCAAGACCCATATCATGCGTATCACCATGAAAGAGCTGGAGGCAATGCTGGACCCCGCGCGCTTTCTCCGGGTGCATCGCAGCACCATCGTCAACGCCACCGGCATCACCGGCGCCCGCAGCCTGGACAGCGGCGAATACCTGCTGCAACTCGAGAGCGGCACCCAGGTCAAGGTGAGCCGGGGCTGCCGCGAGCGAGTGCGGACTCTGCTGGAAGCCTGAGGACAGAACCTGAAGTCACTGCGGGGCTGGCAACCGGGCGCCAGTGGCGCATAATGGCGGCAGGTCTTGTCTGGGGAGTGGTGTTCATGAACATGAGCAAGGTGATGTTCGGCTTTTTCGTGCTGTTGGCAGTCACGCTGAACTTCGGTTTTTTTATTGGCGATATCGACAACCCGCAACACCACGATGTCTATGAACTGTTCGCAGCTTTGGTCGTGGGCCTTATCGCCACGGTGCTCAAATTCGGTGAACGCTCGCAGATGGGCGCCATCCTGCTCGCCTCCAGCCTGGTGGTGAACCTGCACCTGATCGCAGCGGTGATCGTGTGGACCATTGCGGTCCACGTTACCGAAGTTGGCCTGACCCCGAGGGTGATGGCGTCTATTGTTTCGCTGTCCGGCGGTGCGCTGCTGGCCAACCTGGTGTCCCTGGTGCTCCTGACCCTGGATACCGCGGGTCTCAGCCGGCGCTAACCGGGCCATGAGCAACCCCGCCAACAGCTCGCTGGTATTCCTGTTCCTGCGGCGCATGCGCCTGCCGCTGACGGTGCTGATCCTCGCCTACAGCGTCGCCACCGTAGGCTTCACCCTGATCCCCGGCGTCGATGACCAGGGCAATCCGTGGACCATGAACTTCTTTGAAGCCTTTTACGTTGTCAGCTATACCGGCAGCACCATCGGCTTTGGCGAGGTACCCTACGACTTCTCCCCGGGCCAGCGTCTGTGGACCATGGTCAGCATCTATCTGACCGTGATTGCCTGGCTGTTTTCCATCGGTTCCATCATCTCCCTGCTGCAGGACCCCGCCTACCGTCGTGCCCTGCGGCGGACGCGGCTGGCCCGGCTGGTGCGCGATCTGGATGAGCCGTTCTACCTGGTTTGCGGCTACGGCGACACCGGGCGCATGCTGACCCGCGCACTGACGGATCGCGGCCACCAGGTGGTGGTTGTGGAGCACAACCAGGACAAGATCGAGTTGCTGGAAGTCGAGGAATTCGAGGCGCCGGTGACCGCCTTCTGCATGAACGCAAACCTGCCCGACAACCTGGTGGAGGCGGGGCTGCGCAGCCGCTGGTGCAGCGGGGTGATCGCGGTCACCGGCGAGGGCCACGTCAATCTCAAGATCGCCATCAGCGCCACGCTGTTGAATCATAAAGTCGCCGTCTACGCCAGCACCCACACCCGCAGCGAAGCGGACAATATGCGCTCCTTCGACACCGACTACGTGGTCAACCCCGTCGAGGAATACGAGCGGCGCCTGCAGCTAGCCATCGACAAGCCCGATCTGTTCAGGCTCTACCACTGGCTCAACTCCGGTCCCAATGCACGCCTGGCGAAACCGGTATCCATCCCCCGGGGCAAGTGGATTGTCTGCGGTTTCGGCCGGGTCGGGCGCGCCGTGTGGAAACTGCTGCAGGAGCGACAGATGGAAGTGGTGGTGATTCACCCGGACCCGGAACAGTCCGGCTGCCCCGCGGGCACCGTGCCCGGCCGCGGCACCCAGGCCGAGGAGCTGAGCGCGGCGGGCGTTGAGGGGGCGGTGGGTATTGTCGCGGTTACCGACGACGATGCCGACAACCTGTCGATCCTTATTACCGCGCGAGCCCTCAACCCGGGGCTGTTTCAGGTGGTGCTGGAAAACGGGCTCTCCAGCCATGCCCTGTTCCGCGCCGCCGAGCCCGACTTTCTGGGGCAGCCCAGCAGCGTGGTCGCCGGTACTATTCTCAGCCGTATCAGCTCCAGCCTGGTGGAACCCTTTACCCAGCAACTGTTACAGCAGGACAACGATATCGCGCGCCAGGCACTGGCCGGATTCCTGCGCCACCAGAGCGATCATCCGCCGCAGTTTTCCTCCGGCAGAATCAGCCCCCGGCGCACACCGGCCCTGGCCCGCGTGCTCGCCGCCGGCCGCCAGGTCACCGTGGGCAAGCTTCTGGCCGATCCCCGGGACTGGCAGCAGCGCCTCCACCTGGAAGTCCTGTTTATCCGCCGGCAACAGCAGGATATTTTATTTCCCGCGGATGACTTTCCGCTGGCCCTGGGAGACCGACTGCTGCTGGCGGGGCGCGACGGCGAAGCCGACCGCCTGCGAGCAGTGCTGGAGAACGACGAGCGCCTGGAATATGTGCTGACCGGCCGGGACCGGCAGCAGGGGCTGGTCTGGCAGTGGCTGGAGCGCCGCAGCGGCTGATCAAAGGCAGCGTATGCGCTCGTCGGCTGCAGCCACCACCTCACCGATAAACCCCGCCTCGGCATAGCCAGCTCCGCGCAGGGCCTGCTGCAGGGCCGCGGCCTGCTCGGGGGCAACCCCCAGCAACAGGCCGCCGCTGGTCTGGGGATCAAACAGCAGGTCCCGCCGCGGCTCCGGCGCCAGAGCACAGCCCGCCAGCAGGGCATTGGCCGGATGCATGCTGCTGTGCAGGCCAGCCGCCAGGCTGGCCAGAGCCCCGGGCAGCGCCGGCACCGCATCGAGCCACAGTTGCGCAGACTGGTCCGAGCCGAGCATTTCCAGCAGGTGACCCCAGAGCCCGAAGCCGGTGACGTCAGTGGCAGCGGAGGCGTCGTGTGCCAGGGCCAGCAGGGCCGCGGCGTGGTTGCTCTGCAACATCATCCGCGTCGCCGCGCTGATATCCCGGCCATCGGCCTTTAACTGCATCTGCGCTGCGAACAGGGTGCCGGTTCCCAATGCCTTGGTCAGCAGCAGCTGGTCGCCGACTCGCAAACCCCGTTTGGGCAACAGCCTGCCCGCGGCCATTGGCTCACCGGTCACGGCAAACCCCAGCGCCAGCTCTGGCCCCTGTAAACTGTGTCCACCCGCCAGGCGACAGCCCACGCGCTCGAATTCCGCCAGCGCCCCCGCCAGCAGCTGCAGCAGCTCACGCTGCTGCAGGGCCGGGTTACTAAAGGGCAGGGTGACCGCCGCCAGTGCGGACAGGGGCCGGGCACCGCAGGCATAGAGGTCCGACAGGGCATGGTTGGCGGCGATGCGCCCCATCAGCCAGGGATCGGACACCAGGCCGCGGAGGATATCAAGGCTCTGCAACTGAACGCCGCCCGCGGGCACCGGCAGTAACGCCGCGTCATCGGCACTGGCGGGTTCGGGACACAGGGTGGGGTATCGCAGCCGCAGCTCGGCAAGCGCCGCGGCCAGGCTGTCGCCGCCGACCTTGGCGCCGCAGCCACCGCAGGGCGCCTGGGCCTGCGCTGCCAGGGTTTCGGGCAGGCTGTCCGCCGCGACAGGCATGGACTCTGGCAGTTCTTCGAACCGGGCCATGAAACCGCGGTCGATACGGTCTTTCCAGCGCCAGACCCAGGCGCCGGTGGCGACGAAGGGACCCCGGTCAGCCGTGGCCCGGCGCTCGCCCAGCGACAACAGGGAGAGGAAGCGGCGCTGGGGCCGATGCTCGCGCAGCGGCCTGCCCAGCAGGTAGTGACGCAGGTTGTCCGCCAGCACCGGCGCCTGTCGCACCGCGTACACCCCGGCTTTGGGCCGGGGATGGGCCAGCTGGGTGGCGATATCGCCGGCGGCGAATATCGCGTCGTCCGCGACTGTTTGCAGGGTGTCGCGCACCGCCAGAAAGCCGCCCTCCACGACATCGAGGCCGCTGGCAGCCAACCAGGGGGCGGCAGTCGCACCGGTACACCAGAACAGAGCGTCGAACGGCGCGGTGCGACCGTCGTCCAGTTCCAGGCTGCCGTCCGTGACACTGGCGACACGGTTGCCGCAGTGCAGGGCAACACCAGCGCTCGCCAGCGCCCGCTGCGCCGCCGCCCGCGCCAGTCCATGGTAGCCCTGGAGGATATTCGCAGCGCCGCAAAACAGCGTCAGCTGCAGGGGCTTGCCCCGCAGCCGGTGGGCCATGGCCAGAGCCAGCTCGACACTGCCGGCACCCCCGCCCACCAGGGCCAGGCGCATTGGCCAGGGGCCGGACCGTTCCTCCAGACCAGCCTCCAGGGCCTGCCATCGCTGCCAGAGATCCGCCACCGGCTTGACCGGAACCGCGTGCTCGCGAGCCCCGGGCACGCTGTCCAGCTCCGGGCTGGAACCGATGTCCAGGCTCAGCACATCGTAGGCCAGGGCCGGCCGCCCGGGCAGGGTGAGGGTACGGCCCCGCGGGTCCAGGCCGGTGACTTCGGCGGTAACAAAGCGCGCACCCGCCCACTGGCACAGCCGGGACAGGTCAATATGGGTTTCATCAAATCGATAGTGGCCCGCGATCAGGCCCGGGAGCATGCCGGAATAGGGCGTGTGACTGGCGGGGGAGACCAGGGTGACCTGTACGCCGGCGACCGGCCGCATGGCCATCATCCGCAGGGCCAGGGCGTGGGCATGACCGCCCCCGACCAGCACCAGGTCCCGGGCAAGCTGCGCCTGTTTCAGCACGAAACTCCGGCCCGGGCGAAGCGGATCACCTCGTCGCGCCGCCCCTGGAACAGAACCTTGCCCGCGCGCTGGGACAACTGGTAGCTGTACATGGGGTCGTAGTAGGTTTCCAGCAGGGCGCCGATCCAGGCCCGGTGCTCGTCAATATCACCCGTGGCCCGCTGCTGGGCGAAGGCCTTCTCCATCAGGGTACGGATAGCCTTGTGGCGCTCGCCGCCGAGGCGCCTGCGGATGCGGTCCAGACCTTCCAGCAACCGGGTGCGGTGCAGGGCGGGGCCTTCCACAACGCCCTCGCTGGCCATGTAGCGCTGGCCGAGATCGACAATATAGTCTGCGAGGATCACCTCCACCCGCTCTGCCAGACTCTCCTCCACCACCAGCATGGGCGCGCCCTGCATGCGCTGGCGCAGGTTTTCCGGCAGCGCCAGACGGCCGATCAGGCGACCCTCGTCCTCCAGCAAAACCGGGCCCTCGCCGCGCTGCAGCAACTGCAGGAAGCCAATACTGAGGGCATTCTCGAAGTCGGTCTGGCTGGGCTGGGCCTCCGGCAGGTGACCGAAACTGGAGCCGCGATGCCGGGCCAGCCCCTCCAGGTCCAGAGCGCGATCCAGGGCCGCGACTACCCGGGTCTTGCCGGTACCGGTGCGGCCGCTGATGAGCACCAGCTGGGCGCTCTCCAGGGACCGTTCCAGCTCCTCCAGCAGGAACCGGCGCATGGCCTTGTAGCCGCCGACGACCCGGGGATAGACGACCCCGACCTCGGCCAACCACTGCTGCACGGTCTGCGAACGCAGGCCGCCGCGCCAGCAGTAAAGGCAACCGCCGGGATGGTTGCGGGCAAACTCGCTCCAGGCCGCGAGGCGCCGCTCCCGTTCTGCACCGGACACCAACTCATGGCCCAGCGCAATCGCCGCAGCCTGCCCCCGCTGCTTGTAGCAGGTGCCAACCCGGGCACGCTCCTCGTTGCTCATCAGCGGCAAGCTGGTCGACGTGGGGAAGCTGCCATGGGCAAACTCCCCCGGCGAGCGCAGATCCAGGAACGGCGTGTCGGCCAGGAACAGCTGGCGGTAGTCGGAGGTTTCCGGCAGAACGGCCATAACCGGGGGCGGCTACTCCGCTTCGCCGCCGAACAGGTCCATCACCCGCTCCTGCAGGCGGGTGACGACGTCGGACATGAGTGCGAAGTCGGCGTCCAGGCGCGCCGCCTGGTCCGCCTCCGGCAGGTCCTCGTTCTCCTTCAGCAGCTCGTCGGAGAATTTCAGCCGCCGGAGGCAGAGATCTTCCGCCAGCACCAGGGACACCCGCTCCTCCCAGCTCAGGGAAAGACGGGCGACCTGCTTGCCGGCATTGAGATGTGTTTCCAGCTCCTCGCCCAGTAAATCGACACCGCGGCAGCGCACCACACCGCCCTCTTCTCCCGGCTCTCGCAGCTCGCACTCGTCACCCAAAGCAAAGTCATTGGGCAGGGACTGGTGTGCCAGCCAGGCGGTCATGGTAGCCGTGGGCGCATTGTTGACCTGGGGCAGCACCACCGGAAAACTGCCGATACACTCGCGCAGCACGTTCAACATCTCCTCGGCACGAGCGGCGCTGGTGGCCTCGACAAACACCCAGTTGGCACGGGTGTCGATATAAGCGTAGAGGTAGGCCGAGCGGGTAAAGGCCCGGGGCAGGAAATCCAGCACAATCTCGTCCTGCAGGGTAAGCCGCTCCTTGCGGTAGACCTTGCGGCCCTGGGCTTCCTCTATCTCCGCAACCTTTTCCGCGAGCTGTTCGCGCACCACCGTGGAGGGCAGCAACCGCTCTTCGCGACGCATCCGCAGCAGGAAGCGACCGTTGACCGGGTGCACCAGCGCGCTGGTGCTGCCGCCGAGCGCGGGTACCCAGCCCAGGGATACCGGCTGGGTAGCGCTGCAATGCTGGAATTCGCGCTGTGCCAGCTGCTGCTCCATCTGTTCCGCTGTTACATCGAAAGGGGTGGTGAGGCGATAAGCCCGCACATTCCTGAACCACATAGAAGACTCCATTAGCGACCGCGGCCCGACCTGCGCGACCCGGCCTGCGCGGCCCGACCAAAAAGACAGGGATTGTACCCCATGCCGGCTTGGCGGGCATGGTCGGCGGCGCTTCCGGGGCGCCATGGTGGTGCAAGAAAATCGCGCGCGTGTACAACATATTGCGCTGACCGCGTTGAGCGATCGGGAGCAAGCCGGTTTAATCGCCGGGAAATCTCAATCAGGGTGACCGCAATGACCAGCAACGCCAGGACCAGTCCCAGCCATCCGCGCAAAGCGGCGACCGTCAGTGGCTGGGATCTTGAGACGGATATCGCGGTGGTCGGTTTCGGCGGCGCCGGTGGTTGCGCAGCCATAGAGGCAGCCGATGCCGGAGCAGAGGTCATTATCTTTGAGTTGGCCAGCGCCAGCGGCGGCTCCACTGCGCTCTCCAGCGCCGAGATCTACATGGGTGGCAGCGGCGGTACCCGGGTGCAGCAGGCCTGCGGTTTCGAGGACAGCACCGAGGACATGTTCCAGTACATGATGGCCAGTGCAGGGCCCCAGGCCGATGCGGCCAAGATCCGCAACTACTGTGAACAAAGCACCGCGCACTTCCAGTGGCTGGTGGACCTGGGGGTGCCGTTCAAGGACAGCTTCCACGCCGAACGGGCCATCATGGCGCTCACCGACGACTGCCTGCTCTACACCGGCAGCGAGAAGGCCTGGCCCTTCAGGCAGCTTGCCAAACCCTGCCCCCGCGGTCACAACCTCTACGTGGAAGGGGACAACGGCGGCCCGCTGTTCATGCGGATTGTCACCGACAACGTCAATCGCCGTGAGCGCATCAGCGTGCACTACGAGAGCCGCGCCCTGACCCTGATCATTGACGAAGACGGTGCGGTGGTGGGCCTGGTGGTGCGGGAAAACCAGCGCGAACTGAACGTGAGGGCGCGGCGCGGGGTCATTCTCTGTGCCGGCGGCTTCTGCATGAACGAGGACATGGTGCGCAAGCACGCGCCGATGCTGACCCGGGGTACCCAACCCATAGGCAACCCCGGCGACACGGGCAGCGGCATCCTCATGGGCACCGCGGTGGGGGGCGCCGCCGTCAACATGCACGAGGGCTTTGTCAGCCTGCCGTTCTACCCGCCCGCCAGCATGACCCACGGCATCGCCATCACCGACAAGGGCCAGCGTTTTATCAACGAGGACTCCTACCACGGCCGGCTCGGCGCTTTTGCCCTGCAGCAGCCCTCCGAGCGCCTGTACATGGTGTTGAATGTGGAGGACTACGCGGACTACGAGACCGCCAGCTATCTCGGCGCACCAGTGGCCGCGACCGGGGAGTCCGTGGCGGAGCTGGAGGCTGAGCTGGGCCTGCGCAAGGACTCCCTGGCCCACACCATCGCTCTCTACAATGAAGACTGCGCGGCGGGGGAGGACACCCTGTTCCACAAGGCCGCGGAATGGCTGAAGCCCCTGCAGCCGCCGCTGGTGGCCCTGGACCTCACCCCGGGCCGCGGCGTTTTCGTGCCCTACTTCACCCTCGGCGGCCTGGACACCCTGCCCACCGGGGAAGTGGTCAACGAGCAGCGCGAGACCATTCCCGGGCTGTACGCCGCAGGCCGCACCGCCTGTGGCATCGTGCGCCGGGCGGAGGGCTACAGCAGCGGCATGTCGGTGGGCGATGCCACCTTCTCCGGCCGCATGGCGGGGCGGCAGGCAGCAGCTCGCGTGCGTTAGCAGCCCCTGTCCGGTTACAATCGGGAATTCACGGCGCCCTGCCGGAGCATCTCCCGCCCGCTGCGCCTCCTACACCTGCTGACACGGACAAGCCTGCGATGAAATACCTGCACACGATGGTGCGCGCCAGCGACCTCGACGCTTCCCTGGGATTCTACTGCGACAAACTGGGCCTGGTGGAAGTGAACCGCTACGAGAGCGAGGGCGGCCGCTTTACCCTGGTCTACCTGGCGGCGCCCGGGGATGTGGAGCGCGCCGGGGCGGAGAGCAGCCCGCTGCTGGAGATCACCTGGAACTGGGATCCTGAACAGTACAGCGGTGGCCGCAATTTCGGCCATCTGGCCTACCGGGTCGAGGACATCTACGCCACCTGCCAGCGCCTGCTGGACGCGGGCGTCACCATCAACCGCCCCCCGCGGGACGGGCACATGGCCTTCATCCGCTCACCGGACGGCATTTCCATCGAACTGCTGCAGGCGGGCGGCTCACTGCCGCCGCAGGAGCCCTGGGCGTCAATGGCCAATACCGGCAGCTGGTAAGCCGCCGCTGATGGCGAGCCTCAGGACTTGAGGAACGCCAGTATCCAGCGCCCGATGCGCTCGCTCTCGGGCGCCTCCCGCAGGGACGCCACACCGGCGCCATAGGCGGGCTCGCCTATGACCTGGCGGCGAAATTCCATGATTTCACGGGAGTACCCGGGCACGAATTCCGGGTGCCCCTGGAAGGTGAGTATGTGCTCACCAATCTGGCAAACCGCGTTTTCGCAGAATTCGCTGCTTGCCAGCACCTCCGCACCCGGGGCATTCCTGACCACCTGGTCCTGGTGGCTGACAAGGATCGCGAACTCGGCCTCGCCCTGGTCGTGCCAGGCCGGCTGGCGCGAGAAGCGGTGCCGGTGCAGCCCCACCCCCCAGCCCTTCGGCGACTTCGCCGTCTCGCCACCCAGGGCGTGGGCCACCAGCTGGTGGCCGAAGCAGATCCCGACCAGCTTCTTCCGGCGCCGGTCCAGTTCCCGCACAAACTGCATCAGGGTCGCGATCCAGGGCTTGTCGTCGTAGACACTGCTCTTGCTGCCGGTAATCAGATAAGCGTCGACTTCGTCAATGTCCTGCGGGTACTCGCCCTGTTCTACGTCGTAGACCGCAAACTCCAGTTCGGGATCGAGCCGTCCCAACAGGGCGACAAACATGTCCGGATACTCGCCGAAATCCGGTACCCACTCCGGCCGCACCGCGTCAGTCTTCAGAATGCCCAGTTTCACCAATCGCCCCCGGTTTCCCACCAGCTTGAGAGCATGCATGGTAGGTAAGCTACCCGGGGCTGTCCATACCACCTTGGGGAGAGTCAAACCGAGCAGAACCCGCCGGCAACCGATGTCATGGAACTGACACCTCACTGTCACGTTGCTGCCATTTTGGCTTGCCAGAATAGTCGGCATGAAGATGCTCCACGCCATTCACAGGCTCGACCTTCAGCTGCTCGCCCGCATATTCTCCCAGGGCGAGCGGCGGATGGTGCGCCCCCTGGCGCGAGCCCTCTCCCGCTCTGGTGACGGCTACCTGCACCTGCTGGTGCCGCTGCTGCTGTTGCTGCTGGCAGTCGCGGACGCCGACCGCTTTGCCGGCCTGCTAGCGCTGGCCCTGGTGATTGAGCGCGGGCTGTACTGGAGCCTGAAGAACAGCCTGAAACGACGCCGGCCACAGGAGGCCGTGCCGGGTTTCCGCGGCCTGGTTACCGCGGCTGACCAGTTCAGCTTTCCTTCCGGCCACAGCTCCGCGGCTTTCCTGCTGGCAACGGCCCTGGTCGTGGTCTACGGCGGCCCCGTCGTGGCCATGTTCCTCTGGGCCAGCGCGGTCGCCCTGTCACGGGTGTTGCTGGGGGTGCACTTTCCCGGGGATACGGTCGCCGGCGCCCTCATGGGCAGCAGTACGGCCCTGTTCTGCGCCAGCCTGCTGGGCCTCTAGATGAGGATTCTCTATGGCGTCCAGGCTACAGGCAATGGCCATATCAGCCGCGCCCGGGCCATGGCTGAGGCCTTCCGCGAGCACTCTGTCGAAGTCACCTGGCTGTTTTCCGGGCGCGAGCGAAGCCAGTTGTTCGACATGGCGCCCTTTGGCGACTTCCTCCACCGCCGGGGGCTGACTTTCGCTACCAGGGCCGGCTCAGTCCGCTACTGGCAGACACTGCTGCAGAACAGGCTGACGCAGTTCCTGCGCGATGTCAGAACCCTCCCGGTAGCGGATTTCGACCTTGTCGTCACCGACTTCGAACCGGTCACCGCCTGGGCCGGGCGCCGGGCCGGGTTGCAGGTCATCGGCATCGGCCACCAGTATGCGTTCGGCCCCGACACCCCGGTTGCCGGTGGGCACTGGCTGGCGCGCCAGATCATGCGCCGGTTCGCGCCGGTGGAGCGGCCGGTGGGACTGCACTGGCACCCCTATGACAGCAACGTCCTGCCGCCGATTCTCGACCTCCCGGAACGCGAAGTTGATGCCGATGACCTCGTTCTGGTGTACCTGCCGTTCGAGGACCCGGCAGCCGTCAGCGCCCTGCTGCAGCAGTTTCCCGCTATTCCGTTCCGGCTCTACGGCCCGGGGCTGACCGCAGCCGAGCGCGGCAATGTCAGCCTGCGTCCCACCAGCGTCGAAGACTTCAAGCGCGATCTTGCCAGCTGCTCGGGCGTGATCTGCAACAGCGGCTTCGAGCTGATCAGCGAATGCCTGCAGTGGCGCAAGCCGGTGCTCACCCGGCCCCTGGCGGGGCAGATGGAGCAGCTTTCCAATGCCCTCGCCCTGCGCGAGCTGGGCCACGCGACAGTCATGCAGCGCCTGGACCGTGATTCGGTCGAGCCCTGGCTGCGGCAGAGACCGGCACCTCCCGCGCTGAGGTATCCGGACGTAGCCGGAGCGCTGGCGAGCTGGCTGGCCGCGGGAGCCCGACCGGAGCTTGGGTCGCTGCAGCAATCGCTGTGGCGGGACACCGTCCGCGGCTCTCCGGCGACGCCCTGCCCCTGGGCCCTGCCGCTCCGTGTGCCAGCAGCCCCCTTCAGGGACCAGCAACGGTCGGGGCAGGAGTTGGGGAATCTGGCCAGCATGGGTTAGCCTGTCGCCTCCAACCCCGGAGGTACCACTCGCTTGTTGCGCCTTGTCCTGTTATTGCTGTTTGCCGCCAGTGCACATGCCGACCAGTTTGTCGGCAGTGAGCGGTGCATCGACTGCCACCAGGCCGAACACAGCCGGTGGCAGGGCTCCCACCACGATCTGGCAATGCAGGAACCCACCGACCGCACGGTACTCGGCAACTTCGACGGCGCCACCTTTACCCACCGCGGGATAACCACAACGTTCTCCAGGAACGGCGACCAGTTCATTGTTCGCACCGGGGGGGAAGACGGCAGTCTGCAGGACTTTCCGGTGCGCTATGTTTTCGGCGTCGAACCCCTGCAACAGTACCTGCTGCCGCTATCGCGCGGTCGCCTGCAGGCTTTCGAGATCGCCTGGGATACGCGACCCGCTGAGGCGGGGGGGCAGCGCTGGTTCCATCTCAACCCGGACGAGGTCACCGACCATACTGATCCCCTGCACTGGACCGGCCCCTACATGAACTGGAATACCCGCTGTGCCGAGTGCCACAGCACGGCGGTGGAGAAGCGCTACGATAGCCACAGCCGCAGTTTCGACACCCGCTTCAGCGAGGTCGACGTCGGCTGCGAAGCCTGCCACGGCCCGGCCGGGCAGCACCTGCAACTGGCGCAGGAAAACCGTGCCGGCACCGTGCCCAACAGCGGCTTCCCGACCGCCCTGGCCCAGCGCGGCGACTGGGCCTTCGACGAACAGACGGCCATCGCCCGACGCGCCGAGCCGCTGGCGTCCAATGCCCAGATCGATGGCTGCGGCCGCTGCCACTCCCGGCGCGGCAATCTGGGCGCCTACCACTACGGCAAACCCCTGCTGGACACCCACCGCCTGGCGCTGCCCGAGGAGCCGCTGTACTACCACGACGGACAGATCCGCGACGAGGTCTTTGTCTACGGCTCATTCATCCAGAGCCGGATGCACCAGGCGGGCGTTGTATGCAGCAACTGCCATGAACCCCACAGCCTGCAGCTGCGGGCAGCGGCCAACGCGGTCTGTGCCCAGTGCCACAAGGCGGAGGTCTACGACCAGCCCGGGCATCATCACCACGCGCCGGACTCTGCCGGTGCCGATTGTGCCAACTGCCACATGCCGGCGACCACCTACATGGTGGTCGATCCGCGCCGGGACCACAGCATGCGTATTCCGCGCCCCGATCTCAGCGTGGTCATGGACGTACCCAATGCCTGTAACCAGTGCCACCAGGACCGGGACGCGGAGTGGGCGCTGGCCGCCACCCGCGCCTGGGGCGTACGCTCCAGCTCCACCGCTGACCACCCCGCCCGTGCCCTGCAGCAACTGGCGGCGGGCAACCGGGCCTCCGTGCCGCGCCTGCAGGACCTGGCCCGGGACACCGGGGCCGCGCCGGTGCTGCGGGCCACGGCTCTGGCGGCGCTGGGACGAGCGGGTGAACCCGCCGATATCGGCACCGTGCTGCACGGGCCCGATCCACTGCTGCGCATGGCTGCGGTACAGAACCTCGCAGGGGTGCCGCTGGCGCGCCGCTACCAGGCCCTGCAACCACTCATCACCGACGACGTTACCAGTGTGCGCATGGCCGTTGCAGAAGCTCTGGCCGCAGTACCGCTGGATCAGCTCGACGCGGCGGCCGAGCCCCTGCGCGAACTGTTTGCGGAGTACGTTGCGATCCAGCGCCAACATGCGGACATGCCCGGCGTACAGCTGCAACTGGGCCTGTTTCTGCTGAATCGGGGCGATCTGCCCGCGGCGGAGCGCGCCTATCGGGAGGCGCTCCACCTGAACCCGCAGCTGCTGCCGGCGCGGCTGAACCTGGCCGACCTGTTGCGCAGTCTGCAGCGGGAAGATGAAGCCAGGGAGGAGCTGCAGGCGGCACTGGCCGTGGCGCCGGACAGCGGCGCGGCCCTGCACGCCATGGGGCTGCTGGAAACCCGGGCCGGCAATCGCGAGCAGGGCCTCGGTTATCTGCAACAGGCCGCCGCCCTGGAGCAAGCGGGGGTGCGCCACCGCTATGTCCATGCCATCGCCCTGCACGACAGCGGCGACCCGCGGGCCGCGCTCAGCCAGCTGCAGGCCATCCAGCGCGCAGTGCCCGGTGATGAAGGGGTGCTGGTGGCGCTGGTGAACTATAGCGAGGAACTGGGGGAGCGGGAGCAGGCCCTGGACTGGGCCCGCCAGCTGCTGGAGGTCGCTCCGGACAACCGCGCCTACCAGGCACTCTATCGGCGGCTGGCGGGGGGCGCCCGCCCCTGAGGGGCGGAATCAGGATTCCGCGGGCACGAACACCAGGTGGAAGGTGACAGGTACCGCGGTACTGATGGCGTTGAGACCGGCCACTTCCCGCAGGGCTTCAACACCCGACCCGAGACCGAAAGTACCGGCATTGACTACCACCGGCCGGGCGCTGATCACCCGCAGCAGGCTGCCCTCGCCGCCGCTGACCAGTACCGGCACCGACAGCGTGGCCTGCTGGCCGTGCAGGGACAACACGACTTCAATATCCGTGGTCACCACACCGCCGTCCGCGACCACCGCCAGGATAGCCGGGTCCACCTGGCTGTGGACGTTGGCGGCGGGGAAATCCACGGTCCGGAACAGCAGTTCGCGCATGCGCTCGTTGCGAACCGGGATCAGGGTCTCGACGCTGTCGAGGTCTATGCCGATCTGCACTTTACCTTCGCTGCCGATAAAACCGACCATCTCGGTGAAGTGATGACTCTCCGCCACCGCATCGTTCTTGATCGACAGGAAATCCAGGCTGGACCGGCTGTTGTCCAGCTCCCACTGCTGGGCCTGGGCCATGGCCGCGCCCGCGAGCAGGGCACACACGCCCATCAGTCTGGTCAGATTCAACATCATCGCAATTTCTCCATCGGCAAAGTAAACAGTTGCACAGCACTATAAGGGGTTTGTGTGCAAAAGCTGGAAATGGTTCAGGACAGTTTACGGGCGGCGATCCAGTCGGTGTGGAACATCTCGCCGCGGGGCCTGTCGCTGCGCTCGTAGGTATGGGCACCGAAATAATCCCGCTGCGCCTGCAGCAGGTTAGCGGGCAGGCGCGCGCTGCGGTAGCCATCGTACCAGGCCAGTGCCGCGGCGAAGGCCGGTGCCGGCAGTCCCAGCTGCACCGCACTCACCACCGCGCGGCGCCAGGCTGGCTGCGCCGCCAGAATGGCGCTGCGAAAGAAGTCGTCCAGCAGCAGGTTTTCCAGCCCCGCTGCGCGCCTGAAGGCGTCCGCGATATCCTCCAGAAACACCGAGCGAATGATGCAGCCGCCCCGCCACAGCATGGCAATGCCGGCGTTATCCAGTTGCCAGCCAAACTCCGCGGCGGCCGCGTCCAGTTGCGCAAAGCCCTGGGCATAGCTGACCAGTTTGGATGCATACAAGGCCCGGCGCACATCGTCGATGAACTGCTCGCGATCGCCTTCGAACGCGGTGCCGGGGCCGGACAAGAGCGCGCTGGCGCGCAGCCGCGCATCCTTCTGCGCCGACAGGCAGCGGGCGAACACCGCCTCGGTGATCAGGGTCGTTGGCACCCCCAGGTCCAGGGCGTGCTGGCTCATCAACTTGCCGGTACCTTTCTGGGCGGCGGTGTCGAGGACCCGGTCCAGCAGGTAGGCGCCGGTTTCCGGGTCCCTGACGGTGAAGATATCCCGGGTGATCTCGACCAGGTAGCTGGACAGTTCGCCCTCGTTCCAATCCCGGAACACGCGGTAAAGTTCCTCATTGTCGAGCCCGGCGCCCTCGCGCAGCAGGAAATAGGCCTCGCAAATCAGCTGCATGTCGCCGTATTCAATGCCGTTATGGACCATTTTCACGTAGTGCCCGGCGCCGTCTTCACCGACCCACTCACAGCAGGGAATATCCGCCTCGGGTCCAACCCTGGCGGCGATGGCCTGGAAGATATCGCGCACTGCCGGCCAGGCGTCCGCGTGGCCCCCAGGCATGATCGAGGGCCCCTTGAGCGCGCCCTCTTCACCGCCGGAAACCCCGGCGCCGATAAAGCCCAGCCCCGCCCGGCGCAGGGCAGCGGCGCGCCGGTTGCTGTCCCGATAGTCGCTGTTGCCGCCATCGATGATGATGTCGCCGGGCTCGAGCAGGGCCTGCAGGTCCGCAATCACCGCGTCCACTGCCGCTCCGGCCTTCACCATCACCATCACCCGCCGCGGACGCTGCAGCGAGGCGACGAACTCCTGCAGTGAAAGGTAACCGTGGATCCGGCCCGCACTGCCCGACCAGACCTTGTCCTCCGCCTCGCCATGCAGGCCATCGATGAAGCCTTGCGTGGTCGCGGCCGTGCGGTTGAAGACCGCCACCGAAAAGCCGTGGTTGGCCATGTTCAGGACCAGGTTCTGGCCCATGACCGCCAGACCGATGAGGCCGATATCGTTGTGCATGTGCTGGCTCCTGAGTCTGCGGTGATGCTGTGGCGTTACCGCGGGAACGGGCACGCAAGCTGCGAAGATAACATGGCAGATCGCATCGGATCGAACAAGCTGCCTGCAACCCGGCACAGGCTGCGGCCACTCACAGGGTTTCGGCCGGCCCTTCGCTCGATGTGCATAAATGATATTTTTTGGCTATATTGTTCAAATATGACATCACAGCAGAGGCCTCGATGAGCACCGCAACCCGACCCGCGCCGCAAGCCGACCAGGTCCTGGCCAAAGCCGTCCTGCGGGCCGCACGGCAGCTGGGCCTGAGCCAAGCCGAGTTGGGCGCGGTGCTGGGCCTGCACCGCACCGGAATCAGCCGCCTCAAGCACAGTGGCAGCCTGGCTCCGGAAAGCAAGCAGGGCGAACTGGCCCTGTTGCTGATACGCCTGGCGCGAGCCCTGTTTGCCCTGGCCGGCGGTGATGATCTGTGGATCCGTCACTTCATGCGCAGCCGCAACCGGATCACCGGTGGAGTCCCCGCGGCACAGGTTCAGAGTATTCAGGGCCTGATCGATGTGTTGCGCTTTGTCGACGGCATTCGCGGCAAGCTATGACACTCTGGGAGAGTTGCGGCGGCGAGGCCCGAACAGGCCTGGTGCAGGGGCGCCTGTTTCGCCTGGTGGAAAGTCAGGAGCGTGTGGCGACGCTGGGCTATGTGGACAGCCTGGAAGAGCAGGCCCTGCTCGAGGAATTGTTGGAGCACAGCAAGCCCGACTACCCTGAATACTGCAGGGCTGACCTCCATTACCTGCTCGCCACGCCGTTCCGTTACCCACCCCTGCCCTGGGGTTCCCGCTTCGGCGGCCGGCACCAGCCCGGCATTTTCTACGGCGGTTGCTCCCAGCGGACGACCCTGGCGGAGGCGGCTTTCTACCGCTTCGTGTTCTGGCACTCCATTCAGGCAGACCCGCCGGCAGCGATATTGCACTCGGAGCACACCCTGTTTACCGTGCCCTATCGCACCGAGCGCGGGGTCCGGCTGCAGCAGTCGCCCTTCGATGCCCACCGGCAGGTACTGCGAAACCCCGCCGAATACGCGCCCACCCAGGCGCTGGGTCGCGCCATGCGGGACGCGGGCGTGGAAGCGTTCGAATACGCCTCGGCGCGGGACCCTGAGGGCGGCAGCTGCGTGGGGCTGTTCACCCCGGCGCCCTTCACCCGGCGGGCTCCGACGACCCTGCAAGCCTGGTTCTGTGAACTCGGCGCCGAAGAGGTCGCCTTCAAACCCCAGGCCGGCGCCGAAGTGCTGCGGTTTCCCCTGGAGTTGTTCCTGGTCGACGGGCAGCTGCCGCGGCCCGCTTCCTGAATCCTGAATCCTGAATCCTGAATCAGCCTGGACGCCCCTGGCTGGCAAGGCGCTCCGCGTTGTCAGTCAGCTCCTGTTTGCGCCGCGGAAACGCCTCGAAGAACTGGCGGTGCGCGGCCAGGGACAGGACATCATCGCGCTCCGGGTATTGCGCAATCCAGTCCAGAAGCATCGGCAGGTTCGCGTCCTGAGCCGCTCGCGAAGGGTATTTATGCGGCTCCCAGGGCCGCGCTCGGGCATTGGCCTGGCACTGCGCCACGGACAGGTTGAGGAAGATCGCCTCGGTGGCCAGTGGCGCCGCCAGTTCCAGCAAATCGGCGTAGCAACCCTCGATCACCCAGGCATCGTGCCCGCCGACAAATTCGTCGATTGCCCGCCCTGACTCGGCCAGGGGCCGGCGCTCGGGCGGTGTGGTCGGCAACCAGGCCAACACATCCAGATCCAGGTGGGCCAGGCCCTGCTCGTCACGCAGGCGCGCCGCAAGGGTGGACTTGCCAGAGCCGGAGTTGCCAAAAACGAGAATTCGCTGCATTGTTCCACCCTGCGCCAGAATCTGGACGCGGCAATTGCTAGGGCTCGATCACCAGGCCGGAGTAGCGCTCGGTCACTTGCATCTCTCCCCCCGGAAACTGAACTGTCTGCTGGCGCAGGCTGGGCAGGCCCGCGTCGTCCAGTTCCAGCCGCGCGGTAGCCGCCGGGCTGCCGGCAACGGTGATCGCGAAGGAAAGCGCCGCGGGCACCTCCTGCCCACCGGCAAAATCGCCGACGGTGACCCATTCGCGAACGCCACCGTTGGCGTGATCGGGAGCTGCGTCCGCGGTAAGGCGCGCCAGGTTGTGCAGGAGCCCCATGCGGGTAAGCCCAACCAGCACCGCTTCTGCCAGGTGTCTGGGCCGTGCCGTGGCAGTGAGTTCATCAGCGCCGCCGAGGGCCATATTGCCGTCCTCCGCGAACAGACCGATGGTCACTGGCTCGCCGCCGAATTCGCCCTGGGCGAACAGATGCAGGGTGTGATTGCCGACACTCCACAGCTTGCCCCGCAGGTCTGCCGCCAGGGCGCCCTCGGCAGTGATGTGAAAGTCGAGGCTAACAGATTCCGCCGCCAGCAAGCGCGCTTCCAGCTGCGCGAAGGCCGCGGCCGGCGCCGGGTCCCCTGCTCGTCCCGGCGGGGACAGCAGCGCAACGACCAATGCCAGACTGCCGGCAACCCAACCCAAGCCATGGCGATGCTTCATATCGGCGCTCTCCCCCGGTTCAGATAACTGCAATGTCCGCCAGATCGCCCTTGCTTTCCAGCCAGGCCTTGCGATCGCCGGCGCGCTTCTTGGCCAGCAGCATGTCCAGCATGCTATTGGTGCCATCGCCCGCATCCAGTACCAGCCGCACCAGGCGCCGGGTGTCCGGGTCCATGGTGGTCTCGCGCAACTGCAGCGGGTTCATCTCCCCCAGCCCCTTGAAGCGCTGGACGTTGATCTTGCCTTTCTTCTTTTCCGCTTCGATACGATCCAGTACGCCCTGTTTTTCACTCTCATCGAGAGCGTAGTAGACCTCCTTGCCGACGTCGATCCGGTACAGGGGCGGCATGGCCACATAGACATGGCCCGCGGCCACCAGCGGCCGGAAGTGGCGCACGAACAGGGCGCAGATCAGGGTGGCGATGTGCAGGCCATCGGAATCGGCATCCGCCAGGATGCAGACCTTGTGGTAGCGCAGGCCGGAGAGGTCGTCACTGGCCGGGTCCATGCCGATGGCGATCGAAATGTTGTGCACCTCCTGGGAGGCGAGGATCTCCTGGGAGTCCACCTCCCAGGTGTTCAGGATCTTGCCGCGCAGGGGCAGGATGGCCTGGAATTCGCGGTTGCGGGCCTGCTTGGCGGAGCCGCCGGCGGAATCCCCCTCGACCAGGAACAGTTCTCCCCGGGTCGGGTCCTCACCGGAGCAGTCCGCCAGCTTGCCCGGCAGGGCGGGACCGGAGGTGACTTTCTTGCGGGTCACCTTGCGCGCGGTGCGCAGTCGGTTCTGGGCGCTGTTGATGCACAGCTCGGCAATGCGCTCGGCTTCCCCGGTGTGCTGGTTCAGCCACAGGCTGAAAGCGTCCTTGGCCACGCCGGAGACAAAGGCCGCCGCCTCGCGGGAGGACAGCCGCTCCTTGGTCTGGCCGGAGAACTGCGGGTCTTCCAGCTTGACCGAGAGGATGTAGCAGCAGCGGTCCCAGATATCGTCCGGCGCCAGCCGCACACCGCGCGGCAGCAGGTTGCGCAGTTCACAGAATTCCCGCACCGCGTCCAGCAATCCGGTACGCAGGCCGTTGACGTGGGTGCCGCCCTGCGCGGTGGGGATCAGGTTGACGTAGGATTCGGCGATAACTTCCCCGCCCTCGGGCAGCCACTGCACCGCCCAGTCCGCCGCCGCGCTGCTGCCGCTGAAGCTGCCGACAAAGGGCTGCTCGGGCAGGCAGGGATAGTCGATGGTGGCGTCGCAGAGGTAGTCGGTGAGCCCGTCCTCGTAATACCACTCCTCGGTCTCACCCTTTTTCTCGTCGAGAAAGGTCACCCGCAGGCCGGGACACAGCACCGCCTTGGCCCGCAGCACATGCTGCAGCCGGGGCACGGAGAAATTCACCGAATCAAAATATTGCGCGTCGGGCATGAAACGGATGGAGGTGCCGGTGTTGCGTTTGCCGCAGCTGTCGATGACCGCCAGTTCGCTGGATTTTTCACCGCCGGCAAAATCCATGCGGTACACACTGCCATCGCGGCGGATGGTGATTTCCAGCGCCTGCGACAGGGCGTTGACCACGGAGACGCCCACGCCGTGCAGGCCGCCGGAGAACTGGTAGTTCTTGTTGGAAAACTTGCCGCCCGCATGCAGGGTGCAGAGAATGACCTCCACTCCCGGCTTGCCCTGGCCGGGGTGGATATCCACCGGCATGCCTCGGCCATCGTCGCTGACGCTGATGCCACCATCGCGATGCAGGATGACGTCGATACGCGTGGCATGTCCGGCGAGCGCCTCGTCGACGCTGTTGTCGATAACTTCCTGTGCCAGGTGGTTGGGACGGGTGGTGTCGGTGTACATGCCGGGGCGCTTGCGCACCGGCTCCAGTCCGGTCAGGACTTCGATATCTTCCGCGGTGTAATTGCTCATTCCTGCCTGTGGTTTCCTGAATCTGCGTTAGTCGGGGCGGGTGCATTGTACCCCAGCGCCGGCAGCTTGCAGACTCTTGCGCAGGAACGGCTACAAATAGCCCCGGGAATCCAGGTCCACGTGGAAAGTGACGCCCTCCACCCGGGAGACGCCGGTTTCGATCCGGCCATCCGCATGCAGCTCCAGCCAGCGGTACCCGGGCGCCGCGGCATCGGCCTTGAAAACATCGCTGCCGGGGGCGAACTGGACGCAGGTGGACGGCGAGGCCATCAGCTTGCGCCCCTCCCACTCGCGGTCGACCTGCTGGTGGATATGGCCCCAGATTACACCCCGCACCCCGGGATAGTCCGCGAGTACCGCAAACAGGTCCCCGGCATCTGCGACCATCTGTTCATCCAGCCAGCGACAGCCAATGGCGACCGGCTGGTGATGCAGACAGACCAGGCTGAACAGCTGTTCGCGGGCGGCTTCGTCGAGCGCCTCGCGCAGCAGCCCCAGCTGGCCTGTGCCCAGCCGACCACCTACCTGGCCCGGAACCTGGGAATCCAGCAGCACCAGCTGCCAGCGGCCAAGGCGAATATCGTTGCTGAGCAGGGTACCGTCCGTATCGACCTGCGCCATCTTGTCGCGGTCATCGTGGTTCCCCGGCAACCAGAACTGGGCCGGAGATAGCTGGGCGAAATAGTGGCGGAGGCGCTGGTAGGCCTCAAGGTAACCGTGGTCGGACATATCGCCGGTGCCCAGCAGGGCATCGATTCGCGGCTGTTCGGCTCGGGCCTGGCGAATCACCGCCTGCAGGGAGTGGTCGGTGTCCATACCCAGCAGGCTGCCGCCGGATTCGCGGCACAGATGGGTATCCGTGAGCTGCAGCACCCGTACCGTGTCAGTGCTGACTGCGACCCGGTGGCACCGGCGAGCCGGGGTAGAAACGGTCATGCCATCTGCCGTCAGCGCCCGGCGTGCCGGGGCATGACCGGCTGCTGGCTGCGCCCGTTGGCAAGGCAGTGTTCCAACCAGTCACCCAGGAACCGGTTTTGCTGCAACTTTTCGTCCTGCTGGAACATGTGGGGGTTGGGGTAGGTGTAACGTGGCTGGATCTGGCTCTGCGCCTGGAAAGCGCCCACCTCCAGCATGCCGGCATCGTGATAGGCACGGACGTCAATATTGAGGCGCCGCAGCCAGCGCGCCTCGCCGTGACTCTGGTGCAGGCGGAAAAAAGTGGTGTAGCGGCTGCGCTCGAGAATCTCCAGACGGACGCGGGCCTCGGCGACGGCGAACTCGCGGGAATTGACCTGTTCGTAGTCGGGGAACAGGCGCAACAGACGGGCATAGTTGGCCTCGCACAAGGCATGCAGGCGCGCCAGATCCATCTTGAAAGGCCGTTTTCTGGCCCGTTGTAAGGTCATTTCCTACCCCGGCTGGAGAAAACTATTGCTACGTGACAAACGCTGGCTGCAGCGCCCGACCCGCTGGGAAGCCAGAGTGTAGCATTGGTAATAACAGAATCTCTGAGTATATTACCCATTTTGCGACGTGGTTAACGCATGCGCAGCGGGACGCAGACTGCTACACTCGCTCCCGTTAACGCTCCAGCATGGTTGAGGATTCAGGATGAACAAGACAGGAGCCGCACTGCTGGTGCTGGCACTCTCCTTCGGTATGGCACCTGCGGGCGCAGAGTCACTGCGTGATATTTACGAGCTTGCCCTGGCCAATGATGCCCAGTTGAAGGCCGAAGAGGCACAGTACCGGGCCAGCCTCGAGACCGAAAAACTCGGGCTGGCGGGCTTGCTGCCGCAGGTGAACGCAAACTACGACTACACCGATTTCGACCAGAGCAGCACCGGGGAAAGTTTCTCTCTGGATGGGGGCCTGGGGGGCGGAGTCACCGCGGTGCAGACCATCACCGACATCGATACCACCAGCAAGGGCTATCAGGTGAGCCTGAGCCAGGCCCTGTTTGACCTGCCTGCCTGGTTTACCTTCCAGTACGGCAAGGAATTCAGCCGGCAGGCGGAGGCTACCTTTGCCGCCAACCAGCAGAACCTGATCGTGCGGGTGGCCGAGGCCTACCTGCTGGTGTTGCGGGCCCAGGACAACCTCGAGGCGTCGCGGGCACAGGAACGCGCTTTCGAGCGGCAACTGGAGCAGACCCAGCAACGTTTCGAGGTCGGCCTGATCGCCATCACCGATGTCTACGAAGCCCAGGCTGCGCGCGACCTGGCCGAGGTCAACCGCATAGTCGACGAAAACAATGTGGCAGTGGCCCTGGAGCGGCTGTCGGTGCTGACCGGCCGGGAGCACAGCAACCTGAATGTGCTCGACGAAGGTTTCAGCGCCACACCGCCCGAACCCGCCGATCGCACCGCCTGGGTGGACTTCGCCCTGGAGAACAACTTCAGCCTGCAGGCTGCGCGCTACGCCGAAGAGGCGGCACGCCAACTGGCCAAGGCCAACCAGATGGAGCATACGCCGACACTCAGCGGCAGCTATACCTACTCGGACTACGACACTGATGGCACCCTGCGGCGGAACCCGTCGACCGGTTTTGACACGTCACCCAACAGCGACGAGGACAACAACACCTGGCAGATCCGCCTGGATGTGCCTCTCTTCAGCGGGGGTGCGGTGAGCGCCAACCGCCGCAAGGCAGCGCAGGAATTCAACGCCGCGCGGGAAAACCGTATCAACCTGTCGCGCAATACCGTCACCAATGCCCGCTCCCTGCACATGACCGTGGTCAGCGACGTGTCACGGGTTGCTGCCCGCGCGCAGGCCATCGTCTCCTCGCAAAGTGCGCTGGATGCCACCCAGGCCGGCTATGAAGTCGGCACCCGCAATGTCGTGGATGTACTCAACGCGCAAAACACTTTGTTCGCTGCCCAGCGCGACTATGCCAACAGCCGCTATGACTACATCCTCAACAGCATGCGCCTGAAGGAACAGGCCGGCCTGCTCAGCCCCGAGGACATCTTCAGCCTGGACGCCATGATGGCACCACCGCCGCCGCCCACAGCGAGCACCTCCCCCTGATCGGGCCCACGCCCGGCTGCGGCCGGGCGCCCACAGCCTCATGATCCCGCAGCTCCCCCCCGACATCGACACCATCAAGGGATTCCTGCTGCCCGCGGAAGCGGAAACGCTGTATCGCCGGGCGCTGGCTGCCAGCGCACGTGGACCGTTGCTGGAAATTGGCAGCTACTGCGGCAAGTCGACAATCTATCTTGGCCTGGCGGCCCGCCAGCACCACGGCACCGTATTCGCCCTGGACCACCACCGCGGCTCGGAGGAGCACCAGCGCGGGGAGATGTTCCACGACCCGGCGCTGTATGATGCCGATCTGGCGCTTGTCGATACCTTTCGCGAGTTTCGCCGCAACATCAGCCGCGCCGGCCTGGACGACGTCGTGGTGCCCATCGTCGCCGGTTCCGCAGCTGCAGCACGGCACTGGCAGACGCCACTGGCGATGCTGTTTATCGACGGCGGGCACAGCCTCGATGCAGCGTTGACAGATTACCGCTGCTGGGCCGGACACCTGCAGCGCGAGGGGATTCTCGCCATTCACGATGTCTACCCGGATCCCGCTGCCGGCGGGCAGGCCCCCAGGGCAATCCATCGCCTGGCGCTGCAATCGGGCTTGTTTACCCACTGTGAACAGGTCGATAGCCTGGCCATACTGCGCAGGCTTTGAACTCGGCTACTGGTCCCGGCGCAGGCGCTGGCCCGCTGCCAGCGGCGGCGACTGCAGCAGCTCAACCCGGGTGAACAGGTCTGCCGCTGCGGTGTAACCCGTCAGGGCATCCGCGGCCAGCAGAATGGCTGCGGCTGTCCAGGTGGGCTGCTCCTCCGGCCACAGCAGATCCTCCGCGAACTGGTAGCCGGTCCAATAGGCGCCGTCATCCGTGCGCCACTGGTGGAGCCAGCTGTAAAGCTCCACCGCCCGCGCATGATCGCCCGCCGCCAACAGCGCCATGACCAGTTCACAGGATTCCGCCACCGTCACCCAGGGCTCGTCGGCGACACAGCGACAGCCCAGACCGCTGTGCACGAATTCGTCCCAGCGCGCTGCGAGACGGGCCCTGGCCGGGGCGCCCTGCACGGCGCCGCTGAGCACCGGGTAGAACCAGTCCATGGAATAGCGCGCCTTGCTCTCCCAGCTGCGGTCGAAACGCTCGGGCCGAGAACGCAGGGCGGTGCCGAGACTGGTGCGGGCCAGGTACCAGTGCGACCGCTCCTCGCCCAGGGTCAGCGCTATATTGCAGGCGCATTCCAGGCTCTTGTAGATGGAGCTGCAGCCGGTCACCAGTGCATCGCGCAAGGGCGCACCTGCGGTATCCACCGCCCAGTCTATCTCCCCGTGAGCACTCTGCAGGCGCAGGACAAAACCAATGGCGCCGTCCACCACCGGCCACATTTCACGCAGGAAACCGGTATCGTGGGTTATCAGGTAGTGGTGCCAGACACCGGTGGCGATGTAGGCGACAAAGTTGCTTTCCCGGCGGTGATCGTTGTCGACGATGTCGCCCCGGTAGGACGCCCACCAGCTGCCGTCGGGCAGCTGCAGACCGGCGAGCCAGCGGTAGGCGCGCACCGCTGCCGCATGTTCGCCGCCGATGGACAGGCCCATGGCCGCTTCGACATGATCCCAGGGATCGGTATAGCCACCCGGGAACCAGGGTATCTCGCCGCTGGACTTCTGGGTTGCCAGCAGGAAATCCACGGTCGGGCGCAGGAACTCCTGCGGGAACAGGCCGCGGCTGAGATAGAGCCCACTCACTGGCTACCCTCCAGGCGGAAATAAAATACTACGCTCTTGCCCATGATCGGGTTCAGCCACTGCTCCAGGGTGCGGGTGAACCACGGCGCCTGCAGCAGGTCCCAGACCAGCAACTTGTGATACTGGCGCACCAGCCAGTGCTGCTCGCCTTCCCGCCAGAACAGGCAGCGCAGCCACCAGTAGGGGCAGTGCAGGGCGTGCGCGCCGTGGCGGTGAAAACCCACGAAATCCCGCCGCTCGATCTCTGCCCACAGGCGCCCGCCGCGAAAAATCCGCAGATGCCCCCCGGGGGTCTGGTGGTAGCGCTTGCTGAGCGCCCAGCACAGACGCTCGGGCCAGCGCCTGGGCACGCTGACGCAGAGCAGGCCGGCGGGCTTGAGTACCCGGCGGATTTCCCCCAGCGCGGCGCGATAGTCGGGAATGTGCTCCAGCACCTCGGAGCAGATCACCTTGTCAAAACTGGCATCGGCAAAGGGCAGGGATAGCGCCGAACCCTCGACAAGATCCAGCTGTTTGCGCTCATTGCCCGCCTCCTCGAACCCGGCGAATCGCTCCTGCGCCGTGCGTAAATCCCTGTGCGACAGGTCGACGCCAACCGCATGCACTTCGCCCAGGACATAGGCGGAGATCACGTGCCGGCCCTCGCCACAGCCCAGGTCCAGCACCCGCTCTCCCGACTGCAGGGGAAAGTAGCGGAAATCAACCGTTTGCATCGGCAATAACCTTGAGATAGTAGTCGGCCATCGCCCGGGCGCACACCTGCCAGCTGAAGCGTTCCAGAATGCGCTGGCGGCCGGCAAGACCCAGCTGGGCGCGTTGCTGCGGATTCTGCAACAGGGCTTCGATGGCCTGCTCCAGGGCGTCGGCGTCGCGAACCGGTACGATGATACCCGCCTCGCCCACCACTTCCGGCAACGCACCGCCGTCCGTGGAGATCACCGGCACCCCGCAGGCCATGGCCTCGCCAGCGGGCAGACCGAAGCCCTCGTAGATAGAGGGCACCACGGCGATACTGGCCTCGGCGTAGTAGCGGACCATCTCGGCCGTGGCTATGCCGCTGACAAAGCGAATATTCGCCTCGATCCCAAGGCGTTTGATCAGGCGCTCGGTACGGCCACCGGGCTGGAGCTTGCTGACCACCAGCAGCTCCAGCTGCGGGTGCCGGGGCAACAGGCGGGCGAAGGCCTGCAGCAGGTAACGCAGACCCTTGAGCGGGGCATCCGCCGACGCCGTGGCCATGATTCGCAGGGGATTGCGCTCCACCCCGGGCAGGGGGCGATATTCCCCGGTGTCGATCCCGTTGTGAACCAGCGCAATACCCGCTGGCTGCAGGCCGAAGTCGCGGGCGATGTCCTGCCGCGAGTAGTCCGAAACCGTAACCACATGGCGCAGCTGCTTGATGACCTTTTTCTGCATGACCAGGAATGAGTGCCAGCGGCGAATCATGAGCCGCTGGTACCAGCGCGGCGCGGCGCTGAGGGCGATGCGCAGATCGCTGGTAATCGGGTGGTGCACCGTGGTGACCAGTGGCAGCCCCATGGCCTGCAACTGCACCATGCCGTAGCTCAGGCTCTGGTTGTCGTGAATCAGGTCATAGTCCCCGCGGTGTTGACGCAGATAGCGCACCGCCCGGCGGCCGAAGGTATAGGGCTCGGCGAAGCCCCCGGTCAGCTTGCTGGTCCATTCGATGATATTGCTCAGGGATCCCAGGTGATGCGGCCGCAAGGAATGCAGCCCGTTTTCGTACAGGTCCAGGCTCGGCAGCCTGATCAGCCTCACCCGGGGATCGACCTCGGGATAGGGAGGACCGGAAATCACGTCCACCGAGTGCCCCGCGTCCACCAGCGCCCTGCTCAGGTACTTGATATAGACGCCCTGCCCGCCGGCATGGGGCTTGCTGCGGTAGCCCAGCAAGGCAATGCGCAGCGGGCGGCAGGCCGAGGCCGGTGCGGCAGGGCAGCTTTCCGCCACCACGCCGGGAGCCAAATCGCTCACTGCTGTATCCAGATGCCTGATAACGGCGTCCCTTTAACGTTAACCGGTGGGGAAACGGGCAAGACCCTCGCAAGGTAGACAAATGCGCAATACCCAGCCGCGAATTCTACCAGCCAAGTGCGCCGCTGCACCAGTCCCACAACCGGTCAGTACAGGCCAATGCCCGCGGCTTATCGTAATTTGACTGCCTTTTCCCGTATAATCGCCGCTTTTCTTCCAGCCGGAGCTGGTATGGCCGCGACCAATTACAAGGGCATCATTCTCGCCGGCGGTTCGGGTACCCGGCTGCACCCGCTGACCAGCACAGTCAGCAAGCAATTGATGCCGGTGTACGACAAGCCGATGATCTACTACCCACTGGCAACCCTGATGCTGGCGGGCATCCGCGACGTCCTGGTGATCACCACACCACGCGACCAGGCGGCTTTCGCCGACCTCCTCGGCGACGGCAACCGCTGGGGTATCAACATCAGTTACACCGTGCAGCCCAGCCCGGATGGTCTCGCCCAGGCGTTCCTGCTGGGGGCGGAGTTCATCGACCGCGATCCAGTGGCCCTGGTACTGGGCGACAACATTTTCTACGGTGGCGGCTTCACCCAGAGCCTGCGCAACGCCGCGGGGCGGGACCGCGGCGCCTCCGTGTTCGCCTACTATGTACAGGATCCGGAGCGCTACGGGGTTGTCAGCTTCGATTCGTCCGGGGCCGCGATCGATATCGAGGAGAAGCCCGCCCGGCCCAAATCCCACTACGCGGTAACCGGCCTGTATTTCTATGACAACGACGTCATCGATATCGCCCGCAGCATCCGCCCCTCCTCCCGCGGAGAGCTGGAAATCACCGACGTCAACAATGCCTACCTGGCTCGCGGCGATCTGCAGGTGGAGGTCATGAGCCGCGGTACCGCCTGGCTGGATACCGGCACCCACAATTCTCTGCTGGATGCCGCCAACTTCATCCGCGTGGTGGAAGAGCGGCAGGGGCTCAAGATCGCCTGTCCGGAAGAGATCGCCTTTCGCATGGGCTACATCGATGCCGGGCAACTGCTGGCGCTGGCGGCGCCGCTGGAAAAAAGCGGCTACGGCCTTTACCTGCGGCAGTTGCTGGAACAGGACGGGGTGCTCAGCAATGATCTTTGAGCCCACGCCCCTGGCGGGCGTGTACCTGCTGCAGCCGAAGGTTTTCGGCGACGAACGCGGCTTTTTCCTGGAGAGCTGGAACGCGGAGACGTTTCGCGCGGCGGGCTTTGACCTGGAGTTCGTTCAGGACAACCACAGCCGTTCAGCGCACGGCATCCTGCGGGGCCTGCACTTCCAGACCGAACAGCCCCAGGGCAAGCTGGTGCGGGTCACCTCCGGCGCCGTGTTCGATGTCGCGGTGGACCTGCGCCGCTCCTCGCCGACCCTGGGGCAGTGGTACGGGGCTGAACTCAGCGCCGCGAACCATCGCATGCTGTGGGTGCCACCGGGCTTTGCCCACGGCTTCTACGTCCTGACCGGACACGCCGATTTCCAGTATAAATGCACCGAGTACTATCACCCTGCCAGCGAAGTATCCCTGGCCTGGGACGACCCGACGGTGGGGATTGCCTGGCCCCTGCCGGCGGGTGACCAGCCGCGGCTGTCGGCCAAGGACGCGGCCGGGCTGGCCTGGGCGGACCTGCCCCTGTTCGACTGACGCCCGGCCATCGACCAGACAGGCTTTAATCGACGAGGAGATACCATGACCAGGGATTACTTCCGGCTACAGGGCAAGACGGCTCTGATTACTGGCGCTTCCAGTGGACTCGGCGCGCACTTTGCCGGGGTGCTGGCGGAAGCGGGGGCGACAGTGGTGCTGGCGGCGCGGCGCAGCGACAAACTTGCGGAGCAGGTTGCCACGATAGCGGACAGCGGCGGCGTGGCCTCGGCGGTGTCCATGGACGTTACCGACCCCGGCAGCGTGGACGGCGCTTTCACCCGGATTGCCGACGATATCGGCAATATCGACATACTTGTCAACAATGCGGGAGTGGCCGACGACCCGACCCGTTTCCTGGATACCGGTGAGGAAGAGTGGCAACGGATAGTCGAGACCAATCTCAACGGCGCCTGGCGAGTGGCGCGCGCCGGCGCCCGGCACATGGCCGCGGCGGGGACGGCGGGCAGCATCGTCAATATCGCTTCCATCTACGGCCTGCGCACCGGCGCCATGAAGGTGGCCTACAACGTGTCCAAGGCCGGTGTTGTGCAGCTCACCAAATCCATGGCTGTAGAGCTCTGCCGCGAGCAGATCCGGGTCAATGCCCTGTGCCCGGGCTGGTTCCTGACCGACATCAACCGGGAGTACTTCGAGTCGGAAAGGGGAGAGCGCTATATCCGGACCATCCCGGCACGGCGGATGGGGGCAATGACAGACCTGACTGCGCCGCTGCTGCTGCTCGCGAGCAACGCCGCCGGCGGCTACATGACCGGTAGCGTGCTCACAGTTGATGGCGGACTGCTGGAATCACCTGTCTGAGCGAGCCCGCGTTGGCGACTAGTCCGGTAACAGCGGTCGCCACCACTCCTCATTGTCCAGGTACCAGTCGATAGTGCGACGAATACCGGTCTCGAAGGTTTCAACCGGTGCGTAACCCAGTTCCCGGCTGATCTTGCTGGCGTCAATGGCGTAGCGCCAGTCATGGCCGGCCCGGTCTTCGACAAAACGGATCAGGTCGCGGGCGCTGCCACCACCGGCTGCGGGCGCCCGGGGAAAGCGATCAGCCAGGGTTCCTTCAGCGCGGAAGCGTTGATCCAGTTCGTCGCACAGCAGTTCGACAATCGCCAGGTTGCGCCACTCGTTGTTGCCGCCGATATTGTAGCTTTCGCCGACGACCCCATCCTGCACCACGAGATCAATGCCCCGACAGTGGTCCTCCACGTAAAGCCAGTCGCGGATGTTGCTGCCATCGCCATACACCGGTAGCGGCAGTCCGCGCAGGATATTGGTCAGGCACAGGGGGATCAGCTTCTCGGGGAAGTGAAAGGGGCCGTAATTGTTGGAGCAGTTGCTGGTGGTCACCTGCAGCCCATAGGTGTGCTGGTAGGCGCGCACCAGATGGTCGGATGCCGCCTTGCTGGCGGAGTAGGGCGAGTTCGGCTGGTACTGCTGGGACTCATGAAAACCCGGATCCGCGGGCGCGAGGGAGCCGTAGACCTCGTCGGTGGAAACATGATGAAAACGGTGGGGCAGCGCTTGCGCACCGCCCAGCCAATACTCCCGTGCCGCCTTCAGCAGGCTGTGGGTTCCCACTATATTGGTTTCGATAAATGCATCGGGGCCGGAGATGGAACGGTCCACATGGCTCTCCGCGGCAAAATGCACCAGCGTGTCCACGGCGTGCTCCCGCAGCAGCGAGAGCACCTGCGGATAGTCACAGATATTGGTGTGCGCGAAACAGAACCCGGGGGAACCTTCCAGTCCGGCGAGATTCGCGCGATTGCCGGCATAGGTCAGGGCGTCCAGCGCCACGATGCGGTCAGCCGGATAGCGCTGGCGCCAGTAGCGGACGAAATTGGCGCCGATAAAGCCGGCGGCGCCGGTCACCAGCAGTGATCTAGCCATCGCCGTGTTCCTTGAGATCCTGCAGCATGGCGCGCAATTGTACCCGCCAGTGCTCTGGCGCCATATCGAAATCCTCCCAGGTCTGTTGCTTGTCCAGCACACTGCAGGCGGGCCGCCGGGCCGGCGTAGGATACTGGCTGGCGGGGATCGGCTGTATCGCCGGGCTGCGGGACAGCAGGCCCCCCGCCAACCCCTCCTCGGCAATCGCCACCGCGAAGTCGTACCAGCTGCAGACGCCGGCATCGCTCCAGTGGTACACGCCCTGCAGCAGGGGCCGTTCCGCCGCCGCCCACAGTGCCCGCGCCAGACCCCGGGCCCAGGTGGGGGTGCCGACCTGGTCGCAGACCACCGCCAGACTTTCCCGCTCGACCATCAGGCGCAGCATGGTCTTGACGAAATTGCCGCCAAAGCGGGAATAGACCCAGCCGGTGCGCAGGATCAGCGCCCGGGGGTGGGCAGCCAGTACCGCGCGCTCACCCTCCAGCTTGCTGCGCCCATAGGCACCCAGCGGTCGTGGCGTGGCGTCGGGACGGTAGGGATGCCCGGATTCGCCATCGAAGACAAAATCGGTGGAAACATGCACCAGACCGGTACCGGTACTGGCGCAGGCAGCGGCCAGGTTTGCCGCGCCCTCGGCGTTGATCTGCAGCGCCAGGGACTCTTCCCCCTCGGCCCGGTCCACCGCGGTGTAGGCAGCCGCATTGAAGACCCAGTCCGGACGCAGTTCACCGAAAACGCGGCGCACCTCTTCCGCCCGGGTGATATCCAGTGCGCCACGATCCAGGCTGACCAGCGCCACGCCCGCCGGCGCCGTCAGTTGCAACTCGCGGCCCAGCTGGCCACCGGCTCCGGTTATCAGGACTGTTGGGGTCACGCAATCTCCTCGACGGGGCGGCCCGGGGGCCGCGGCAAAAGGGCGCCCTATGGTAAAGGCTGGGCCGGGGGATTCCCAGTGTCAGCCGATGCGCCGCAGTCGCGCTGCCCCGGGGCACCGCCCGCAAAAGTCTGTTTGCAGTTAACCTGGGACAAGACTAAGCTTGCCAACTAACGGTTGATAACAAGCTGGGGCGCCCATGACACTTTTAGCCAACGCACTTTCCTGCCGTAGTCTGCGTCGGGAGCACATCCTTGGACTGGCGGCCCTGGTCACAGGCAGTGGCGCCTGGGCCGGAACACCGTCCGGCGGCAGCATCACCTATGGCCCGCTGTCAGCAGCGGCTGTTCCCACCATGGGCGGTTTTGCGCTGATCCTGCTGGCTGTACTGATGCTGTTGGCGGTCGCGAGACTGCTCAGGGACCGGCAACTGAACGGCAGCCAGTTCATGCTCGCGGCGCTGGTCACCGGCGCCATTGCCAGCGGCGCCAGCGGCATCAGGTTGGTATCGGAGGCCTATGCAGACCGGCTGCCCAATCCGGTCTCCCTCGACAACCCCGCCGGCGGCACCCGGCTTCTGGGCCCTGATTTGAACTGCGTCACCAACAGCACCGGGATCGCCCAGCAAATCCTCGATATCCAGCTCGGGGGGCTGATCGCCAATAACGGCGGCGGCCCGATCAATGGCGGCATGGAGAACGGGGGCGCCAGCTATGAATGCCCCGATGGCTCGATTGACAACGCCGGCACGATGCCGGTGCCGGAGTGTTCCGATGCTCCCCCGACGGTCCTGCAGCCCGACGGTACCTGCGCTGTCTTCAACTCCGTCGTACTGCTTCCCTGATCGGCTGACCAATGAGCGCTCCCGCAGCACCAACGGGAGCGCAATCACTCCTCCTGCGGCAAGCGGAACAGCATGTCATCCGTGGTGAACTGCCAGTAATGCAGGGTACTTAACCTCAGCTCATCAATACCGCGGTAGTCCGCTTGCAACCATACCGGCCCCATATGTGACAGGGTCACCTCGTCCCGGTACACCTGCCCGCCCTCACGCCAGCCTTCCACCATCAGGGTCTCGCCCTCCGCCCGTTCCCAGGCCACGCCGAAATAGGCTCCCACGAAGTCAAACAGCTGCCCCGGACGCAAGCTGGACACTCTGGCCGGATACCCGGAACTGTTGTAAGCCACACCCTCGCCGCTGGCGAGCACATTAACGTAGCCCGGCCCCCGGTAATGCTGATTGTGGATGGCGAGCAGGTAGTCAAACGCGAGACCGCGATATCCCACCGGGAGCTTCTCGATGACCGAACGTTCAAGATCATCGAAATCCAGCATCACGGGGGTTGGCAGCGCTTGCCTCGCGACACGCTGCGGATTGAGCGCGCCCAACTGTACCGGAGCATCCCGCACCGCAAACTGGTGCAGCGCTGGGGCCGCCGGCCCCGCCGCCGAGACCAGCCGCCAGTCGCCGGGCCAGGTCGGGAAGCTGAACGTGCCCGCCGCGTCCACCAGAACGGCGTTGCGGCTGCCATCAGGTGCCACAACCAACATCGCACCAGCGTCCGCGGCCTCGCTACCGAACACCGTGAGCACCGGAGCCAGCCCGATTACCGGGGGCGGTGACGTGGTCACCATCCCCGCGGGCGTACCCGGGCGGTGCTCGAAGCGGGCACTGTGAGTGCTGGAGCCGCTGGTGACCTCCCAGCCCGGGGGCAGCTGCAGTTCGAAGCGGTAGTCGCGGTCGGGTTCGCCAATGTCAGCGTCGGCGTTGTCCGCGGAGACACCAAAATTGGCATAGCCGTTGATGTTGGTACGCTGCATGCGCAGGCTGCCGTCGGGCCGCTCGACCAGGATGGCGACGGCGGCCATCGGCGCATCACCGGGGTCAAGCACCCCGTCCCGGTTGCGATCCCGGTAGGCGAACACTGAAAGGTTCATGGTGCCTGGCTGGCCCTGTGCCCAATCGCGCCGTGGATACCAGTCGGTATCGCGACTGATATCGGGGACTGTGGCCGGAGCGGGAGTCGGCGATGCGGTGAGCGTCGCCGGTCGCTGCAGAAACACATACCACAGGAGAACGGCCGAAGCGGCGAAAACGGCAAGGGCAACGACAGGACGATTCATTTCGGACTCCCGCTCAAGCGGCCCGGGACCATGCGAACGGGTGGCAGCGACTCAACTGCGCGCCTGCAACCACCCGGCCAGATGCTCCAGCACCTGCAGGCGCTCGGGCTCGTTGAAAATTTCATGGTAGAGGCCGGGATAGACCTGCAGGGTCACGTCCTGTGACCCCACGCCGGCGCAGAATGCTTCGGAACCGGCCGGCGCGGTCATCACGTCGGCCTCCCCGTGCATGACCAGCAGCGGCAGGATGATTTCCCCGCTGCGCGCGTTGACCTGGCGCATGGTGGCAAACAGTTCCGCCACCAGCCGCGCGCTGACCTTGCCGTGGTGCACCAGTGGGTCTGCCTCGTAATCGGCAACCACCCGGGGATCCCGACTGACCTGGCTGGCGTCCAGCTTGAGCATGCCGAGGGTGGGCCAGAGGCGGGCGAGGATACGATTGATCCACAACAAGGGGGCGGGTGGCGGCTCTGCCACCGCGAGTGCGGGGCCAGACAGGGCCGCCCCGCTGAACCTGGCCTGGGCGTCCAGCAACAGGCGTGCAGCGATCAAACCACCGAGACTGTGGCCCACCAGAAAACAGGGCAGCGAAGGGTACCACTGCCCAATCAACTCTCGCAGCTGCAGGAGGGGATCCAGATACTCGCTGAACGTACCAATGTGCGCGCGGTGCCCGGGGGACTGGCCATGCCCGATGTGATCGGGCGCCACCACCGCATAGCCCCGGGCGCAAACGACGTTGGCAAAGGCCTGATAGCGCCCGCCGTGCTCGCCGAGCCCGTGGGCCAGCAGGATAACCCCGCGAGCTTCCGCGGCAGGGGGCCAGTGGCGATAAAACACGCCTCCCGGCAACTGTGCTTCCTGCGCCACGGCTACCCCCATGGCACCGGCCGCGGCCCCGGACTCAGGCAACGGGAGTCAACCACTCCGGGTGCTGGGGCCGATTACCGCGCACCGAGTCGAAGTACATGGTCTGCAGCTTTTCCGTCAGCGGGCCGCGGGAACCAGTGCCGATCCGGCGACCGTCCAGCTCCCGGATGGGTACCACTTCGGCGGCGGTACCGGTGAAGAAGGCTTCATCGGCGATGTACACCTCGTCGCGGGTAATGCGCTTCTCGCGGATCTCGTAACCCAGCTCCGCCGCCAGGGCAAAGATCGTGTTGCGGGTAATACCGTCCAGACAGGAAGTCAGGTCCGGGGTATACACCTGGCCGTCGCGCACCACGAATACGTTCTCGCCGCTGCCCTCGGCCACATAGCCCTCGTTGTCCAGCATCAGCGCTTCTTCCGCGCCGCTGTCCAGCGCCTCGCGCAGGGCCAGCATGGAGTTGATGTAGTTGCCGTTGGCCTTGGCCTTGCACATGGTGATATTGACGTGGTGGCGGGTGTAGGACGAGGTACGCACCTTGATACCGCGGTCGCGCGCTTCCGGGTCCATGTAGGAGGGCCATTCCCAGGCCGCTACCATGACGTGGGTCTTCAGGCCGTCAGCGCGCAGGCCCATCCCCTCTGAACCCAGAAAGCACATGGGCCGCAGATAGGCCTCGCTGAGACCGTTCTCCCGCACCACAGTCCGCTGGGCCTCGTTCAGGGTATCCTTGTCGAAGGGCATTTCCATACGCAGGATATGCGCCGAGCGGAACAGCCGGTCCGTGTGCTCCTTGAGCCGAAACACGCAGGTGCCGTGATCGGGAGTCCGGTAGGCCCGTACGCCCTCGAATACGCCCATGCTGTAGTGCAGGGTGTGGGTGAGGACATGGACCTTGGCTTCGCGCCAGGGCACCAGCTCGCCGTCCAGCCAGATAACCCCGTCCCGGTCTGCAAAATTCGGTGTTGCACTCATGTTCAGTCCCGCTGTCCTGTTGATTCGTCCTGTGTCCCGAAGAGGCGCTGCCACACGGTTTTCACACTGGCCCGCTGTTCGCCATAGTCATCCCCGGCGACCCGGCCGGGGAGCTGCTGCAGCGCGAGTTGATGAGCGACCGACCGGAAAGCCAGATAGGCCTCGATCAGTGCCTTGCTCTCGCTCTGCGTGAGCAGGCCAGACCCGGACAGGGTTTCCAGAATGCGAATGTTGTCCGACCAGCGCGCCAACTCGGGCACGCGATGAGACCACGCCAGAACCGCATATTGCACCATAAATTCAATATCAACGATACCACCGGCGCTCTGTTTGAGATCAAAATCATGGCCCTCGGGCGGCCGCGCTGGCAGCAGTTCCTTGCGCATGCGCTCGCGCATGGCGACCACTTCCGCACTCAGGGCGGCTTCGTCCCGGGTCCGGCCGAGAATATCCCGGCGCACGGCATCGAAGCCGGCGCCGACTGCCGGGTCGCCGGCCACCAGCCGCGCCCGCACCAGGGCCTGGTGCTCCCAGGTCCAGGCGGTTTCCTCCTGGTAGCTGCGGAAACCCTTCAGGCTGCTGGCCAGCAGGCCTGATGCGCCGGAGGGCCGCAGCCGCATATCGACCTCGTACAGCTGGCCCATGGCCATGCGGGTTTCCAGAATATGAATGATGCGCTGGCCCAGGCGGGTATAGAACTTGACGTTGTCGATACTGCGCTCGCCATCGGTGACGCCCTGCACGTCCGCGTCGTAGATGAATACGAGGTCCAGGTCGGAGCTGTAGCTGAGCTCTATCCCACCCAGCTTGCCGTAACCGAATATGGCGAAGCCATAGCCCTCGGAATCGCGCTGCGGCTGGCCGAAGCGGGCGGTGAGATCGCTCCAGGCCACAGCCAGGACCTGCTCCAGGATCACCTCGGCTATCCAGGTGAGGTTGTCGCTGACCCGCATCAGCGGCAGGCGCCCGACCAGCTCGCTGGCGGCGACCCGCAGCACATGGGACGCCTTGAAATAACGCAGGGCATCCATCTGCGCTTCCAGATCACCGGGCTGCAGACGGGCCACCTGCTGACGCAGTCCGGTACCCAGCAGCGCCTTGTCCGGCGCGTTGTAAAGGCTGCCGCGGTCCAGCAGCTCGTCCAGCAGCACCGGATGGCGCTCCAGCTGCTCCGCGATCCAGGGGCTGGCGTTGCACAGCAGCACCAGCTCCGCCAGCGCCGGCGGATTCTCCAGTAACAGCGCCAGATAGGCGCTGCGGCGCAGCACCGCGGTAACAAAGGGCAGGGTGCGCAACAGGGCCCGGTCCGGGTTGTCCGCTTCGGCGCAGGCCAGCAACAGGCGCGGCATGAACTGCTGCAGCCGATCCTGGCCCTCCGCCTGCAGGGTGCTCACCCGGGTGCTCTGCTGCAGCGCCTGCAGCTGCTCCAGGCTGGAGGCGGCCTCGCGATACCCGAGACTCGCGAGAGTATCCTCATCCAGATCCTCACCCCAGGGTGGCAGCTCCTCTGCAGCGTCCTCCTGCTCGTCCTCCGGTGCCGCAATGAGGTCGCGGAAATGTGCCGCAACCCGCTCGCGGTGCCCGGCCAGTGCCGCCAGATAACCGTCCCAGTCCGCAAACCCCATCACCGTCGCCAGCGCCAGCCGCGCCAGCGCATCCGCCGGCAATGCCTGGGTCTGCTGGTCCTGATAGCCCTGGATCCCGTGTTCGCTGTCGCGCAGGAACAGGTAGGCAGCGCGCAACTCGGCAACTGTGGCTGCCGGCAGGCAGCGGAGGGCAACGCACTCTTCGAGCACCTGCAGCAACTCGCGCTGCTGCAGGCCCAGATCGCGCCCGCCGCGGATCAGCTGGAAGCACTGGGCAATGAACTCCACCTCGCGGATGCCGCCGTGGCCCAGCTTGACGTCTTCCTGCAGGCCGCGGCGCCGCACTTCGCTGTTGATCATCTGCTTCATGCTGCGCAGGCTCTCGATGACGCCGAAGTCGACATAGCGCCGGAACACGAAGGGGCGCAGCATGGCCGTCAGCTCGGCGCCGCGGGCAGGGTCCCCGCTCACGGGCCTGGCCTTGATCAAGGCGTAACGCTCCCAGTCCCGGCCCTGATCCTGGTAGTACTCCTCCAGGGCGGCGAAATTGAGCGCCAGCGAACCGCTCTCACCGTAGGGACGCAGGCGCATATCGACCCGGAACACAAAGCCGTCCACGGTAACCTGGTCCAGGGCGCTGATCAGGCCCTGTCCCAGCTTGGTGAAAAACTCCGAATTGCTGATGCTGCGGCGCTCGCCGTCGGTCTCTCCGGACTCCGGATAGGCGAAAATGAGGTCTATATCGGAGGAGACATTCAGCTCCCCGGCCCCCAGCTTGCCCATGGCGATGACAATCAGCTGCTGGGCTTCCCCGCTGTGCCGGCCGCGGGGCACACCGAAGCGGGCCTGTAGCTGCTGCTGCAGTTGCGCCTGGGCCAGGACGATGCAGGCCTCCGCCAGGGCCGAGGTGTCGCGCACGGTCTCCAGGGTGTCAGACTCGCGACAGAAATCGCGCCAGACGATGCGCAGCATGTGCCGCGTCCGAAAACGGCGCAGCACCGGATTGAGCTCTGCCCCCGGCTCCGCCAGCCGCTGTCCCAGTTCTGCCTGCAACTCACCGGGATGCAGGCTGCGTTGCAACAGCCCCTCCTCCAGCAGGGCGGACAGCAGCCGCGGCTGGCGCCGGACCAGGCCCGCCGCGAAGGGGCTGCAGGCCAGCACCCGGGCCAGCGCGGGCGCGATCTCCGGGTGCGCGGCCAGGGCCGCCGTCAGGCCTGAGACGGCCGCCGCGTCCTGGTGGTCGAGAATATGCTGCCACGCGGTGCCAGCGGCGGCGGCCAGTTCGGCGGGCAAACCAGCGCTGTCAATCATGGTGGCAGCTGTCCCGGCTGTGGTCATCAGGCGTCGAACATGGGCGCCACCCGCATGACCTCTTCAATGGTGGTCTGTCCTGCGGCAACCCGGGCGGCGCCGGCCAGGCGCAGGGTGCGCATACCCTCGTCCATGGCGACACTGCGGACCTCGCGCGACTCCATCTGCGGGGTGATACAGGTCGCGACGGCGGGGCTGTTGACCAGCAGTTCATAGATACCCTGGCGACCCATGTAACCGGTCTCCCGACAGGCCTTGCATCCCACCGGACGAGCGGTCTGCCCGGGTGCCGGCAACTTGAACGGGTGCACCAGCTGCTCCCAGGCATCGAGATCCGTGGGCGCGGACACCTTGCAGGCGCTGCAGAGAATGCGCACCAGCCGCTGGGACATGATCCCCCGCAGCGTAGCCTTGATCAGGTAGGCGGGCATGCCCAGCTCCAGCAGGCGGGCGACCGAGCCCGGGGAGTCATTGGTGTGCAGCGTGGACAGTACCAGGTGACCGGTCAGGGCCGCCTGTACCGCCATGTGTGCGGTCTCCAGATCGCGGATTTCGCCGACCATGATGATGTCGGGATCCTGCCGCATCAGGGCGCGCACGCCGGAGGAGAAATCCAGCTTGATACCGTGATTGACCTGCATCTGGTTGAAGCTGTCCTCCACCATTTCAATCGGATCCTCAATGGTGCAGACATTGACTTCCGGCGTCGCCAACCGACGCAGAGTGGAATAGAGGGTGGTGGTCTTGCCGGAACCCGTGGGGCCAGTGACCAGCACGATGCCGTTGCCGGAGGCGGTCATTGCCTGCCAGCGCCGCAAATCCTCATCCTCCAGCCCCAGCTCGGCAAAACTCTTCTGCAGCAAATCCGGATCGAAGATCCGCATCACCAGCTTTTCCCCGAACGCGGTCGGCAGGGTGGAAAGGCGCAGCTCGACTTCGCCGCCAGCGGGGGAGCGGGTCTTCAGGCGCCCGTCCTGGGGCCGGCGCTTTTCCGCCACGTCCATGCGCCCCAATATCTTGATCCGGCTGGTGACCGCAGCGCAGACCTGCTGCGGCAACTCATAGACACTGTGCAGAACACCGTCTATGCGAAACCGCACGTGGCCCTGGTCGCGCCGGGGTTCGATGTGAATGTCCGAAGCGCGCTGCTCAAAGGCGTACTGCAGCAGCCAGTCGACAATATTGACGATATGCTGGTCATTGGCGTCGGGCTCCTTCGTCGAGCCCAGTTCCAGCATCTGCTCCAGGTTGGCGACACCGGGTGCCGCTCCCGGCGCCGCGCTACTACTGCGAGCGCCGCGCACCGAGCGCGCCATGCTGTAAAACTCAGCGGTATGGCGAATAATGTCCCGCGGGTCGGCCAACACGCGCCGGATACGCTTGCGCAGCACGTGCTCCAGATTGCGCTCCCAGCCGCGAATCCAGGGCTCCGCGCTGGCGATCACCACCTCTTCCTCGGTGACGTCCACCGCCAGAATGCGGTGGCGCTGGGCAAAGGCGCGCGACATGACCTCGGCAATCGCACCCACCTTGATCTTCAGCGGATCGATTTCGTGCACTGCCTGGCCGCTGCGCTCCCCCAGCCAGTGGAGCAGGAAATCCATGTCCAGAACCTTGCCGGTGCGGGAGGTATCGGGAATTTTCTGTTCCGCCAGGAACACCAGCGGATGGACGCTGCCAATACTGACTCCAGCCAGCCGCTCGCGATCAGCTTCGGCAAGATGACCGGACGCATGCAGCTCGACTACCAGGGTATACAGGTCAAGGGGCCGTTCGGCATACTCCGGGCCGAATTTCGCGTTCATGAATTGGGGCCTCGCGGGGTCCATCTGCGGCTGTTGGCCCATGCTATCACAGCCGCGGGCCCGGGCGAGGGCGCCTCCGGCCCAGTGTGACAGACGCCCACCCCTCCCCTATACTTCGCGCCTGCATCCAGGGGAGGCCACCATGCCCAGCTCGAATCCACTAAGCAGCCTGTTCGGCAGGTCGCCGATCAGACCCATCCAGGAACACATGCAGGTCGCGAATGACGCCGCGCAGCTGCTGCCGGCTTTTGTCGAGGCCTGCCAGAGCGAAGACTGGGACCAGGCCAAGGAGATCTTCAAGCGTATCAGTGACGCCGAGCAGGAAGCGGACAAGCTCAAGCGCTCCGTCCGCCGCCACCTGCCCAACAGTCTGTTCCTGCCCGTCCCGCGCACAGACCTGCTCGAGCTGGTCACCATCCAGGACCATGTCGCCAATACCGCCAAGGATGTCGCCGGCCTGATGCTGGGGCGCGAGATGCAGTTCCCCGGCAAGCTGGAAAAGCACCTGTTCGAGTTCGTCCGCGCCTGCACCGCCACCTGTGAGCAGGCCCTGGTAGCGATTCGCGAGCTGGACGAGCTGCTGGAGGTGGGATTCAGTGGGCGCGAAGTGGTCCATGTCGAGGGCCTGA
>NZ_JAVKCQ010000012.1:0-12429 GCF_040222615.1 Haliea sp.
CATATCAAAGCGGCGCGCGGTACTGAACAGGTAGATCAGCAGCTGGCCGAAGGAAATGTCGCTGATGGGGCGCTCGAACACCGGTTCGCAGACAGCGCGCATGGCGGACTCGAAGTCTTGCACCCGGGTGGTGGGAGGCACCCAGCCACACTCCACATGCAGCTCGGCTACTTCCCGGTAGTCGCGGCGGAACACCGCCAGCAGGTTGCGCGCGAGGTAGTACTGGTCGGCGTCGCTGAGGCTGCCGACAATGGCGCAATCCACCGCGATATAGCGCGGGTCCGCCGGATCGCCGGCATCCACGAAGATATTGCCGGGGTGCATGTCGGCGTGGAAGAAGTTGTCCCGGAACACCTGGGTGAAGAAGATCTCCACCCCGCGCTCCGCCAGCAGTTTGAGGTCCGTGTGCCGGGCCTCCAGGGTTTCGACGTCGGTGACCGGAATACCGGCAATGCGTTCCGATACCATCACGTTGCTGCGGGTGAAGTCCCAGTACACCTGCGGCACATACACCAGCTTGCTGCCCTCGAAATTGCGCCGCAACTGGGAGGCGTTGGCAGCCTCCCGCCGCAGGTCCAGCTCGTCGAATATGGTCAATTCGTAGTCCGCCACCACCTCGACCGGGCGCAGTCGCTTGCCGTCTGGCAGGTAGCGCTGTACCAGCCGCGCCAGGGTATACATCAGTGCCAGGTCCTGGGTAATGACCGGCCGGATATCGGGCCGCAGCACTTTCACCACGACATCCTCGCCGCCGTGCAGGGTGGCGCCGTGTACCTGGGCCACGGAGGCCGACGCCAGGGGCAACTGTTCAAACCGCGCGAACAGGGTCGTGATCGGCTGGCCGAGGGCGGTCTCGATGATGCCGGCGGCCAGCGCCTCGTCAAACGGTGGCACCTTGTCCTGCAGCCTGGCCAGCTCATCGGCGATGTCAGCCGGCAGCAGGTCCCGGCGGGTCGACAGCAACTGGCCGAACTTGATAAAGACCGGGCCCAGTTCCTCCAGTGCCATGCGCAGGCGCGCACCGCGACCCGGGTCCGGACCCTTTCCGGCCCGCCACGGGGACAGGCGCAGCAGGGTGCGCGGCAGGGCGGGCAGCCTGTCCGTGTCGATGAACTCCTGCAGTCGATAGCGACCGGCAATGTGCAGGATGCGCAGCAGCCGACGGCTGCGGCTGAAAGGGCCGGCGGTCACGGTGTGGCCTGCGCGATACGCTTGCGCAGCCTCGCCAGCCGCGATTGCAGGCGCTCGACCCGCTGCTCGAGGGCCTGCACGTCGGCATAAAAATCCTCGATCTCCAGCCGCGGCGGGCTCAGGCGGGCCTCCTCGTGAACAAATTCCTCCAGCTGGCGCAGCAGGCTGCGACCGACCACCCGGCCGTTGCTGACCGCCGCCCGCAGCAGCTCGGCCAGCTGGTGGCCTGCGACGTCACCCAGGGTTTCCACCAGCGGTGCCTCCCAGTCCAGGTCCAGGCGGCCAAGGATTTTCTGCAGCTCGATCAGCGGTGCGCTGTCACCCTGCAGGGCCAGGTTGCCATTGATCAGGGTCGCGGCGGGGTCGCTGGAGCTGGCGAGTTCAACGAAGTCTTTGGCGGTGCCGGTGACCCGCGTGGTCACCGGGGCATCGTGATAACCGAGCAGCCGCACCCGCTCTGCGCCCGGTTGCAGGTAGACGGCGACAGCCGGCTCGGTACATTCGATGGCGAAGCTGCGATCCGCGAGTCGCGCCAGTGAGCGCCGGGCGACCGGGTCCAGCGCCAGGGCCCGATTGAGCGCCGCTTCCAGCGCCGCCAGTACCGCCGTGGTGACGGTGGGATCGAGGCCGGCGGCCATGTCAGGCCTTGAAGCCCCGGTGCAGGGCAACGATGCCCCCGGTCAGGTTGTGGTATTCGCAATTGACGAAGCCCGCATCCTCCATCATCCCCAGCAGGGTCTCCTGGTCGGGATGCATGCGGATGGACTCCGCGAGGTACTGGTAGCTTTCGCTGTCGCCGGCCACCAGCTTGCCCATCAGCGGCAGCACGCGAAAAGAGTAGCCGTCGTAGGCCTTGCCGAGCAGTTCGCTGGTGGGTTTGGAAAACTCCAGGATCAGCAGGCGCCCGCCGGGCTTCAGTACCCGCAACATCGAGCGCAGTGCCAGGTCCTTGTCGGTCACGTTGCGCAGGCCGAAGGCGATACTGACACAGTCAAAACTGTCGTCCGGGAATGGCAGGTACTGGGCGTCCGCCTGCACATACTCCAGGTTGCCCTGGTGACCGCTGTCAATCAACTTGTCCCGCCCCACCTGCAGCATGGATTCGTTGATGTCTGCCAGCACGACCCGGCCGCTGGGGCCGACAATGTCGGCGAACTTCGCCGCCAGGTCACCGGTGCCGCCGGCGATATCGAGTACCGACTGGCCCGTGCGCACGGCACTCAGCTCTATCGTGAAGCGCTTCCAGATCCGGTGCACGCCGCCGGACATGAGGTCGTTCATGAGGTCGTAGCGGGCGGCCACGGAATGGAAGACGTTGGCAACGAGGCCCGCCTTGGCGTCCTCTTCAACTTCCTTGTAGCCGAAATGGGTGGTGCGTTTCTTGCTCATGCGGCCTCCGCCGACAACAGCTGACCGCGTATTGTAGCGCGATGTCTGCGCCCGGTCAGGGCTGGAAGTTGATGACCTGTACCTGGGGATCGCGGCTGGCGCCGGCGGCGGCCATCCGGTCCAGGTAGTCCTGCCACAGGGTTTCCTGTTGCGTGCACAGTTGGTGGAGGTAGTCCCAGGAATACAGGCCGGTGTCGTGGCCGTCGTCGAACACCAGCTGCAGGGCGTAGTGGCCGACAGGCTTGATGGCTGCGATGTTCACCCCGATCTTGCCGGTTTGCAGGACTTCCTGGCCCGGCCCGTGGCCCTTCACTTCGGCCGACGGCGAGTGCACCCGCAGGTACTCGCAGCTCAGGCGGTAGCGCTGCTCCCCCGGGTACACCAGTTCCAGCTCCCGCGATTTGCGGTGCAGGTGAATTTCCAGCGGTCGTACGGCGCTAGCTGTCATGGCGGGCTTCCGTCGGTTCAGAGGATGAAGCGTGAGAGGTCTTCGTCTTCACTCAGGGCCTGCAGCTGTGCGTTGACGTAGTCGGCATCGATTTTCAGGGCCTGCTGCTGCAGACCGGCGTCGGCCGCGGCAAAGGACGCCTCTTCAAGCAGGCGCTCCATGACGGTGTGCAGGCGTCGGGCGCCGATGTTCTCGGTTTTCTCGTTGACCTGCCAGGCGGTCTCGGCGATGCGTCGCAGGCCGTCCGGGGTGAACTCCACCTGCAGACCTTCCGTGGCCAGCAGGGCCTGGTACTGCTCGGTGAGGGAGGCGTCCGGTTCGGTTAGGATGCGCTCGAAGTCATCGGCGTTGAGGGAATCCAGCTCCACCCGGATAGGCAGCCGGCCCTGCAGTTCCGGAATCAGGTCCGAGGGTTTGGCCAGGTGGAACGCGCCGGAGGCGATAAAGAGGATGTGGTCGGTCTTTATCGCACCGTGCTTGGTGGTTACGGTGGAGCCCTCGATCAGCGGCAGCAGGTCTCGCTGCACCCCCTCCCGGGAGACGTCGGCGCCGCCGGTCTCGCCGCGTTTGGCAACCTTGTCCAGTTCATCGATAAAGACAATCCCGTTCTGCTCCGCCTCGCGGATGGCTTTCTGCTTCAGCTCTTCCTCATTCACCAGCTTGGCGGCTTCCTCGTCGCGGAGGGCCGTGAACGCGGCCTTGACCGGCATCCGGCGGGTCTTGCGCTGTTGTCGCGACAGGTTGGAGAACATGCTCTGCAGCTGGTTGGTCATTTCTTCCATACCGGGAGGCGCCATGATCTCCACCCCGGGGTTGCCGGCGGCGAGTTCCACATCCACTTCCTTGGCGTCCAGTTCGCCCTCGCGCAGCTTCTTGCGCAGCAACTGGCGGGTGCCGCTGCCGGCGCTGCTGTCGTCGGTGTCCCGCGCTGGCGGCAGCAGGATATCGAGCAGCCGCTCTTCCGCCGCTTCCTCGGCGCGGAACCGCACCCGCTCCATTTCCTGTTCCCGGTACAGCTTGACCGCCACATCCGCCAGGTCGCGGACTATGGATTCCACGTCCCTGCCAACGTAGCCGACCTCGGTGAATTTGGTGGCCTCGACCTTGACGAAGGGGGCGTTGGCGAGCTTCGCCAGGCGGCGGGCGATCTCGGTCTTGCCCACCCCGGTGGGGCCGATCATGAGGATATTCTTGGGGGTAATTTCCGCGCGCAGTGCGTCGGGCAGCTGCATGCGGCGCCAGCGGTTGCGCAGGGCGATGGCTACCGCCCGCTTGGCGTCCTGCTGGCCGATAATGTGCTTGTCCAGCTCGTGGACAATCTCGCGCGGAGTCATGTTGGACATTGTGCGTGCCGCCTAGTAGTCGAGTTGCTCGATGGTCTGGTTGTGGTTGGTGTAGATGCAGATGTCGCCGGCGATGTTCAGGCCCTTCTGGACGATGCTGCGGGCATCGAGTTCGGTGTTGTCCAGCAGTGCCCGGGCCGCCGACTGGGCGAACGGGCCGCCGGAGCCGATCGCGATCAGGTTGTCCTCCGGCTCAATCACATCGCCATTGCCGGTGATGATCAGGGAGGTTTCCTTGTCGGCGACCGCCAGCAGGGCCTCCAGCCGGCGCAGGGCGCGCTCGGTGCGCCAGGCCTTGGCCAGTTCGACCGCGGAGCGCACCAGATTGCCCTGGTGTTTGTCCAGCTGGGCCTCGAACAACTCGAACAGGGTAAAAGCATCCGCTGTCCCGCCGGCGAAACCCGCCAGCACCTGGTTCTTGTGCAGCCGGCGGACCTTGCGGGCATTGCCCTTCATGACCGTGTTGCCCAGGGATACCTGGCCGTCCCCGCCGATCACGACGCTGTTGCCGCGCCGTACCGACAGGATGGTTGTGCCTCTGTATTGTTCCACAATCTGTCTCCTGTTGCGGTTGATATGGGGGGTGCTGGCGGGAATTCAAGCGCGGCGGGCGGGGGTGGCCCTGGCGGGCCGGGAAACTGGATCAGGGGCTGTCCCGCTTCATCAGCAGGGTGTCGATATTCTGCGCCGCAGTCAGCCCGCGAGCCCGGCTCATCTCGGCATGGGCCTGGAACGGCCCCAGGTACACCCGGAAAAAGCGCCCGTGCTCGCCGCTGGCTTCCTCCACCCGGGGCTCCAGCCCCAGCAGCAGCAGTTCCGCCCGGCGCCGGTCCGCGTCCTCGCGCTGGCGGAAAGAGCCGGCCTGCAGCAGGTAGGTCTCGCCCTGTGGCGCGGTCTCGGTGCGCGGTGTCGCAACCTGGGCGGGCTCGACGTCGACGTCAATGCGCTGTTCCGGCAGCACGGTGTAGAAATCGAACCGCGGCTTCGGTGGCGTTTCCTCGGTGCTGGCGGTTGCCGGGCCGGTGGCCACACCGGGATCGGTGCCTGCGGGCAGTGTGCCCAGGTAGAGCAGCAGACTGAGGAAAACCCCGGTGGCGACTCCGGCACCGTACCAGCGCCAGGGATTGGCGCGCGGTTGGGTGGGGGTGCGGCTGGCGGCCTGGGGTTTCCTGCGCGCCCCGCTGCGACTGCCCCTGGCATAGTCCCGGGCCATGGTTACATGGTCTCCGGAGCGCTTACGCCCAACAGCCGCAGGCCATTGGCAATGACCTGGCGCACGGCTTCGCCCAGAGCCAGGCGCGCATCGCGCAGATCCTGTTCTTCCACCAGCACCTTGTGGGCGTTGTACCAGGAGTGGAATTCACCGGCCAGCTCCCGCAGGTAGTTGGCAATGGTATGCGGCTCGCTGGCCGCCGCCGCGCCAGCCACGACTTCGGGGTACTGGTCCAGGCGCTTTAGCAGCGCCTTTTCGTGGTCTTCCTGCAGCCGCTCCAGCGCCGCCAGGCTCCGCTCTGGCACCCAGTCCCAACCCTGTTCCGCCAGTTTGCGCTGCATGGAGCAGGCCCGGGCATGGGCGTATTGGATATAGTAGACCGGGTTGTCATTGCTTTGGGACATGGCCAGGTCGATGTCGAAGGTGAGCTGCGAGTTCGGTGCCCTGGCCACCAGGAAATAGCGGGTGGCGTCGCAGCCCACCTCGTCTATCAGGTCGCGCAGGGTCACGTAGCTGCCGGCCCGCTTGGACAGCTTGACCTCGCTGCCGTCGCGCATGACCGTCACCATCTGGTGCAGGACATAGTCGGGCCAGCCTTCCGGAATACCTGCCTCCAGGGCCTGCAGTCCCGCGCGGACCCGGGTCACGGTGCTGTGGTGATCCGCCCCCTGCTCGTCGATCACCCGTTCGAAGCCGCGCTGCCACTTGTTGAAGTGGTAGGCGACATCGGGCAGGAAGTAGGTATAACCGCCCTCGCGCTTGCGCATCACCCGGTCCTTGTCGTCTCCGAAAGCGGTGGTGCGCAGCCACAGTGCGCCGTCCTCTTCGTAGGTGTGGCCATTGGCGGTCAGCCTGGCCACCGTCGCTTCGACCTCCCCCGAGTCGTACAGGGACGATTCCAGGAAGTACTGGTCGAAATGCACGGCAAAGGCCTTGAGGTCGAGATCCTGCTCCCGGCGGAGGTAGGCCACGGCAAACTCGCGGATCGCGTCGAGATCGTCGGGGTCGCCCAGGCCGGAGACGTGGCGGTCTTCGGCGTCGATCCTTTCACCGGCGAGATAGGCGCTGGCCACGTCCTGGATATAGCCGCCGCGGTAACCGTCTTCGGGCCATTCCGGGTCATCGGGTCCCAGTCCGTGGCAGCGCGCCTGCACCGACAGCGCCAGGTTGCTGATCTGGGCACCGGCGTCGTTGTAATAGAACTCACTGGCGACCGACCAGCCGGTGGCGGCAAGCAACCGGCAGATACTGTCGCCGACCGCGGCGCCGCGGCCGTGGCCTACATGCAGGGGGCCAGTGGGGTTGGCGGAGACAAATTCCACCTGCACCCGGCGGCCGGCGCCGGTGCCGGAGCAACCGTACTGGCCGCCCTGCTCGAGAACTCGTTGCACCACGGCCTGGCTGCTGCTGCTGGAGAGGAAAAAATTGATGAACCCGGGACCCGCAATCTCGGTCTTGCTGATGAAAGAGGCTGTGGGCAGTGCCGCGCAGATCATCGCGGCCAGGTCGCGGGGTTTCCTGCCGGCACTTTTCGCCAGGGTCAGGGCGATATTGCTGGCCAGGTCACCGTGGCTGGGATCCCGGGTGCGGTCGATACTGATCTCCGGCCGCGTATCCGCGGGCAGTTCACCCGCTGCGACCAGCGAGTCCAGTGCCTGTTGGATCAGCTGTGACAGTTGTTCCTTCATTTCGGGGAAGCTTACCTGCTGTGTGAGTGGCGAGGGCCGCGACGGCGCGGCCCGGCAGGCGCGCATTATCGCCGTAAACGGTTGCCCATGGCCAGAGTGATGCCGGTTCAGCCCAGATCCAGCGGGTCAACATCGATGGACCAGTTCAGGCCGTTGCGCGCCGGCAGCTGCGTTGCCTCCGCCGCCAGCAGCCGGGCCGCGCGCTGAGCGTGGCGCACATCCGCCGCGGTAACCAGCAGCTGGCTGCGAAACTTGCCAGCCCGGCGTTGCAGTGGTGAGGGCAGTGGCCCGATCAGCTGGCAACCCGCGGGCAGTTGGTCCTGGACCTTGCGCCGCAACGCGCCCAGGAACGCCTCCCCGGTGCTGGCGTCCGCACTGTCCGTGCGCAGCAGCAGCAGGCGGCCGCAGGGCGGCATGCCGCTCTGGCGACGCTGCTCCAGCATTCTCCGCGCCTGGACCGCATAGCTTTCCTGCAGCATGGCCTGCATCACCGGGTGATCCGGGTAGTGGGTTTGCAGCAGCACCCGGCCGGCGTCACCCGCGCGCCCTGCCCGGCCGGCGACCTGGGTGAGCAATTGCGCCATCCGCTCCTCGCCGCGGAAATCGGCGCTGAACAGCAGCGCATCGGCGTCGATCACCGCGACCAGGTTTACCCCCGGGAAATGGTGACCCTTGGTCAGCATCTGGGTGCCGAGGAGAATACACGGTAGCCCGGTGCCGACCTCATCCACCAGGGCCTGCATGGCCCCGCGGCCCTGCATGGAGTCGCTGTCGACCCGGTGTACCGGCCAGGCGCTGAACTGCAGGCGCAGGACATCCTCGGTCTGCTCTGTGCCCAGGCCGTTGGTCAGCAGGCGGTTGCCGTGGCACTGCGGGCAGCGGCTTGGCAGGCTTTCGCCCGCGCTGCAGTGATGGCAGCGCAGGCGGCGCTGGCGCCGGTGCACGGTCAGCCTTGCGTCGCAGGCCCGGCACTGGGCGATCCAGCCGCAGTCGTGGCACTGCAGCGTTGGCGCATAGCCGCGCCGGTTGAGGAACAGCAGGACCTGGTGGCCTGCCGCAAGAGTGGTGCGCACGGCTTCGCGCAGCTCAGCGGACATGCCGCCCTGCAGTTCCTGTCGGCGGACGTCGATGGCGGCGATCTCCGGCAGCTCACTGCTGCCCGCGCGCAGGGCCAGCTGGTGGTGGCCATAGCGGCCCTGCAGGGCGTTGTGCAGTGTTTCCAGCGCCGGGGTGGCGCTGCCCAGGATCACGGTGCAGTTTTCGATCTGCGCGCGCTTTACCGCCAGGTCGCGGGCGGAATAGCGGAAGCCGTCCTGCTGCTTGAACGAGCTGTCGTGTTCCTCGTCGACAATGATCAGACCCGGACGCTGCAGGCTGGTGAATATCGCCGAGCGGGTGCCGATGACGATACCGGCGGCGCCAGTGCGGGCCGCTTCCCAGGCCGCGTAGCGCTCGGTGGCATTGAGACCCGAGTGCAGCACGGCGATGCCCTGGCCAAAGCGGGTTCGGAACCGCTCCAGAGTTTGTGGCGTCAGGCCAATCTCCGGAATCAGCACCAGCGCCTGGTCCCCCTGCTGCAGGCAGTGGGCAATCAACTGCAGGTAAACTTCGGTCTTGCCGCTGCCGGTCACGCCCTCCAGCAGGTGACTGGCGAAACTGCCGTAACCGGCAAGTATGCCGGCCACCGCCGCTGCCTGGTCCGGGTTGAGCGCCAGTCCGGGCCCCGCTTGCGCGGTCACGGCGGGGGGTGGCAGCGTGCAGCGTTCAGCGAGGCCTTTTTGTTCCAGCTGGCGCAGGATGGCGGTGCTGATCCCCATTTCCCTGAATACCGTGCCCGCCACAGCACCGCCCTGCTGCAGCAGCTGCAGTGCCTCGGCCTGCCGCGGCGATCGCCCCAGCGCCCCGTCGGGCAGGCCCCTGCCACGCTGGCTGAGGGTCCAGGCCGAAGCTCCGGGGGGCTGGTGCGGCTTGCCGCCGCGCAATCCGGGGGGGAACGCGAGTTCCAGCACCTCGCCCGGGGGGTGCTGGTAGTAGTCCGCCGCCCACAGGCACAGTTGCAGCACGGTCGGCGCCGGGAGCGCCTCGGTATCCAGCAACTCCCGGGCTTCCTTGAGGGCCGATCCGGGCACTTCACTGTCGGCGGCAACTTCAACCAGGTAGCCCTGCAGCTGCCGACGGCCAAAGTTGACCCGCAAACGGCACCCCGGCTGCAGCGCCTCGATCTCTGCCGCGGACAGCTGTGCCGGGGGCAGATAATCGAACAGGGAGCGCAGCGGAGTCGGAATGGCGAGGCGGAGTATTGGCATTGCGCCTCTCATGGGCGTGGCTGGCGGTTGCGGGGCAGGTAATAGTACAGCACCGGGAAGGCTTGCGTCCGGCGCTGTGTCTGGTACTATGCGCGCCTATTTTTTCGCGCTATCTCCACAAGTCCGGTGCGGTGCCCGACGGGATCGGGTGGCGGCGCCAATACACAGGAGCAACACCATGAAAGCAGATATCCATCCGAAATACGAGGCGGTCACGGCAACCTGCAGCTGCGGCAACGTCATCACCACCCGTTCGACCCGTTGCGAAGACTTCCATGTCGACGTCTGCTCGCAGTGTCACCCCTTCTTTACCGGCAAGCAGAAAGTCATGGACACCGGTGGTCGGGTAGATCGCTTCAAGAAGCGCTTTGGTGCTCGCGGCGCTTCCCGCTAGGGTTGTGGCGGTCGGCTGCGCATGTCGCAGCGCATACGAAAGCCGGGTTCCGCAAGGAGCCCGGCTTTTTTGATGCGGCTTGTGAGGCCGGGATCTTTTCTATATTCTCGTTCGACTTTCTCGCAGGTGCCTCGAAAAGCGCGACCATAATTATGAGCAATGATTTCAGACAGGCTGCACTGGATTATCACTCCGGGCCGGTGCCTGGAAAAATCAGCATCGAGCTGACCAAGCCCGCCGAGACCCAGGCCGACCTCGCCCTGGCCTACAGTCCGGGGGTTGCCGAACCCTGCAGGGAGATCGCCGCCGACCCCGAGGCCGCCTATCGCTACACCGGCAAGGGCAATCTCGTGGCAGTTATCAGCAACGGCACTGCCGTGCTGGGCCTTGGCAACCTGGGTTCACTGGCGAGCAAGCCGGTGATGGAAGGCAAGGCGCTGCTGTTCAAGCGCTTCGCCGGTATCAACTCGGTGGATATCGAGGTGAATACCGAAGACGCGACAAGTTTTATCGATACGGTCGCCAACATTGCCGATACCTTTGGCGGTATCAACCTCGAGGACATCAAGGCCCCCGAGTGCTTCGAGATCGAAGCGGAGCTGGGGCGTCGCTGCAGCATTCCGATTTTTCACGACGATCAACATGGCACCGCCATCGTCACTGCCGCCGGCATGATCAACGCGCTCGAGATCCAGGGCAAGCGGCTGGAAGATGCGGTGATTACCTGCCTGGGAGCCGGCGCCGCGGCCATTGCCTGTATGCGTCTGCTGCTGAGCATGGGTGCCAGGCAGGAGAATATCTACATGCTTGATCGCCGCGGGGTGATCTATGCGGGCCGCGAGGGCGTCAACACTTACAAGCAGGAGTTCGTCAACAACACCGACAAGCGCAGCCTCAGTGATGCGGTCAAGGGTGCCGATGTTTTCGTCGGGCTCTCCGGGGCGGATCTGTTGAGTGCGGACATGCTGCTGTCGATGGCTGACCGGCCGGTAGTGTTCGCCTGCTCCAATCCCGACCCGGAAATCCGCCCCGAGCTGGCGCACAGCGTGCGGGACGACCTGATCCTGGCCACCGGTCGCTCGGATTATCCCAACCAGGTCAACAATGTGCTTGGATTCCCCTTCATTTTTCGCGGTGCCCTGGACGTGCGCGCGAGTGCGATCAACGAGGCGATGAAAATCGCCGCGGTCAAGGCACTCAGTGAGCTGGCGCGGGAGCCGGTACCGGCCTCGGTGCTCAGCGCCTGCGGTGAATCCGAGTTGTCCTTTGGTCCGCGCTACATTATTCCCAAGCCGGTGGACCCCAGGCTGCTGGAGCGCATCGCGCCTGCGGTCGCCCGGGCCGCCGTCGACAGCGGAGTGTCGCGGATACCCTATCCGGAAGGCTACGCGCCCAGCATGGGCGCCCCGCGCTGAAATACCGGGACAGCCATGCTGCTGTCCCTCAGAAGATATCCTTGATCAGTTCTTCGTTGGTCCTGCGATCAGCGCCGGGCTGCTCGCCGTCGCCGGTCTGGCCCGGTACCTCTTCTTCCCGGAAGTATTCGAAGATGGCATTGTCCTGGCCCGGGCGGGCCAGCAGTCCCGTGTCGGGGTCAATGCGTACATGGACGATGCCCGGCGGCAGCGGCGGCTCGACATCCGGGCTGTCGCGCAGCGCGCCCCGCATATAATCTATCCAGATCGGCAGCGCCGCGGTGCCACCGAATTCCCGTCGACCAAGCGGCGTATAGTTGTCAAAGCCCACCCAGGCAGTGGTGACGACATCCCTGTTGTAACCCGAGAACCAGGCGTCCATCGGCCCGTTGGTAGTGCCTGTCTTGCCCGCGAGGTCGTCGCGGCCCAGGGCCAGCGCCCGGCGGCCGGTGCCGCGCTTGATGACGTCCTGCAGGATGCTGGTGAGGATAAAGTTGGCGCGCTCCTCCATGACCCGCTCGGCGCGCGGTGCCCGGGGTGTCTCTGGCACGCCAGCCAGGATCTCCTCCATCCGCAGTTCTCGCTCCCCGGGCTCGGGATCGTCTGCGCAGTCCCGGCAGACGGTGGGCGGCGTGGCCTGGTATAGGGTGTTGCCATCGATGTCCTCGACCCGTTCAATCAGCCAGGACTTCACGGCGTAGCCGCCATTGGCGAGTACCGAGTAGGCGGTCGCGAGTTCCAGTGGCGTCATCACGTGCGTGCCCAGGGCAAGGGACAGGTCCGGTGCAAATTCGCTGGTGTCGATACCAAACCGTTCTACGTGACGCAACAGCCGGGGCACCCCGATCTGCTGCAGCAGGCGTATGGACACCAGGTTGCGGGATTGGGTCAGGGCCCAGCGCAGGCGGGTGGGACCGTAGAAGCGACCGCCGTCATTTTCGGGGCGCCAGACATCCTCCAGGGAGGTGTCCTGCAGCACCACCGGCGCATCGTTGATAATGCTGGCGGCAGTGAAGCCGGCTTCCAGCGCTGCACTGTAGAC
>NZ_JAVKCQ010000013.1:0-30759 GCF_040222615.1 Haliea sp.
GATGAGCGCAGCAACCAGGCAGCGCAGCTGTTCCGCTCCCTCGGCCTGAAGAAGGGCGACCATATCGGCATGATGCTGCTGAACTGCCGCCAGTTCCTCGAGATCTGCTGGGGGGCCCAGCGTGCAGGCCTGATTTTTACCCCCATCAGTACCCATCTGAAACGCGATGAAACCGCCTACATCCTGGAAAATTGCGGCGCCCGGCTGTTTATAGCGTCACACGACCTGGCCGGTGTGGCCGCCGAGGTACTCGCGGCCAACAAAGGGGGAATCCGGCATTTTTACATGGTTGACGGGCTGCTTGACGGCTTCGAATCCTGGGATGACAGCGCCGGCCTGCAGCCTGCGGAGCGCATCGCCGACGAGGCCAACGGCGTACCCATGCTGTATTCCTCCGGCACTACCGGCAAGCCCAAGGGCGTATTTTTGCCGCCCGCCAGCGATGACGTCAATGCCCCCCACCCTCTGGCGGGAAGTCTGGGTGCCGCCTTCGGCTTCAGCGAGGAAACGGTCTACTTGTCACCGGCGCCGCTGTATCACGCGGCGCCGCTGCACTACAACATGATGACCCTGTACCAGGGCGGCACCACCGTGGTGATGGAAACGTTTGAGCCCGAGGCCGCACTGGCGCTGATCGAGGAGCACCGCGCCACCCACAGCCAGTGGGTGCCGATCATGTTTGTGCGGATGCTGAAGCTGCCGGAAGACGTGCGCAACAAGTACGATCTCGGCAGCATGCAGTTTGCCATTCACGCCGCTGCGCCGTGCCCGATCGAAGTGAAAGAGAAAATGATCGAGTGGTGGGGCGAAGTCATCGTCGAGTACTACGCGGCCAGCGAAGGTATCGGTATCACCATTATCGACTCTGCCAACTGGCTCACCCACAAGGGCTCCGTGGGTCCCTCGCTGATGGGCGCTATTCATATCCTCGATGACGATGGCAACGAGTTGCCTCCCGGTGAGATCGGCACCGTGTATTTCAGCGGCGAGCAGGCTCAGTTCAAGTATCACAACGAGCCCGGCAAGACTGCCGAAGCCTTCAATGAACGGGGCTGGGCGACCACCGGCGACATCGGCTACCTCGACCGGGACGGCTTTCTTTACCTGACGGATCGCAAGCACTTCATGATCATCAGTGGTGGCGTGAATATCTACCCGCAGGAAATCGAGAACCTGCTGATCACTCATGACAAGGTGGCGGATGTCGCCGTGTTCGGGATTCCCAGCGAGGAGTTCGGGGAAGAGGTCAAGGCTGTTATCCAGCCCATGAACTGGGCCGACGCCACTGACGAGGTGGCGATCGAGATCATGGAGTGGCTGCGTGAGCGCATCTCCCATATCAAGTTGCCGCGGTCACTGGACTTCCATCGTGAATTGCCGCGGCTGGACAACGGCAAGATGTACAAGCGGCACCTGGCCGATGCTTACCGCGGTGCCACCCGCACGGATGAGAAGGGCGACACGCTAGAATCCGGCAAGAACGGCTCCGACTGACAGGTCAGCGGCCACAACTCTTGGCGGCTGCGGGGGCTGGATATCGGCCCGGGCCGGCTCCCGGTATGGCCTGATTGAACCTGTGCCCGGGCGCCGGTTTGCAGTATGCTGGGAAAAGATGGGACAGCAGAGAGGTCAGCCCGTGAGAACATCCCGCAAGCTCGCGCTTTTGGAACGGCAAATGGCGAGTTGCAATTCCTACGATGAATGGCGCGAGGCGGCGCTGCAACACGATGAATTGTCCGGCCTGCGCCGCTGGCGCGAGGTCGACCAGACCCGCCAGTATGACTACAGCCAGATCCGCCTGCGCCTGGACCGACTGCGCAGCCTGCGTTCCCGCCACGACTACCAGGGCCTGCTGTTCACCCTCAATGAGGGTATCCACGGCAACATGGGCGGGATGGGACGCAGCACCCTCTACCAGCGCGCCAAGTTCGGCACCAAGCACCTGATCGAGCAGTATATTGACGAGGTCGACGATTCGCTGCGTTTCCTGGCAGAACTGAAAACTGACGAGGTGACGCTGCAGCAGAAGCTGGATTTCTTCTACCGGGCCAACATATGCTTCGGCCGCTCGGCCCTGATGCTGAGCGGCGGCGGGGTGCTCGGTTTCTACCACCTCGGTGTGGTCAAAACGCTGCTGGAGCAGGGCCTGTTGCCGCGGGTGATCTCCGGCTCCAGCGCCGGCTCGCTGGTGGCGGGCGTCGTGGGGACTCATACTGACACCGAACTGGAGCACTTTTTCGACCCCGACAACGTGCATTTCGAGGCCGAGCGCGAAGCCAGCGTGTTCTCGCGCATGTTCTTTGGTCGCAATCCCCAGATCGATGTCAGCGACCTGGGGAAAATCATCGCCCGCCTGATCCCGGAAATGACCTTCCAGGAAGCCTATGAAAAGACCGGGCGGCAGATCAGCATCACGGTGGCTCCGGCGGAGACGCACCAGCGCTCGCGACTGCTGAATGCCATTACTTCGCCCAACGTCTACGTGCGTTCGGCGGTGATGGCTTCCTGTGCGGTACCCGGGGTATTCCCGCCGGTCATGTTGATGGCGAAGAACGCCCACGACGAGGCCCAGCCCTACCTGCCCACCCGCAAATGGGTTGACGGCTCCATCGCCGATGACTTGCCCGCCAAGCGGCTGTCGCGGCTCTACAGTACGAACCACTACATTGTCAGCATGGTAAACCCGATTGCGACCCCGTTCCTGCGTGGCAATCGCAAGACCAGTGGCCTGACCGCGGCACTGGGCAGTCTCGGCGTGGGCATCGGTCGTGAGGTGTTGAATTTCTATCGCGGCATGGTGCAGAAGAAGGGCGATAACTGGCCCCGCTTCAACCTGCTGATGAACGGTATCCACTCCCTGCTGGACCAGGAGTACAGCGGCGACATCAATATCGTGCCCAGTTTCCGCTGGTACAATCCGGCCAAGATTCTGTCGCACCTGTCCGAGAAGGAGCTGGTGGCTCTGATGCAGGGTGGGGCGCATTCCTGTTTCCCCAGTGTCGAGACCATACGGATCTGCACCAAGATCAGCCGCACCATGGAGGAGATTCTGCACCGCTTCGAATATGGGGACCTGCGGCCCAACTCTGAGGAATACCGGCGGCCCCGCGCATCGCGCCGGCGGCCGCCACCGACGCGGGCAGATCGCGAGGCGCAGCGGGGTGCTGTCGGCATCGCCGCGGCCAAGTCGCGCGGCCGCGGCAAAAGCAGCCGCAAGCGGCCGAACGCGGCGGGTGCCGGGGGTGGTAGCGACAAGGGTGACGCAACTGGCGGAGACCGGGTCGCCGCGGCCTGAGCCCCGGCAAGGGGGGCGGGGTTCAGTTGATGGCTGTCGGCGGCAGGTCAGGCTTGGCGTAGGCCATGCGCCGCAGGCGGCGTGTGCCGTAGTAACTGTCCAGGCCGCTCAGGGCGACCGTGCCCGCGGCGCAGATATCCACCGCGCCGTCGTCGCCAAGGCAGCGCTCGGGTACTTCGGCCAGCACTATCTCGCCGATCAGGAAATGAGTGGCGTTGATTTCCAGCTGCTTGTGCTCACGTAACTCCATGCCCATGCGGATTGCCGCTTCCTCGACAAAAGGCGCGGCGAAGCCGTCTATCCGGTATTCGCTCAGCCCGGTAGCGGCAAACTCCGATTGCTCGCGAGGATAGCGGGCAGCTGTCTGGTGCGCAGCCTCGATAATCTGGTCACTGACGTGGTTGATCGTGTAGCAACCGGTGTCGAGAATGTTCTCCAGTGTATGGCGTTCGACCGGGCTGGGGCGGATGACCAGCGCCAGCAGGGGAGGGTGGGAGCCAAGATGCACCACCGAGCTGATAATGGCGAGATTGCTTCCCCCGCTGCGATCAGCCGTGCCGACCAGATTGGCCGGCTTGAAGCCGCTCAGGGAGTTCACCAGAGCGGCGCGATAGCGCGAGTCCAGGGCGGCGATGTCCTTGCTGGTAAAAAGCATGTTCTGCTTCCGTGTCAGGAGTAGAGGCGGCGGTAACGGCGTTCTGCCCACAGGCGATAGACGACGTTGGCAACCGGTCGCACCAGGGGCCAGCGCAGCCAGCGCCACAGAGGTCCGAGGCGAGTGTGCTGCCACGCTGCCACGTTGGCATCGATACCGGTCAGCAGGCGTCCGTCGGCGGTACGCAGGTGCAGGGTGCGCAGGAGTGTGTCCCGCTCCGGTAGCGACGGGTCGGGAGCCATTGCGTGGATGTCGCTCAGCTCCAGAGTGTTGTCGCAGAGCTGGCCCAGGCGGGCCATTTCCGCCGTGCACAGTGGGCACCTGCCATCGTAGTACAGAGTGTCAGTGGCGCATTGACTGTCAGCGGTGTTCATGGTGCAAGGATACGCATCCGCAACGCAGACGGATGACCGCCGCACACAGCTGGGTCTGCCGCGCCCGGCTTCACTCGATCAGCTGGACCGCGAGCTGTGACAGTGGCCCCACCAGATTGCCGCGGGCATCTGCCTCGGCGCTGGAGGCAGTGCCGATCTGGGCCCGCTTCTTGATCCCCTGGACGATGGCCGCGAGGCGGAACAACGAGAACACCAGGTAGAAGTTCCAGTTGTCTATGCCATCGCGCCCGGTGCGCTCACAGTAGCGGGCTATGTATTCTTCATCGCTGGGAATGCCGAGTGATTGGCGGTCGACACCTGCCAGGCCCTTCATGCTGCTGTCGCGCGGGAGCATCCAGGCCATGCACTGGTTGGCAAGGTCTGCGAGCGGGTGCCCGAGGGTGGACAGCTCCCAGTCCAGCAGGGCGATAACCCGGGGCTCGGTAGCGTGAAACATCATGTTGTCCAGACGATAGTCCCCGTGGACCAGGCTGACGGTGCCATCGTCCTCTGGCATGTTGGCGGGCAGCCACTTCAGCAGGGTCTCCATGTCCGCCATGGTTTCGGTCTCCGAGGCCCGGTACTGTTTGGTCCAGCGCCCGAGCTGGCGTTCGAAGTAATTCCCCGGCTTGCCGTAGTCCGCAAGCCCCACCGACTCGACGTTGACGCTGTGCAACGCCGCCAGGGTCTTGTTCATGGAGTCGTAGATTGCGCTGCGCTCGGCGTTGTCCGCAGCATCGGGGAGCACCGGGTCCCAGAGAATTCGCCCATCCATGTACTCCATCACATAGAACATGGAGCCGAGTACAGACTCGTCCTCGCAGAGTACATAGGTGCGGGGTACGGGCACGTCGGTGCCCTGCAGGGCGGAAATAACGCGGAATTCACGGTCCACCGCGTGGGCTGAGGGCAGCAGTTCTCCCGGCGGTTTGCGGCGCAGGACGTAGGATTGTCCGTTGGCGCTGAGCTTGAACGTGGGGTTGGACTGGCCACCGGGAAATTTCTCCGCCGTGAGCCCCTTGTCGAGCCCGGGGATATAGTCTGCGAGGTAGGCGGCAAGCCGCTCGGTATCAATTTGCTGCGCGCTCATGCGTATCCTTGTTGTCAGAGTCAATCGACGGCGTAGTCTGGCGCCCGGCTGATGGCCGGGCAATGACGTGCGGCGACAAAAAACTTGACCGCAGGACTCAAGCTGCCCGCGGCATTGAGCGGCTGGGCAGCTCGGGGTATGCTGCCGCTTCCGCGAAGCCACAAGTCTAACAGAGGTCGCGCAGTGTACGAACATTTGAGCCAGGCATGGCAGCAGCTTACGGCTCCCGGGCAGCCCTTTGAGGTCACCAAGGTCGATGTCGGCGGTGTGCCGCTGCGCAGCTACCGCCATGCGCCGCCCTCTCTGCGCGAGGTCTGGCTGGGCACCGCGGCACACGCGGATCGGGAATACCTGGTGTTCGCGGGAGAGCGCTGCACCTATGCCCAGGCCCAGACGTTCACCGCCAGTATCGCGCACTGGTTGCAGAAGCAGGGGGTAAAGCCCGGTGACCGCGTTGCCATAGCAATGCGCAACTATCCCGAATGGATGCTGGCCTATTGGGCCATTACCTCCATGGGTGCTGTGGTAGTGGGCATGAATGCCTGGTGGGTGGCCCACGAAATGGCGTTCGCGCTGGAGGACTCGGCGCCCGTGGTGCTGCTCTGTGACCGGGAACGCCTGCAGCGATTCGAGGAGCTGCGCGACAGGTTTCCCGGGCTGAAGGTGGTAGCCATTCGCCTGCAACAGGAGGCCCCGGACTGGGCAACCGACTGGGTGGAGTTGATCAATGCGGAGCCGGCATTGCCCTCGGTGAGCATCGACCCCGATGACGACGCCTGTATTTTCTACACGTCCGGCACCACTGGCCGGCCCAAGGGCGCGCGCCTTACCCACCGCGGTTGTGTTGCCAATATCATGAACGTCGCCTTTATCAACACGGTACAGCCGATTGCCGTGGCGCTGGCTCGCGGTGTGGCGCCGCCAGCGCCGGGCTCAACACCGGCGCCCAATTCACTGGTGGCAACGCCTCTGTTCCACGTGACCGCCAACAACTGTGTTGCCCAGGCCACGACCGTAGCGGGCGGCAAACTGGTGCACATGTACAAGTGGGATCCGGCAGAGGCGCTGAGGTTGATCGAGGAGGAGCGCATTAGCACTTTCAACGGTGTGCCGATGATGGCGAGAGAGATCATCATGCACCCGGATTTCGCCCGCCGCGATACGTCCTCGCTGACCGTTCTCGGCGGCGGTGGCGCGGCGCTGCAGCCCGATCTGGTGGCGAAGATCCAGCAGCGTTCGCAGTCCGCCCGACCCAACACGGGTTACGGCATGACCGAGACCTGCGGCATCATCGCCGCCGTGTCCGCGGAATTCTTCGTCGACAAGCCGGCGAGTGTCGGTCCGGCGATGCCTACCTTCGAGGCCAAGTGTGTCGGCGCTTCCGGAGAGGACCTCGAAGCCAATGCGATCGGTGAGCTGTGGGTGCGCGGTGCGCCGGTCATCAAGGGTTACCTGAACCGCCCCGACGCCACCGCCGAGGCGATTACCGATGGCTGGCTGCACACGGGAGATATTGCCTATATCGACGACGAGGGATTCATTTTCCTGGTCGATCGGGCCAAGGACATGGTGTTGCGCGGGGGCGAGAATATCTACTGCGCGGAAGTGGAGAATGCGCTGTTTGCCCACGATGGCGTGGCCGAGTGTGTCGTGTTCGCGGTTGCCGATGAGCGGCTGGGAGAGGAGGTGGGCGCTGCAGTGTACTTGCGCCCCGCTGCCGAGGTGGATGCCAGCCACCTGCGCGCCCACTGCGCCGGCCTGCTGGCACCCTACAAGGTGCCGCGCTATATCTGGCTGCTGCCGGAGCCCCTGCCGCGCAATGCCAACGGCAAGTTCCTCAAGCGTGAACTGCGGGAGTCCCTGCAGGTTGCCGATGCACAGTGATCAGCTCTCGACGAACGCCCGCTCGATGACGTAGTGGGCCGCCTTGCCGTGGCGGGATTCCTTGAATCCACGCTCGTCCAGCAGCCGGGTCATATCCTTGAGCATGCTGGGGCTGCCACAGATCATGAACCGGTCCCGCTCTAAATCAATGGCCTCCAGGCCAAGATCGGCGGGCAGTTTGCCGCTGCTCAGCAGCTCGGTGAGGCGCCCGGTGTTGCGGAATGCCTCGCGGGTCACGGTGGGGTAGTAACGCAGTTTTTCCCGGACTTCCTCGCCGAGAAACTCATGCTCGGGCAACTCCCGGGTGATGCTGTCCTGATAGGCCAGTTCGCTGACATGGCGGCAGCCGTGGGCGAGGATGACCCGGTCGAAACGCTCGTAGATCGCCGGATCCTTGATAATGCTGAGGAAGGGCGCGAGACCGGTGCCGGTGCCGAGCAGGTACAGGTTTTTTCCCGGCAGCAGATTGTCCACCACCAGGGTTCCGGTGGCCTTGCTGTTGACCAGCAGTTCGTCCCCGACGCGAATGTTCTGCAGGCGGGAAGTGAGCGGGCCGTCAGCGACCTTGATGCTGAAGAACTCCAGCTGGTCTTCGTGGTTTGCGCTGGCCATGCTGTAAGCCCGCAGCAGGGGCTTGCCATCCCGCTCCAGCCCGATCATGGTGAAATGGCCATTTTCGAAGCGGAAGCCCGGGTTGCGGGTGGTCTTGAAGCTGAACAGCCGTTCTGTCCAGTGGTGGACCTCGGTTACCTGTTCGCGCAGCAGCGTTGCCATGAATCGTACCTTTGTCAGATGAAATATCACTGCCGCTAGCCTAGGCTCTGCTGCGTTATTGGTAAAACGGTAATTATGGATATACTATATCGATTTTTAAAATATAGGAGCGGCTCGTGCGCTATTCCCTGAGGCAACTGGAAGTGTTCCTCGCCACGGCCCACCATGAAAACGTCAGTCGCGCCGCCGCCAGTCTGGCCATGTCCCAGTCCGCGGCCAGCGGTTCACTGCGCGAGCTGGAGCAACAGTTTGATGTCCAGCTGTTCGACCGTATCGGCAAGCGCCTGCGCCTGAGCGAACTGGGGCGCCAGCTGCGCCCGGCCGCGGAGGATTTGTTGGCCCGCGCCAGGGCCTTTGAGCAGTCCCTGTCCGGGGATGAGGTCAGCGGCCGCCTGCAGGTAGGCGCGACCCTGACCATCGGCAATTACCTGGCGGTGCCCATGATCGCGGATTTCCGCCAGCGTCATCCGGGTGCGGATGTCGCCTTGACCGTCGCCAACACAGCGGCGATCGCGGAAGGTGTGGCAAATTTTGAGCTGGATATCGGCCTGGTGGAGGGTGAATTCGTGCATGCGGATTTGCACAGCGAACACTGGCAGGCCGATGAGCTGGTGGTGTTCGCCGCGCCGGGTCACCCGCTGGCGCGGCGCCGGGCGCTGAGTGACCGGGACCTGCTGCAGCTGGACTGGATCGTCCGCGAACCCGGCTCTGGTACCAGGCAGACCTTTGAGCGGGCCATGCACGGCCTGTTGCCGGAACTGCGGGTGGTGCTGGAGTTACAGCACACGGAAGCGATCAAGCGGGCTGTGGAGGCGGGCCTGGGGGTGGGGTGCCTTTCCCGGATCAGTCTGGAGGAGGCCTTCGCCCGCGGTTCCCTGGTGCCGCTGCGCGTGCCGGGGCGCGATTTCAGCCGCCAGCTCAATATTGTGCTGCACCGCCACAAGTACCACACGGCGGGGCTCCGGCTCTGGTTACAGTTGTGCCAGGAGCGAGCCCATTAACCCCTTGCCCGGATCCGGTTAGACTTGCAGCCATGACGCTTTCCGACAACCCGGAAAAACCGCAGCGGGTGCGCCCGATCGACCCGCAGCAGCGGGCTCAGGTACTGGTTGCCACCGCAGCCTGGATTGAGCGCGCGGCAAAGCTGGTGGCCCTGCCGCTGAAACCGGTGCCCGTGCTGTTTGACCTTGGCGGCGCCACGGCCGGCATGTTTCGGGCCCGGGGCGAAGAGTGCTGGATTCGCTTTAACCCCTGGATTTTTGCCCTCCACTTCGAGGACAGCCTGCAGTTCACTGTCCCGCATGAAGTGGCGCACTACGCGGTACATTGCCAGCGTCACCGGGGCCGGGTGCGCCCCCATGGGCCGGAATGGCAGCGGCTGATGCGGGGCTTCGGTCTGCCTCCGGAGGTCACCTTCAAGCTGGATCTGGACGGCGTACCGGTCCGCCGCCAGCGGCGCCACGCATACCGCTGCGCTTGCCGCGCACACGAAGTGACGACTGTGCGCCACAGGCGTATGAGCGAGGGCCGGGCTCGCTACCTGTGCCGTTACTGCAAGGCGCCGCTGCTGCCCGCGGCTTGAGGCGAGGCCTCAGGTCTCCACCGACAGTTCCACGCCGCTGAAAGTATTGGTTTCAGCCTCGGGCTGGGGGGAAGCCACGACGATACGCTCGGGATCCACTCCGCCCTCAGTGACCAGAAACCGCTTGCAGCTGGCGGCGCGATCACTGGCAAGCGCCGCCAGCGCGCTGTCCGGGACCGGCCAGTGGTCACGCAGGATACGGGCCTGCTGCAGCAGGGACGGTGCGGCAGCTTCGGACCCCAGCGCATGGGCACCATCGAGCCCTGCGTAGCGCTCGGCTATCGCGGCTCCCCAGGCTTCGCTGCGCGCGCTGATGTCCTCTGCGCTGAGCCCTTGATCCCGCAGTGCTGCCTGCAGCAGCTGTTCCTGCAGGCGGGCGCGGTCGGTAGCCGGATCTATGCGCCCCTCAACCAGCAGCCGCAAGCCCGGTCGCTGCTGCATGGCGGCGGCAAGGTCGCGCAGTTTGGTCTGTCCGTGGCTGTCCAGTTCGCTGCCGCCGGCGGCGAAATCCACGGTCTGCAGATCCTCGCTGCTGCCTACCAGGCTGGCGAGCAGGCTGAAGGGCGCGGTAACTGCCCGGGTGAGCAGATTCGTGAAGGCGCCGGCGATTACGCTGCCGAGGCTGAACTGCGGATTGTTGACGTCACCGCTGACCGGCACCGCGAGGTCGATGACCCCGTTGCTGTCGGTGAGAAGGGCAATTCCCAGGCGCAAAGGCAGGTCAAGGGCCTTGTCGCTAACCACTCGATCACCCAGTTTGAGCTGGTTGATCACGATCCGGTTGTCCCCCTGCAGCCGGGTGTCCTCAAGGCGATAGCCCAGCGTGGCATTGAGGGTGCCTCGCTCAATCGCGTAGCCGGCGTAGGTACCCGAATAGGGGGTAAGGCGCGACATATCGACACCGCGGAAAGTCAATTCGAGGTCCAGCGCAGGAGGCGAGCGCAGCGGGCTCGCGGTGCCGGTGAGGGTGACCGGCGCATAGCCGTCAACCGAGCCCTTCAGGTCCACCTGCAGCTGTTGCCCGGGGTCACTGCTGAGGTTGGTCAGGGTGCCATCGAGATCGCCGATGACTGTGCGAAACTGGATCGGTAGCGATTCGTCCTGGAAGTCGAGGGCGCTGTTGGCAATGAAAATGGCCGGGGCGCTGAACCGCCAGGGCGCGCTTTCCGCGGGCTCGGGCTCAGGCGCCGGGCCCGGCGGAGCGTCGGGCTCTCGTTCTGGCTCTGGACTGCCCGGGCCCTCCTGCTCCAGCAGGCGCTGCAGGTTGATGCTGCCGTCTTCCTGGATATGCAGGCGGCCCTGGTAGCCCTCAAGGTGCAATTCCGCCAGGTTGACGTTGCGTTCCCGCAGGTCCACGGTCAGCCCTTGCCAGTACAGATTGTCCCAGAGGGTGAGCGCATCCTCGGCGCCACGGAGGACCATCGCAAACCCTGTTACTGCGCCTTCCAGCGCCAGGGTCTCCGGCTGGAAATCGTGCAGCGTGATGCGGCCGGCACTGCGCGCTTCTCCGCTGCTGATGGTAGCTTTCAGGATGGATGGCAGGTTGGGGGCGAGCCAGCCCAGCGGCAACCCCTGCAGGGTAAACGCGAGATCCACGCTGCCGGTGCCCGCGTCCACGCCGCCCTCCGCCTCCAGGCTGGCCAGATTGTTTACCCGCAGGGCCAGGCTCAGCGGGCTCGCCCCCTCGGTGGGCCAGCGAATATCACGCACTTCAGCGGTCAGTGGCCGCACTGTCAGCAGGCTGGGCTCGGTGAACTCGCTGCGCCAGGCGAGTTCGCTGTCGCGCAGCTGGAACAGCCCCAGCCGCAGGCGCCAGGGGAAGTCCGCCGTCGCCTCCCGCTCCTCATTCGCTGCGCCGGCTGGCAGCGCGAACAGCTCCGCCAGGCTCACCGTGCTCCCCTCGCTCCAGCCGCTCAGCGCCAGCCCGTCCGCGGTCACGCGCCCGATGTCGAGGGTTTGGCGTCCCCCGTTCACGTTGATGTCACTCACCACAAGCGTGCCGAGTGCCACCCCGGTATCCGGCAGTTCGCTGTCGGTGCGGGGGTGGATCCGGGTGTCGGAGACTGCGAGCTTGCCATCGCTTACAGTGAAATCCAGGGCCTGCTGCCAGTTGGCAGCGTACTGCAGCGACAGGTCGACACGGCTGCTGTCGAGCTCGAAAGCAAGCCACGGCTCCGCGAAGCGCCAGAAAGGACGCAGGTCAATGTTGTCCATGGTCAGGCTGCCGCTGCTGCTGCCCGCAGCCAGCGACAGTGCACCCTGTCCCAGCAGGCGCCCCCCGCCCTCGCTCTGAACGCTCAGGCGGAAAGGTTGGTCCGCTTCGGCAACGGTGGACAGCCCCGTGGCCGTCAGCTCAAGTGTCTCCAGCTGAGTGTTGAAGCTTCCGGGGTGCTGGTGGTCGGTGAATGCTATGCGCGCTGCGCCCAACTCCAGTGCGTCGATGGTGAGGGCCGGCAGTTCACCGGTCTCGGTCTCGGGGGGTGCCGTGGCCGCGGCTGGCGCGGGCAGCAGATCGCTGATGTTCAGGCTTCCGTCGGCAAAGCGCTGCAAATCAAGGTTCAGCTCCTTCAGCGCCACCCTGTCGAACACCAGTCCGGGTTGGACCAGGCTGGCCAGGGAGAGGTTGATTTCCGCCCGTTGGAAATCCAGGAAGCGCGTCCCGTCCGGCTCGCTCAGGGCGGCCCCCCGTACCTCCAGGGCCAGGGTAAAGGGGTTGAAGAGAACAAGCTCGGTGGTGAGAGTGCGCTGCCAGTGCTCCCGCGCCAGCCAGGGCGGGAGAAAGTTCAGCGCCGGGAGCAGGACCAGGAAGGTGACAACGAGGTAGGCGATGTAGACGTATGCCAGGCCTCGTATAGCAATGCGCACAGTGTTCTCCTTCTCTGTCAGCGGCGGCAGTGATCTCTCACTATAGACGAGTGCGTGCCTGCGAGCACTCCCGTGGGGTTCAGAGCCCCTTGCGGTAGGTATAGGGAGTAACGCCGGTCCAGCCCTTGAAGGCGCGGATGAAGGCGCTCGATTCGGAAAAGCCCGAGCGGCAGGCGATTTCCTCGATCGAGAGACCCTGCTTGCCCAGATAATGCAGCGCGGTGTCGCGCCGCAGCTGGTTCTTGATGTCCTTGAAGGTGGTGCCCTCCGCCGACAGGCGCCGCCGCAGGGTCTGTGGGTGAATCTCCAGGGACTCTGCCACCGTACCCAGTTCCGGCATGTCGTGCAGGCTGTGGCGGATCTGGTCACGAACCCGCGTGGTCCAGCTGTTGCGTGAAAAATCCTGGGTCAGCATCATCAGCACCGGATGCCGCAGGTAGTGACGCAGGCTCTGCTCGGTCTGGCTGATACGCCGGTCCATCAGCGTCGTGGAGAACACCAGTTCACAGTGTTCGCTGTCAAATTGGACGGGATTGGCAAGGAACATGCGCCGATAGTCCTCCTGCCGCGCCGCGGGCGGATAGGCCAGGTTGACGACCTGCAGCGGCAGGTGTTCCTGCACCAGCCAGCTGCCGAACCTGTGGGCATTGAACAGCATCAGTTCGACCGGGTAGGGCTGAGGCGGTACTTGCCCTTCGTGGTGCAGCCGCAACCGGACCAGATCGGCCTCTTCCACGAGCACGGGAAAAGGTGTCGCTTCGAAAAGCTGGAAAAAGCGGCAGTAACGATTAAGCGCCTGGCCCAGGGTTGCGCAGCCGATGACAGCGTTGCACATCATCGACCAGGTGCCTATGGGCAGGCGCCTGCTGGTGTAGCCCAGGGCTTCATCGTTCATTGCCAGCATGGTGCTGACCTGCAGGTCAGCGAAGCGCTCAATCGAGATGCGCGCACCTTCCTCCAACAGCAGTCGGGGAGATATCCGGTTCTTGCGCAGCAGTTGCATGGGGTCCAGGCCAATGGCCACAGCATTGCGCAGCACCGCTCGGGCAAAGTAGACCGAAATCGAAAGCTCCCGCACTCAATGCCTCGCGGGGTGATTGCTGAGCTGGACCGGACGGTGTTCCACGGCTGCTACGCGGTTGCGGCCACCGCGCTTGGCCAGCTGCAGGGCCAGCTCTGCGTCCTTGCACAGATGGTCCAGGCTGGTTGCGCCCAGTGCCTCGGCGATCCCCAGACTGACGGTAACCGCAATCGATTGGTCCGCCACCTGCAGCGAGGCGCTCGCGAGCTGCCCACGGATACGCTCTGCCAATTTCCGGGCCGAGGCGAGATCCGAATTGGGCAGTATCGCCAGGAAGGTGTCGCCGTCATAGCGGGAGACAACGTCGCTGGCGCGGCACTCGCCCTCCAGGCACTGGGAGACCTGTTGTATCACCTTGTCGCCGATGTCCGCGCCGAAGTGGTCATTGAGCCGCTGCAGGTGATCGATGTTGAGCATCACCGCGGCAGTCGCCTGCCCGTGGCGACTGGCGTTGGCCAGGGTTACGTGCAATGCCTGTTCCAGCCCGCGGCGGTTGAGCAGGCGGGTCAGGGGGTCCAGGGTATTCTGGCGCAGGAGCTGGTGCCGCTGGTCGACCACAATACTGGCGAGGAAACCGATTACCACCAGAACGTGAGCGCCGCTGTGCAGGGCGTAGGCAATCCCTGTCGCGGTAACCGGATCAATGCCCCGGGGTAGAATGGCCAGGAAGAACGCCAGCATTGCGCCCAGCATGGCCAAGCCGCCCAGGCAGATAATGCCGTCGCCAGCGTTGCGTGAGCGCAGGGCCCGGAGTCCGGAGATCGCGGCCAGCATGCCCCATCCCAGCCCCGTCGCGGCCCCGTAGACCTGCAACATGGGGGCAGGATCGAGAAAGAAGACCGCGAGGCAGGCGCCTGCGAACCCGACTCCAATGACATAGCGGCCGCGCTGTATATCCGCGCGTTGCATGATGGCCAGCAGCAGCAGGTAGCTGCTGATCATGGCGGCTACTGCAGGCACATTCACCGCCACTGCCAGATTGGCGACTTCGGCCACCGTGAAGGCGATCCAGGCCAGTAGTGCCGTCATGAAGTAGACACTGTAGAATCCCAGCCCGGCCGGAGGCCTCGCGACATCGCTGAGGGCATACAGCACCAGCATCTGGGCGCAGACAAGTGCTACCACCAGGCCGTAGTGGGCGAATACGATATGCTCGGCGAAACTGATGTGCATCGGTGGCTTGGGCCCTGTCTAATGGCGCTGTCAGTTTAGGTCAATTTATTTGTCGGCACAGGTCATTGCTGGCGTTGACGCTGCTGCACATACTGGCAAGTGCACTTAGTTTATCCATCAGAGGCAAAAGATATGCTGCAACGCGACTTCACCGGTGAACAGAACATGTTTCGGGATGCCTATCGAAAATTCCTCGCCACCGAGATTGTGCCACATATGGAGTCCTGGCGAGAGGCCGGAATTGTCGACCGCTCCGCTTTTCGCAAGGCGGGGGAGCAGGGGTTCCTGATGGTCTGGCCGGAGGAGAAGTACGGCGGCATGGGAGACCCCGATTTTCGCTTCGAGCAAGTGATTATTGAGGAGACCGCCTACGCCCGGGCGGGCGACTGGTACAGCACCTTGCATGGGCGCCTGGTCGGTCCCTATTTTACCCGCTTCGGCAGCGAGGAACAGTGCCTGCGTTTCCTGCCGCGGTGTGTCAGCGGGGAGGCCATTCTGGCCATCGCCATGACCGAGCCGGATGCCGGCAGCGATCTCGCCGGCATGCGCTCAACCGCTGTGGAGGCAGGTGATCACTGGGTGTTGAATGGTTCCAAGACCTATATTTCCAACGGGATAAACGCCGATGTGGTGATCGTGGCGGCCAAGACCGACCCCGAGAACAATCCCCACCACATGACCCTGTTCATTGCGGAGCGTGGCATGGAAGGCTTCGAGCGAGGCCGCAACCTGAAGAAAATGGGGATGAAGGCCCAGGACACCGCCGAGCTGTTCTTCAACGACGTCAAGGTGCCCAAGGCCAATGTCCTCGGTGAGCCGGGCAAGGGCTTCATCTACCTGATGGAAGGGCTGGCGGAGGAGCGCCTGATAGGTGCCTGCGGCTACCTGGCAGCGGCCCAGCTGTCCTGGGACCTGACCGCCGAATTCGTACGTGAGCGCAAGGTCTTTGGCAAACCACTGGCGGCGTTCCAGAATACCCAGTTCAAACTGGCCGAGATGCGCACGCAGCTCGATATTGCGCAAATTTATGTCGACCAGTGCGTGCGAGCGTTCAATAATAGCGCCCTGACGGCGGTGGATGCCGCCAAGGCCAAGTTGGTCACCAGCGAATTGCAGGTGGCCTCGGCGGACCTCGGGGTCCAGTTGCACGGCGGCGCCGGGTTCATGGATGAATATCCCATCAGCCGCCAGTGTACGGACGCCAAGATTGCCACCATCTACGCAGGCAGTTCAGAGGTTATGAAAATCATCATCAGCCGCGACTGCCTGTCGGACAACTACACGCCGTTTAACACGCGCAATTTCTGATCAACCGCACAAGGAGCACAGCATGGAACTCGCAGGAAAAGTAGCCATCATAACCGGTGGAGCCTCCGGGCTTGGCCGCGCCACCGTCGAGGCCTATGTCGCCAAAGGCGCCAAAGTGGCCATCTTTGATCTCAACGAAGCCAACGCCCAAGAGCTTATCGATCGCCTCGGCGCCGACAAGGTCGGCTTCTGGAGCGTCAACGTGGCGGATGAGAACGTGGTTCGTGAAGCGGTCGCGGGGGTGGTGGAGAAATTCGGCGCCGTGCACATCTGTAACAACTACGCCGGTATTGGCAGCGCCTGCAAGACCCTGGGCAAGAATGGACCGTTCCCGCTGGACCAGTTCATGCCGATCATCAATGTGAACCTGGTCGGAACCTTCAACGTGGCGCGCTACGCCGCCGAGCAGATGGCGAAGAACGAACCGATCAACAACGATAGCGGCCGCGGTGTAATTATCAATACGGCATCGATTGCCGCCATGGAGGGCCAGGTCGGCCAGCTGGCCTACAGCGCCAGCAAGGGCGGCATTGTTGGCATGACCCTGCCCATGGCCCGTGACCTGGCGAGCTACGGCATCCGGGTCAACACCATCGTGCCGGGCCTGATCCACACGCCCTTGTTCGAGTTGTTGCCGGAGGAAGCCTACAAGTCCCTGGAGAGCAGCGTGTGTTACCCGCGTCGTCTGGGCAAGCCCGAGGAAATTGCCCACCTGTCGGTCTTTATCGCCGAAAACGACTACGTGAATGGCGAGTGCATCCGTCTCGACGGCGCCATTCGCATGCAGCCGCGCTAAGGGGACTCTGTCATGGGTCCACTGAACGGCTTCACCGTGATCGAGCTTGCGGGCATCGGTCCCGCGCCCATGGGCGGGATGATACTTGCAGACATGGGCGCGGAAGTTATCCGCATCGAGCGAGCCAACGGCACCGACCTCAAGCAGACGCGCGACGTCAGCGCCCGCGGCAAGAAGTCCGTGGTCCTCAACCTGAAGCAGCCTGAAGGGGTGGAGACCCTGCTGCGGATGGTCGAGAACGCGGATGTCTTGATCGATCCCTATCGTCCCGGTGTCTGCGAGAAGCTGGGCATCGGCCCAGAGATCTGCCTGCGGCGCAATCCGCGGCTGGTATTCGCGCGCATGACCGGCTGGGGCCAGGAAGGGCCGCTGGCGCACGCTGCCGGACACGATATCAACTATATTTCCCTTACCGGGGCGCTGTTTGCCACCGGTCGCAAAGGGCAGAAACCCGTGCCGCCGCTCAATCTGGTGGGCGACATGGGCGGCGGCGGCATGCTGCTGGTCAACGGCGTGCTGGCGGCGTTGCTGGAAACCGCAAACTCCGGCAAGGGCCAGGTCATCGACGTGGCGATGGTCGACGGCGCTGCCCAGTTGATGTGGATGTTCCACGGCTTCCAGGCCATCGGCGGTTGGGATGCCAGCCAGCGCGGGGCCAACCTGCTGGATGGGGCGGCGCATTTCTACGATACCTATGAGTGTGCAGACGGGGAGTACATCTCGGTGGGTTCGATCGAGCCCCAGTTCTACGCGCTGCTCAAGCAGTTGGCGGAACTGCCGGAAGACGAATTCGGCAACCAGAATGATTCCTCCCAGTGGCCGGAACTTACGGACAAGCTGGCGGCGGTTTTCAAGCGCAAGACCCAGGCGGAGTGGTGCGAGATCATGGAGGGCACGGATGTCTGTTTTGCCCCGGTGCTGTCATTCGTGGACGCGCCAAAGCACCCGGCCAACGTGGCCCGCAACACCTACATTGAACTGGAAGGGGTGACCCAGCCGGCGCCGGCGCCGCGCTTCAGTCGGACACCGTCGCAGGTTGCCCACGGTCCCCACAGTCTCGGTGAGGACACCGAGGAAACGCTGGCGGCGATGGGTTTTGCGGAGAGCGAAATCAGAAAGCTGCGTGACTCGGGTACCCTGGGTTGACAGCGGCAGCATCAATTACGAGGAGTCCAAATGGCCAACTATGAAACAGTCACGGTAACCCGGCACGGACAGGTTGCCCTGGTGACCCTGAATCGCCCCGACAGCCTCAACGCATTCAATGCCGCGCTGCGGCGTGACTTGCTGCAGGCAGTGCAGGAAGTCAACGATGACGCCGCCATTCGTGTCGGGGTCCTGGCCGGTGCGGGGCGCGCTTTCTGCGCCGGTGCCGACCTGTCGGAAGTGGCGGGCGATGATTTCGACGTCGAAAAACAGCTGAACACCGAGTACAAGCCAATCCTGATGGCCATTGCCGAGGCACCCAAGCCCTGGATAAGCGCGGTCAATGGCGCGGCGGCGGGTGTTGGCAGCTCCTTTGCCATGGTCTGTGATCTCACCCTGATGGCCGAGAACGCCTACGTCTATCAGGCCTTCGCCGCAATCAGTCTGGTGCCCGATGGCGGCGCCACCTGGCATCTGGTACGCACCCTGGGCCGCAAACGTGCCTATGAGCTGATTGTATCCGGCGAAAAACTGCCGGCGGAGCGCTGTCGGGAGCTGGGCCTTTGCAACCGGGTGGTGCCCGCCGAGTCACTGCTGGACGAGGCACTGCAGTGGGCGCAGGAGCTGGCGGGCAAGGCACCCCTGGCCCTGCGTCACGCCAAGGCGGCGCTCAATTTCGCCATTGAGCAGGGAGTGGCCGACACCATTTCCGAGGAGGCGCGTTTACAGGCAATCTGTATTGCCAGCGCCGATGCCCGCGAGGGCGTGGCGGCCTTTACGGAGAAACGCGCCCCCCAGTGGCAGGGTAAATAGGAGCGCCGCACATGGCAGAGGCTGAACTGCTGTTGGAGCGGGATGGCGCGGTCGTCACGCTTACTCTCAATCGCCCCGAGGCGATGAACGCCCTGTCGCCAACACTGCTCAGCGACCTCTGTACCGCGTTTCGCGAGTTGCAGAAGGACAATGAAGTCCGCGCCGTTATCCTGACCGGGAAGGGCCGGGCATTCTGCGCCGGGCTGGACCTGAAAGCGCTCAGCAGCCATCCGCAGGGGTTGGGCGCTTTTGCGATCCACGGTGATAACGATATCTACGCCGCGCTGCGCGCCTTCGACCGGCCCATTATCATGGGCATCAACGGGGTCGCTGCCACCGGTGGATTTGAATTGGCCCTCATGGGGGACATTCTCATCGCCTCTTCCGAGGCGCGTTTTGCCGACACTCACTGCCGGGTGGGGCTGGCGCCGGGCTGGGGCCTGTCCCAGAAGCTGGCGCGGATAATCGGCCACAGCCGTGCCCGGGAGGCCCACTTCAGCGGCAACTTCATCAGTGCCCAGCAGGCGGATGCCTGGGGGCTGGTCAGCCGGGTAGTGGAGCCGGATGCCCTGGCGGGTGCTTGTCGCCAGCTGGCGGAGGATATTGCCAGCTGCGTACCCTGGACGGTCAAGGCCTACAAGGCGCTGGTCAACGATGGCCTGGAAATGACCCTGGGTGCCGGTCTGGCGATGGAAAAGCAGGTCATTACACATGCCAACAGCCGGGTCTCGGGCGAAGATATCGCCGCCCAGCGACAGGCGGTGACCGCCCGCGGCAAGCAGCAGAAACAGCAGGACTGAATGGCGCTGCCGGCCCCCCAGCGAGCGCGCCGTCTTGGATGACAGCCCGCGCCCGGAGCTGCAGGCCCTGCGGGGCAGATTGCTGCGTACTCTGGATGAGGGTCGTGCCGGGGCCCGGCAGCGTCGCCATGCGGCCGGCTACCGCACCGCGCGGGAGAACCTGGCAGATCTGGTAGACCCGGACAGCTTCCAGGAATACGGCCAGCTCGCGGTGGCGGCCCAGCGCAGCCGCCGCGAGTATCAGGAGCTGCAGTCCAGCACCGCAGCCGACGGCATCATCACCGGCACGGCAACCATCAACGCGGATCGTATCGGTAGCGCCGCGGCGCGGGCTGCCGTTATCGTCAACGACTACGCGGTACTTGCGGGAACCCAGGGCTTTTTCCACCACGGCAAGCTGGACCGCATCTGCGAACTTGCAGAGCAGCACCGCCTGCCGATGGTCATGTATACCGAAGGTGGCGGTGGACGCCCCGGCGACACCGATGTCCTGACCCAGATCGCCGGCCTGCATCTGCATTCTTTCCGGACCTGGGCCAGGCTCGCGGGCAAGGTCCCGCGTATTGCGGTCAACAACGGCTACTGTTTCGCCGGCAATGCGGCCCTGTTTGGTTGCGCCGACTTCACCATCGCCACCCGCAGTTCCTGGATCGGCATGGCCGGTCCGGCCATGATTGAAGGTGGCGGCCTGGGCAAGGTCGAGGCGAAGGCCATCGGCCCCATCGAGGTACAGCTGAAGAACGGCGTGGTCGACATCGCCGCGGAGGATGAAGCCCAGGCAACGGCGCTGGCGCGCCAGTTGCTCGGCTACTTTCAGGGGCCGGTCGCCGACTGGGACTGTGGCGATCAGCTTCCGCTGCGCGATCTGATCCCCGCGGACCGGCGCTGGGCCTACCCGGTGCGCAAGGTGATCGAGATCATTGCCGACAGCGGCTCTTTCCTCGAATTGCGCCGCGTCTATGGCCGCAGCATCATCACCGGCTTTGTCCGCCTCGAGGGCCTGCCGGTAGCCTTGATCGCCAACGATTGCCAGCAGCTGGGGGGGGCCGTGGATGCCGAGTCCGCGGAGAAGGCCGCCCGCTTCCTGCAGCTGTGCAATGCCTTTGGCCTGCCGGTACTGTCCCTGACTGATACCCCCGGCTTTATGGTGGGCCCGGCCAGCGAGCAGGAAGCCGCGGTGCGCCGCATGTCCGCCCTGTTCCTGACCGGCGCCAGCCTCAGCGTACCGGTGGTGGCCATTTTTCTGCGCAAGGGCTACGGCCTTGGCGCGATGGCCATGACTGGCGGCAGTTTCATGGCCCCGGTGTATTCGGCGTCCTGGCCGACCGGCGAGTTCGGCGGTATGGGTTTGGAGGGCGCGGTCAGGCTCGGGTACCGCAAGGAGCTGGAAGCGATAGCCGATCCCGGCGAACGCGAGGCGCTGTTCGAGCAACTCGTGGCACGCCTGTACGAGTCGGGGAAAGCGACTGAGGCGGCTTCCTTCCTGGAAATCGACGCCGTGATTGACCCGGCAGATACCCGCGGTGAGGTGCTGAAGGCACTGCGCGCCGCCGGAGTGGTAGCGCGCTGATGGATGCGCAAAAAAACCTGCTGATCAATCTCTAATAACCGGAGGATTACAATGAAAAACCTGTTTGATGTCAGTGGCAAGGTTGCAGTGGTGACGGGGGGGTCCCGTGGCATTGGTGCAATGATTGCCGAGGGCTTTGTGGCCAACGGCGTGCGCACCTATATTACGGCGCGGCGCGAGGATGAACTGCAGGCAACCGCCGCCGGGCTCGCGCAGCAGGGCGAGTGTATTGCCCTGGCCTCGGATCTGTCGACCGTGGAGGGCGTCAACCGGTTTGCCGCCGAGATCCGCAAGCGTGAACCGGCGCTGCACATTTTGGTCAATAACGCCGGGGCGACCTGGGGTGCGAGTATTGATGAGTTTCCCGAGAGCGGCTGGGACAAGGTCATGGATCTCAACGTCAAGTCGATCTTCTTCCTCACCCAGCAGCTGCTGCCTTCGCTGCGGGCCGCGGGCACGGTCGCGGATCCTGCACGGGTGATCAATATCGGTTCAGTGAACGGTATTACCAACAGCCATATGCAGAACTACGGCTACTGCGCGAGCAAGGCCGCGGTGCACCAGCTAACCCGGCACATGGGTGCCGAACTGGCGCGGGAGCAGGTGAACGTCAACGCCATTGCCCCGGGCCTGTTCCCCAGCAAGATGACCGCGCACATGGCGGGACACGAGGACGAGATCGCCAAGGCCTTCCCGATCAGCCGCATGGGCTCCCCGGAAGACGCCGCCGGCACCGCGATTTACCTGAGTTCCAGGGCCTCTGCCTGGGTGACGGGCCATGTGCTGGTGCTGGACGGCGGCATGGTCGCGGAGGCCTGAGGGTCTAGCCCTGGTCCGCTGAGTACAGTTTCACCCACTCGGTCAGCAGGCGCACACCGTAACCGGTGGCGCCGACCAGGGGGGGCAGACTGGCGGCGTCATAGCGGCCATTGCCGGCCATGTCGATGTGCACCCAGGGGGTGTCGCCGGCGAAGCGTTGGAGGAAGATTGCGCCGGCCTGTGCGCCCGGTTCGCCGGCGTTTTTCATGTCGGCTACCTGGCTGTCGATGATTTTTTCATAGGGTTTGAGCGGCAGCTGCCAGACCCGCTCTCGGGTCAGCTCTCCCGCGACCTCCAGGGTGTCGATGAGTCTCTCGTCCTCGCTGAACACTGCCGCGTAGTCGCGCCCCAGGGCGCGCACTTTGGAGCCGGTCAGGGTGGCGATATCGGCGACGACACGTGGCTGGAAGTGCTCGCGTGCGTACCAGATGCCGTCCGCCAGCACCAGCCGGCCCTCGGCATCGGTATTGACGACTTCAATCGTCATGCCGTTGCCAGCGGTCACCACATCCCCCGGCAGTTGGGCAGTCCCGGAAATGGCGTTCTGCGCCAGCGGCATGATGCCGACGACATTGATCGCCGCCTTCTGCCGGGCCAGGGCCTCCAGGGTGCCCGCCACCGCGGCGGCGCCGGCCTTGTCGCCGGTCATGGCGAGAATGGATGCGGCGTCGGTCTTCAGGTTGTAACCGCCACTGTCGAAGGTGATGCCCTTGCCAACCAGGGCGATAGCTGCGTCATCGCTGCCGCGCCAGTGGGCGACAAGCAGGTGAGCCCCATGCTGGCTGCCCTTGCTGACGCCGTAGAGGGCGCCCATGCCGGCTTTCAACACCTGCTGCGGACCCAGTACGGTCACCTTGACGCCGAGCGGTTGCAGGCGCTTGCGCACGTATGCGGCGAAGGCGGCGGGGTTGCCGTCGCTGGCGGACAGGTTGGTCAGCTCCCGGGCCGTGAAGACACCCTGTGCCAGGGCCTGCAGCGGCTGCCAGTTTTCCTCGGCCGCTTCAGGTGCCGCCACCAGCCACTCGAAAACCTGTGCCGGCCGCGGCTCGGACTGGGTCTTGAGGCGATCAAAGCGATAGTTGACCAGGTCGGTCCCATGGGCCATCGCGGTGACAATAGCCGTGTTCAGCGCCGGATCGGAAACCAGGCCCGAGTGCACCCGCACGGTCTGGGCGTTGCCCAGGTTCAGGTGATTGGCCAGGTTCGCGCCCAGCATCTCCGCATCCGCGCGCGCCAGTTCGGCGGGCTCTCCGAGGCCGATGGCGATCAGGCGATCCACCGGCAGCCCCGCCGGCGCCAGGATCTCCTGCTGCTGGGCCATGGTGCCGTCGAAGCCCTGGGCGGCGAGGGCGCGGCTGACATGGCTGCGGGTATCCTCGCCCCAGCCCGGCAGGACGCCGGTATTGTTGAGCGGTACCAGTACCACCAGGGTGTCGGCCGTGCTGGCGGGCTGTGCCCGGAAAGTGTGACTGGTTTCGAGGTAGTCGGCGCCGGCAGCTGCAGCCAGCAGTGTCAGGATCAGCCCGGAGGCCAGGCGATGGAAGATTGTCATGATGGGAGAGACCTTTTCTCGCAGTAGGTTGATTGTCTTCAGGTAGTGATGATCAGGCGCAGGGCCTGCAGCTGCAGGCTGGCGTGGCGGATGTGTACGGCGCACTCCTCGATCCGGTAGTCAAGGTGATCCAGCTCCTCCTGGCGGATGGAGGGATTGACGGCCCGCAGCGCCTGCAGCCGCTCCCGTTCGGCGCCGAGATCCTCGCGCATCCGCGCCTCCGCGTCCGCCAGGGTGGGTGCCAGCCTGGCCTCCGCCAGTTTCGTGGCCAGGGCCATCTTGGTGTCCACCTCGCTGTGTACCTGCTTGATGATCGCCAGTGCGGTGTTCTTGTTGATCCGTTCCACCAGGCCGTTGAGCCGCTCGTGGGGTACCAGCCCCGCGAGGTCCTTGCCGCGCGCATCCACCAGCAGGCGCAGGGGTGACAGCGGCAGGAAACGCTCCAGCTGCAGGTCCCGCGGGCCGATGCAGTTGATGGTGAAGATGCTCTCGAGCAACATGGTGCCGGGAGCGATGCCCTTGAGCTTGATGGTACCCAGGGAAGCGTTGCCCAGTTCCGTGGAGCGCACCATGTCCATGGCTTCCACCAGCATGGGGTGTTCCCAGGTCAGGAATGCCAGGTCCTCCCGGGCCAGGGCTTTGTCGCGGGAGAAGGTGACAGTGGTGCCTTCTTCCTGCAGCCCGGGGAAATGGCCGGTGAGCATATGCTCCGTCGGGCGCAGGATCAGGGTCTGCTCGGAGTGATGTTCGTGCTCCACCCCGTAGGCTTCGCAGAGCGACTCCAGGTAGCGTTGCAGCGTGCCGCTGTCCTCGTTGGCCTCGATTTCAGCGATCACCGTCGCCGCGACCTCAGGTTTGCACGAGTTGCGCTCGAGCAGGCGGTCGCGCCCCTCGCGCAGTTCGCGCCGGGTGTCCAGGGTGAAGGCAGCGGTGTCGACCAGCAGTTCATCGAAATCCGCGGTGCGCCGGCGCAGCTGCGGCAGCAGGCGCTCTTCGAAGCGAGTAAATATGAGGGTGCCCGCAGAGCAGCTTTCCCGGAACAGGTCGAGGCCGCGGTCATACCAGTCCAGCAGAGTCTCCTGCGCGCTGCCCTGGATATAGGGGACATGGATCTGTACATCTTCGGTCTGGCCGATACGGTCGAGACGTCCGATACGCTGCTCCAGCAAGTCCGGGTTCAGCGGCAGATCGAACAGGACCAGGTGGTGGGCGAACTGAAAGTTGCGGCCCTCGCTGCCGATCTCCGAGCAGACCAGGGTCTGGGCCCCGGCTACATCATCGGCGAAGTAGGCGGCGGCGCGGTCCCGTTCGATGATGGAAAGCCCTTCGTAAAAGGCTGCGGAGCGGATACCGGCGCGCAGGTGCAGGTAGTGCTCCAGCATCACCGCGGTGGCCGCGCGCGCGCAGATCACCAGCACTTTCTCCGGACGCAGGCGCTTCAGGGTCTGCTCCAGCCACGCCACCCGGGGGTCGAAGCTCAGCCAGCTGTCGTCGTGATAGGGTGACTCAGGGTGCAGCGCCTCCAGTACATCACTGTTGGCGTGACTGTAGGCGTCGGGCGAGGGGAGCGGGTGGCGGTGCATGACCCGCAGGGGGAAGCCGCTGATGGCCGCACGGGTGTTGCGGAACATGACGCGGCCGGTCCCGTGCCGGTCGAGAATCTGCTCGATCAGGGTTGCAGCGGGAGCGGAAGGGTCCAGCCCCGCTGGCAGGTCCGCGGGTGTCTCGCCCTGCTCGAGTTGCTGCGCCATCTCGCTCCAGCGGCGGTACTGCTGCTCTTCTTCGCGGAAGGCCTCCAGCGAATGGAACCGCTCCGGGTCCAGCAGCTGCAGGCGGGCGAAATGGCTGTCGACGCCGACCTGCTCAGGTGTTGCGGTGAGCAGCAGCAGGCCCGGGTTCTGGCGCGCCAGCGCGGCGACAAAGAGGTAGTCCTCCCCCGGCGCCTCGGCTGACCAGTGCAGGTGATGGGCCTCGTCGACCACCACCAGGTCCCATGTGGCGGCCAGGGCCTGCAGCTGGCGATCCGGGTATTCGCGAAACAGGTCGAGGCTGCACAGCACCAGCTGCTCGCTCTCGAAGGGGTTGTACTCCGAGAGCTCCGGCAGTGCCTCATCGCCGAATTCATCTACACCCGAGAGCTCCTGCAGGCGCTCCTCATCGAACAGGGAAAAATACAAGTTGAAACGCCGCAGCATCTCTACCAGCCACTGGTGCAGCAGGGTCTGCGGCACCAGGATCAGGACCCGCGTCGCACGACCGGTCAACAGTTGCTGGTGCAGGATCATCCCGGCTTCGATGGTCTTGCCCAGACCCACCTCATCGGCGAGCAGGACCCGGGGTGCGTGGCGCTGGCCGACCTCATTGGCGATATATACCTGGTGGGGCAGCAGGCTGGTGCGCGACCCCATCAGGCCCCGGGCCGGGGAGCGTTGCAGGCGGTCGAGCTGGTTCAGGGTGGCAACCCGCAGGGCGAAATCACCGGTTTTGTCGAAATGGCCATTGAGCAGGCGCTGCTGGGGCGTGGTGATCTGGACAAAGGCGTCCAGGTCCAGCTCGGAAATGGTTGCGGACTGCTCGTGGTGATCGATCCCGGTATAGAGCAGCAGGCCACCGCGTTCCGCCACCTGGGTGACGACCAGCTCCCGGTTGTCGGAGGTGGATATATGGTCACCCTCCTTGAATCTCAGCCGGGTCAGGGGGGCGCTGTCCGCTGCGTAGGTGCGTTCCTCACCCACCGCGGGGAAGCTCAGAGTGACCCGCCGCGGTTCTACTTCAACAATAACCCCCAGCCCTAGCTGGGCATCCGCATGGCTGACCCAGCGCTGGCCGACTATATAATCCATAGTGTCCTGTCATCGTGGCGGACCACGGCCCGCGCAAAAAGGGCGCATAGTTTACCATCGACTGCCGACAGGTTCAGGCTTCCGGGCCAACTTTCCTGGCGCTCAGCCGGGTTCATCGGCAAAAAACAGTGCCAGGCTGTTGCGGTGCGCCGCGGCGAGGAGGTCTTCCACCGGCAATTGCTTCACCTCGGCTACCCGCTCCGCCACAAAGGGCAGGTAGAACGGGGCATTGGGGCGGCCCCTGTACGGCACCGGGGTCAAGTAGGGGGAGTCGGTCTCCAGTACCAGCTGGTCCAGTGGTGTCAGCGCCACGGCGGCGCGGACGTTGTCCGCCCGATTGAACGTGGTGATCCCGTTGAATCCCAGCATGAACCCCCTGTCCAGGCAGAATTCCGCCAGTTCAAGGCTGGAGGTGAAGCTGTGGATCACCCCCTTGCGGGCCAGGTTCGGGGCAAATTCCGCAAGGATGGCGCGGGTATCATCGTCCGCTTCCCGGGTATGGATGACTACCGGCAGGTCCAGCTCGACCGCCAGCGCGAGCTGTTCGGCGAATACCCGGCGCTGCACGGCCCGGTCAGCGTGGTCGTAGAAATAGTCGAGGCCGATTTCGCCAACGGCGACGATGCGCGGATCTGTACCGCGCTCCCGGATCGTCTCAGCCACCGCGCTGTCATAGCACTCCGCTTCATGGGGGTGAATGCCCTGGGTGCCCCAGATGTCGTCCGCGAACCGGGTCAGGGCAAAAACCCGGTCGAGATTGGCCGCCGATACCGCGATCGTCACGATCCGCTCTATGCCGACCTCCCGGGAACGGACCAGGGTCTGGGTCAGTTGCTCCTGGTCCAGGTAGTCGAGGTGGCAATGGGTTTCAATCAAAGGCGTCGTGTAATGCGGGATGTCGCGTCGTTTGCTGTTGCTCATGGTTGGCCCGGAGTGCTGCGGTTCAGGGAAGGGTCAGGGGCTGCAGGATAGCAGGATAACGGACGTGCTGGGTGGCTGTGCTCTCTGCGGCCATTTCGCGGATGGTGTCCAGCACCTGGTCCCACAGCCAGGAGTGGATTGGCGAGTGGCCGGTGCGCCGGTGCGCCACCAGCATGTACTTGAGCGTGTAGTCACTCCCGGGAGGTGTCCGCAGTGCGACGATACCGTTGGTGGTATGGGAGTTCTGCAGCACATAGGCGGGTCCCGGCAGGAAGTAGTCAGTATTGCGCAGGACCTCCATCGCGGTCATCAGGTGGGAGGTCTCCAGCGAGCCCTGCTGCGGATGGCGCACGCGCATGAAAGCCTCGGAGGTGCGTGCCAGCTCGGCCTGCTCCAGGTCGGGTACATAGACCCTGATCACCGGGTACAGCGCCAGCCGCTCCCAAGTGATCTCACCCCTGCACAGGGGGTGACCTTCCCGGACCAGGATTCCCGATGGCGCGGTTCCCAGCACTTGTGTCCGGAATTCATCGGGATAGTGGGCCTGGGCGATGTGGATGGCGAAGTCGAGACTCCCTGTGGCCAGCTGTTCGAGTTGGTTTTCCGCCCGGGTTATAGTGCGTATCGACAGTCTGGGTGCGTCCCGGTGCAGGCGCTGGATCAGGTTTGGAAGCAGCGCGACGCCGATATATTCCGACAGGGCAAGCGAGATTTCTCCGCTGTAGGTGTAGGGGTCGAAGTGGGAGCCGGTGACCAGTCTGGCGATATCGTGGAGTACCACCCCGAGCTCCGTGGCCAGTTCCTGGGCTCGCGGTGTCGGTTGCATGCCGCGATTGCTGCGGGTGAACAGCGGGTCAGCGAACAGGTCCCTGAGGCGGGCAAGAGTTTTGCTCATGGCCGGCTGGGTGATGTGCAGGCGCTCCGCGGCACGGGAGACACTGCGTTCTTCCAGCAGGGCCTGCAGGGCAACCAGCAGATTCAGGTCAACTCTATAGAGGTTCTGGGTATCCATGTTTGATATGATTTCAATTCATAATTGACATAACAAAAATACATTGGATATATATTAGTTCTTTTCCTAGAGTATGACCATGCGACGAGATATCCCGGCAGCCTTGCTCCGGAATGCCCCGTTCAGGTCCAGACCGATTGAAATTTCGAACCCGCCGTCAGGCGGGTTTTTTTTGCCTGCGGCGCCTGCGCGGCCGCGGCAGGACCGCGGCCTCCAGCTCTGCAAAGGCGCCCTCCAGACAGGACTGGTAGCGGTCGGGTTCGGGCAGCATCTCGCGGTCGGCGAGCACCGAGATGGTCACTTTGCCGCAATAGCTGAAAAACATGTGGAAGATGCCCAGTCCGGGGGTAAGTACACCCAGGCCGTAGTAGTCCACCAGGCGGGCGCCGGCGCAGTAGAGGGGGAAATCAGGCCCGGCAACGTTGGAGACCACGGTGGTGATGTTGACCGGCATGTAGCTCGACAGGTGGTTACGCGCCCAGAAACCCAGCACCGGCCTGGTCAGCGCGGGCGCGAACACTCCCGCAAGTTTCAGGACATCGACCATCGGACTGGCTTCACCAGAGCGTTGCGCCTCAATTGCACTCAGGTGTATGGCCTGAAGCCTCTGCGCCGGTTCCGGGATATCAGTGTGCAGCGAGGTGAAGACCGACCCCACCTGGTTGTTGTCCTCACTGCTGTCGCGCCGGGTGCGCATATTCAGGGGAATCGTCGCCGCCAGTGGCGCCCCCGGCGCCTCACCCAGTTCCGCCAGGTAGCGCTGCAGTGCACCGCCGGTGACCGCGAGGGCGATGTCGTTGACCTTGACCCCGGCCGCGTCCTTCACTGCCCGGACCCGTTCCAGGCTGAACTCGGCCGCGGTGAAAACCCGGTGCGGTCCAACCGCCCGGTTGAACCGGGTTTTCGGCGCGCTGATATCGGGTGGCGGCATCTCCTTGCGCATTACGGCCGTGAGGTAGCGCGCCAGCTGGGCCGATGTGCTGATTCCCCCACTGACGACGCCGGCCACATTGCGGATGCCGTTAATGGAAGCGCGCGCCAGCAGCTCGGCGATACTGGGTTGTGTATCAACCAGTTTTGGCGGATCGTCCCCGAACGCTTCCGCCTGCGGGTCCGCGACCAGATCATGAATCAGGGCGACAATACTGTTTCCCGCCATGCCATCAACCAGGGAGTGATGGATCTTGGTGTAGACAGCGAAGCTCCCCGCGGGCAGTCCCGGCATCCGGTCCAGTCCTTCGATGATCCAGGCTTCCCAGAGCGGCCTGCCCATGTCCAGCGGGCGAGAGTGCAGGCGCGCGACCTGTATGCACAGCTGGCGCCAGTCTCCCGGCTTTGGCAGGGCAATATGGCGCAGGTGGAACTCGACATCGAAACGCGCATCCTTGACCCAGTAGGGTCGGTCCAGTCCCCCGGGCACACGCACCAGGCGGGTCCTGAACAGCGGCTGGTTGGCAAGCCTGCGTTCAAAGGTGGCAATGACCTGCTTGAAGCGAACCTTGCCGCCCGCAGCGGTCGAGGGGTCATAGATACCCAGCGAGCCCACATGCTGGGGGGTGTTCGGCTGTTCCATGTTGATGAATGCGGAGTCGAGGATACCAAGCTGCTTCATGCGGTCCCACCCTGTTTGCCCAGTCGCGGCATCAGTATCTGTATGCCCGTGGTCGTTATATCATTAACCGGCGGAGCTACTCTACCCGGTAGCCCCGCTGGTTCGGGGCAGGAAGAGGTGAGAAGGTGGTGATTCCAAGGCTGAAGCCGCGGCGGCTGGCCGCTTTTGCGCTGATGGCGCTGTTGCTGCAAGACCCCGCCTGGGCGGCACCCGCGAATACGTACGGGCGCCATTTCGTGCGTGTGGACCGGCAGTGGCCTGACGAGGCCCCCGTGGTGTTGTCGCTGCCGCGGGCTGAAGGGCAGTTGGCGGTAACCTCTCAGCGTGAGCGCCTGCTTGCGCTGGAGCAGGAGCACGGTCCCTACGCCGCAGCCCTGGCCCAGCCGCTCATGGAACTGGGAGGTTACCTGTACGAGGCCGGCGAGCCGGGGCAGGCAGAGCTGCTGTACCGGCGGGCGTTGCATGTGCTGCGCGTGAACGAAGGACTCTACAGCGAAAACCAGTTGCCGCTGCTGCGCAATCTGCTGGCGGTTCATCGCAGCCTGGGCGACTGGCAGGCACTGGACGCGCGCTATGATTACTTGTTTCGCCTGTCGGCGGTTTCCGGAAGCATGGATGCAGATTCTGCCGCGGAGTATTTTCGCTGGCAGCGCGAGGCGCTGCGGCGGCAGCTGGACAGCAGCGACTACCGCCGTCTGCTGCACCTTTACGAAGCCAACGAGCAGTTGCTGGCTGCCGCCGATCCAACCCGGGATGCAGCCGGATACTGGCAGCTGGTGGACAGCCAGCTGCGC
>NZ_JAVKCQ010000014.1:0-24825 GCF_040222615.1 Haliea sp.
AACCCTGCCCTAAAGGCTTCAGTGTTCGAAGTGGATCGCCACCCCGGCCGTTTCCCGCTCCATCTAGTCTCAACTGCCCATCCAACCCTGCCCTAAAGGCTTCAGTGTTCGAAGTGGATCGCCACCCCGGCCGTTTCCCGCTCCATCTAGTCTCAACTGCCAATCCAACCCTGTCCTGAAGGCTTCAGTGTTCGAAGTGGATCGCCACCCCGGCCGTTTCCCACTCCATCTAGTCTCGACCGCCCCATCTTGTCTCAACCGCTCCACCTATCCTGGCACCACCACTGCCCCCATCGCCTCCACCAGCGGCACTTGTTCCCTGTTTAGAACGCGCACCCTGCTACCCGCCAGCTCCCGCCGCAGGGGGTACTCCCTGCGCAACAGGTCGAAGGCCACCCGGGCCTCGGTTTCGGGGGCGCCCAGTACCGCCTCGCGCAGGCGCCGGTCGTCCGCCGCCAGGTCGTAGCGCAGCCTGCACAGCTGTCGCAACAAGTCCACACCGGTGAGTGCGGGGGGCAACTCCAGCACAGGGGCCTCACCGGCGTGGGCCGGCCCCGCCGCCGCCAATCCCAGGTACCCCTGCAGCGCCTGCGCCAGCATGCGGGTTGCCGCCAGCTTGGCGTCATGACTGTAGCCGGCAATGTGGGGTGTACCATACTGCACGCGTTGCAGCAGTGGCTGCAGTACCGCAGGCTCGAACTCCCAGACGTCCAGCACACAGCGGGGTGGATTGGGCTGCCTCAGGCGCGCCAGCAGGGCGTCGTTGGCCAGCACCGGTCCCCGGCTGGCATTGATCAGCAGCTGCTCGCAACCCAGGGTCGCCAGCGCCTCGGGCCCGAGCAGATGGCGGCTGGGCCAGGGCTGGTCGGTAACAAGGGATGGGTGCAGTGAAATCACCTCGCAGGCCAGGATCTCTTCCAGGCTGGCGGGGTCAGCCAGCGAGACCGGGGCCAGCCACGGGTCCCTGTGCAGGCTGGCGATCCCCAGGGCGCGCAAACGCCGCGCCAGCAGGCTGCCCACATGACCATAGCCGACGACACCCACCCTGCCCCCCGCCAGCAGGCGCTCAAGGCTGTCGTCGACCGCAGCAATCGCAGCGAGTACATACTCCACCACCGAGTTGGCGTTGGCCCCTGGGGCAGCTGCAAACCCGATCCCCCTGCCCTCCAGCCAGGCAATATCGATATGGTCCACACCCGCCGTAGCAGTGCCGACAAAGCGCACCGGGCTGTCCCGGAGCAATGCCTCGTCAACCCGGGTGACCGAGCGTACCAGCAGCACATCCACCTCGGCCAGCTCCGCTGCCGAGAGTGTACGACCCTCGGTGGTGCGAACACTGCCGAATTGGGCAAAATACTCGGCTACCGCGGGAATGTTGCCGTCGGCGAGGATGCGCAGCGCACTCAAGACAAGGCGCCCGGGGTGAATAGTGCAGGGGTCAACGGATTACTGAGACCGAATTCCCGCTGCAGGCCCGCGTAGAACCGCTGCGCGCGCTGCGGCAGACCGTGGCGGGCGCGGCGCTGCGCCTCCCGACACACCGCCGCCTGGAAGTCGCTGTGATCCGCCGCCGCCCCCGCCTCCGCCGCCAGGTTGTCGGTGCTGACCTGAAAGCGAAAGCCGCAGGCGATGGCGAAGCACCACTCGAGGGCCTGGGGCGCTACTTCCACTGCCTCGAAGGCGGCCTGCTCGCCGGGGTTGCGCCCCTCGGGCGCATACCAGTAGCCGAAATCCGGCAACAGGCGCCGCGCCGGGCCGGCGATACACCAGTGCGCCACCTCGTGCAGGGCGCTGGCGAAGAAGTCCTCCCGATACCAGAGGCGGTGCGGCTCGCCGGGGTTCGCCGCAGGCGCGTAAAAGGGTTCTTCGGCACCGCCGCAGAGCAGTGTGTTCTCGGCATCGAGAAAGCAGCGCTGGAACACCCGCTGCGCCCGCAGCGGGCAAAACAGGTCAGTTGCGGGAACGCTCGCCAGCGCAGTCACCGGAGCTCACGCCCCCTTGCGCAGCAGGAACAGAATTTCGCCACCCTCGTCCACCTGCTCCAGCAATTCGTGCCCGAGGAAACTGCAGAATCGGGGAATGTCTCGCAGGGTGGTGGGATCCGTGGCGACCACGCAGACGGTCTCGCCCACGGCGACATCCCGGATACAGCGGTGCAGCAGCATCACCGGTTCGGGGCAGTACAGCCCGGTAACGTCGAGTTCGTGGTTTGCATTGAGTCGCATCAGTCGAGCGCCTCCCCCGCCAGCAGGGCCAGGGCAGCATCGCGGGACACCAGGTCCCAGGTTTCACTGTCGCCGTCGTACAACAGCCGCATGTCACCGCTGTCCAGCTGTCGGCGCAGCTGCACGACCTTCTCCGCCAGGCTCAGCTCGCGATCACCGTAGTCGGTACCGTCACGGCTGGCGAACTCCTCCAGCAGGCCCGCCAGGGTTTCCGGTGCAAGGCGGGCCAGGGGAATGTCCAGCAGATTGGCCAAACCTCACTCCGGCTTGCGGAACCGGAGGGTCATGCGGTCGCTTTCGCCAATGGCCTCGAACCCGGCGCGGCCTTCGTCACCACCGCGCAGGGCCGGTGGCAGCGACCAGACACCGTGGGGATGTTCCGCAGTGTCTTTGGGATTGGCGTTGATGTCGCTGGAGCCATCGAGGGTGAAGCCCGCTTTCTCGGCGGCGGCAATCACGTAGGCCTCTGTGATATAACCGCTCCGGGCCATGGCCTGGGGATCATCACCTGCCTTGGCGCGGTGCTGCACGATCCCGAGCACAGCGCCGGGCTTGAGGGCGGTAAAGGCCGCCGCCAGGGTGCCGTCCAGGCTGCCCATGTTGATCCAGCTGTGTACATTGCGGAAGGCCACGACCAGATCGGCCGAATCGGCGGGTGCGACAGTGGTTTCCGCCGGGGGTGCCAGCGACGTCACAACCACGGGGCCATACAGCTCATGGTTGCCCGCGAGCTTCTGCAAAAAGCCGCCCAGGGCGTTGCGGAAATAGGAGCTGCCCATCGCGTTGGGGCTGAAGTGGGCGGCGTAGAGCTTGCCGTTGCCCGCCAGCAGCGGCGCCAGTATCTCTGTGTACCAGCCGCCACCCGGGGACAGCTCGACTACGGTCATGCCTTCCTCAATGCCGAAAAACTCCAGGGTCGCGCGCGGGTGCCGCCAGTCATCGCGAGCCTTGTTTTCCGCAGACCGCTGGGGCCCATTAAGGGCGGTGTCCCAGTCGAGCGCGGCGTGAGCGGGTACAATTGCCAGCGCCAGTAACAGTGCCAGAGCATATTTCATAGTGCTTTCCTTCTGCCTCGTGGGGTTGCGGGGTAATATACGGGCTGTGGCAGCGAATGTGGAGTCCGATCGTGCAAACTTCTTTTATCGTAACTTTTATCGGCGACGACCGCCCCGGGCTTGTCGAACAATTGTCCAGCGTTATTGAGCGCTGCGGCGGCAACTGGCACGAGAGCCGCCTGTCCCAGCTTGGCGGCAAGTTCGCCGGCCTGGTACTGGTCTCGCTGCCGGAGGATGCCGCCGAGGAGCTGCAGCAAGCGCTCAAGGGCCTGGCCAGCAGCGGCATCAGCGTCCGGGTCACACCGGCCTCCGCGGTAGCCGCCAGCGGCGACGGTCGCCGGGTTACCCTGGCTGTATTGGGGCCGGACCGTCCGGGAATCGTGCGGGAAATCGCCCGCGCGCTGGCGGCGGAACAGGTCAACGTGATCGACATGGAGAGCGAGGTGAGCAGTGCACCAATGAGCGGCGAGCTGCTGTTCCGGGCCGACATCCTGGCGGAAATCCCACGGTCCGCGTCAATGGACGCCCTGGAGGACGCACTGGATGTGATTGCCGAGCAGATGACGCTCGAGATTGATGTCGGCACCGCCTGACGGGCGCCGGCAAGCCCTAATCACGCCGCAACAGGCGTCGCAGCAGCACCCACAGCGCCGCCGTCACGGCGGCGGAGAGTATCAGCACGGCCACTGCAGCCAGGGTCTGCAGAAACAGCGCCCACAGCCTCTCCACCGGTACTTCAAAGGTATCCACCGCGCCCCACACCAGCGCCCCCATGGCGAGCACGCCGAGGACAATGGTGCGCACATGGCGCCGCCGCCTTTTCGTCACAGGCCGGCTCAATGCCCGGGCGCGGAGGCGGGAAGGACGGGCGTATCGCAGACCACATCCATATTCTGGCCGCGATGGCGCAGCACGTGGTCCAGCAGCACGATGGCCAGCATGGCCTCGGCGATCGGGGTGGCGCGAATGCCCACACAGGGATCGTGGCGGCCGTGGGTGGACATCTCCATGGCCGCACCCGCCGTGTCGATGGTGGCGCCGGGCTGGCGGATGCTGGAGGTGGGCTTGAGCGCCAGGCTGACGGTGATGTCCTGGCCGCTGGAAATACCGCCCAGGACACCGCCTGCGTTGTTGCCGATGAAACCCGCGGGCGTCAACAGGTCCCGGTGTTCGCTGCCCTGCTGCTCAACCACCGCGAAACCGGCCCCGAGCTCCACCCCCTTGACCGCATTGATGCCCATCATGGCATGGGCGATATCGGCATCGAGGCGGTCAAACACCGGCTCTCCCAGGCCCGGCATGACACCGCTGGCGACAACGTTAATACGCGCGCCAACGGAGTCGCCACGCTTGTTCAGCGCAGCCATGTACTCTTCCATCGCCGGCACCAGCGCCGGGTCTGGACAGAAAAACGGGTTCTGCTCCACCGCATCCCAATCAACCGTCTGCGCCCGAATGGGCCCCAGCTGCGCCAGGTAGCCGCGCACCAGGATGCCGTAGCGCTGTTGCAGGAATTTCTTGGCAATGGCGCCGGCGGCAACCCGCATCGCCGTTTCCCGGGCCGAAGAGCGGCCACCGCCGCGGTAGTCCCGGAAGCCGTACTTTTGCTGGTAGGTGTAGTCCGCATGAGCCGGGCGGAAGGTATTGGCGATATTCGAGTAATCCTTCGAACGCTGGTCGGTGTTCATGATCAGCAGGCCAATGGCGGTGCCCGTGGTCCTGCCCTCGAAGACGCCGGACAGGATCTGTACCTCATCGGCCTCGCGACGCTGGGTGGTGTAACGGGACGTCCCGGGCTTGCGCCGGTCCAGGTCGCGCTGCAGGTCCGCTACCGACAACTCCAGACCCGGGGGGCAGCCGTCGACGATGCAGCCCAGAGCCGGGCCGTGGCTTTCACCGAAGCTGGTGACCGTGAACAGCTTGCCGATGGTATTGCCTGACATGGTGCTGGGGCCTCTGCCAAAAACGCCGCATTATACGCTATCCACGCAGGCTTGACCGGTTTTCCCGCAGTTCCCTTGCGCTCAGGGCAAACACGCCGTGGCCGCCGTGTTCGAACTCCAGCCAGGTGAAGGGCACGTTCGGGTAGGCCGACTCCAGCGCGTCCTGGCTGTTGCCCACTTCCACCACCAGCAGCCCCCAGGGCTGCAGGTAGTCCTCCGCTTCCGCCAGCAGGCGCCGGGTGAGATCGAGCCCGTCGACACCGGAACCCAGCGCCAGGGCCGGCTCGTGGCGATATTCCGCCGGCATCGCCGCGAGATCGTCCGCGTCGACATAGGGCGGATTGCTGACAATGATGTCGTAGCGCTCCCCGGCCGCTGCCTCGAACAGGTCGGACTGCAGAGCCCGCACCCGGGTGTCCAGCCCGAGATCGGCAATGTTCTCCGCAGCGAGTGACAGCGCCTCGGGATCGAGATCCAGCAGATCTACCCGGGTGTCCGGCAGATGCCAGGCACAGGCGAGCCCGATACAGCCGCCGCCGCAGCACAGGTCCAGAATCCGCTCCGGGCCCGGACCCGCGTACCAGGGCTGGAAGCCCACCTGGACCAGCTCGGCAAGGGGCGAACGGGGGATAATGGCCCGTTCGTCGCAGCGCAGTGGCAGGCCGGCAAAAAATGCCTTCCCGGTCAGATAAGGCAGGGGCACCCGCTGCTCTATGCGGCGCCGCAGCAGGCTGGCCATGCGTGCGGCCTGCTCGCGGGTAACCGGATGCGGCAGGGCGCTGTTGTCACTATCGGCGGGCAGTCCCGCCACGGCCAGTACCAGCTGCACTGCCTCGTCCCAGGGGTTGTCGGTACCGTGCCCGTAATACAGGTCCGCCGCCTCCAGCGCAGCGGCGATTTGATCCAGGGCCTCGCCGACAGTCGTGGCGCAGTGAAGCTGTGCATGGGGATTTGTCATGGCAGGTGGCACCAGCGGCAATCGAGCTCGCTTTTTAGCATCCCGGCGGCGACAAAGCGAGACTCTACTGCCCTCGCCCCGCAGTTTGCCTAAACCAGGCCCGGTTGCTACTATCGCCGGCCCAACCCGGGCGGCGGCAATTCAGGAGACTACGCGTGGAGCAGCACTGGGCAAAAATAATCGAAGCGATTGGTGAAGACCTGTCGCGTCCCGGACTGGCGGATACACCGAAACGCGCCGCCAAGGCCTTCGAATTCCTCACCCGCGGCTACCAGCAGTCCGTTGACGAGGTGGTCAACAAAGCCCTGTTCCCCTCCGACTCCAGCGAAATGGTACTGGTGCAGGACGTCGAGCTTTACTCCCTCTGTGAGCATCACCTGTTGCCGTTCATCGGCAAGTGTCATGTGGCCTACATCCCCACCGGCAAGGTACTGGGTCTGTCGAAGGTCGCGAGGATTGTCGACGTCTTTGCCCGCCGCCTGCAGATACAGGAGTCGCTTACCACGCAGATCGCCCAGACCATCATGGATGTGACCGGGGCCGAGGGTGTGGGCGTGATCATCGAAGCCCAGCACATGTGCATGATGATGCGCGGCGTGGAGAAACAGAACTCGCTGATGAAAACGTCTGCCATGCTGGGCAGCTTCCGCACCGAGCAGAAAACCCGCGACGAGTTCCTCTCCCTGCTACAGCTGCGCCGCTAACCGGAGCCGGCGCGTTGTTCCCTGCGAGACACGGCCAGCGGCGGCAGGGCAGCCCCGGTGCAGCCCGCTAGGCGCCTTCCGTCAGCTGCAGCAGGTCCACATGCAGGTACTGGCGATCGCTGGTACGGGCGCCGCTGTACAGCACCACACGGAACGTCCCTGCCCCGCTGACAACCGCGTACACGCGGTAGCGCTGCTCGTCTGCGCGGCCGTACAGGATACGCTGATTGAAGACCCGGCTGGCCCATTGGGCACCCGGACCACAGGCGCGTGCATCGCAGGAATAGAGCAACTCTGCTCCCACCAGACCGAGAGCCGATTCCAGGCTCTGCAGCACCTCACGGGCGGAGAAACCATCGATGATTTGCCAGGTCTGCCGGGTGAGTTCGCCATCCAGCCGCTCACTGTTGCGAAAGATCCAGTTGCCCATGGATTTCTGCATGGCGTCGAGGCCGATCTCGTGATCGCGCACCGTCGTCACCTCGCGGGCTATCGATACAGCGTGGGGGTAGCGTTCCAGCTGCTGTAGCAGGGCAGCGGGATGATAGCCCTCTTCCGCCAGCGCGAAGCCACCCACCGCCAGCACAGCGATCAGTATCAACCGGGTTGTACGCCTGATAATTGCCGGGTTAATCAACGATTCCTCCTCATGAGCGAGCTGCCAAAGATTTCAGCCGACCGCAAACTCCACGTCCCGTGCCTGCTCGCTGGACATCATATCACTGAAGATCTCCGACACCGGCCGCTGCTGGTGCAGAATCCCGTACAAACCATTGACCAGCGGCATGCTGACACCGCGATGGTCAGCCTCCGCCTTCAACAGCGCCAGGGTGTTGATACCCTCCGCGACCTGGTCCATACCCGCCAACACAGCTTCCAGAGGCTCTCCCTTGCCGACGGCATAACCAATGCGATAGTTCCGCGACAGCGGCGAGGAGCAGGTCACGAACAGGTCGCCGACACCGGCGAGGCCGAGAAAGGTCAGCGGATTGGCGCCCATCTGCACCGCAAAACGGGACATCTCCGCCAGCGACCGGGTCAGCAGCATGCCTATGGTATTTTCGCCAAAGGCGAGGGCTGCGCCCAGCCCGGCGAGGATGGCGTAGACGTTCTTCAGCGCGCCGCCCAACTCCACGCCGTACATGTCGCGCGAGGCATAGACCAGAAAGCGGTCGCTGTGCAGGAGGTCGTGCAGGGTTGTGTTGATCGCGTCCGAGTCGCTGGCCACCACGGTGCCGGTGACGTGCCCCGCAGCGATCTCACCGGCAAGGTTGGGCCCGCTGAGCACGGCGCAGGGGTTGTGCGGCATTTCCTCCCGCAGGATCTCGCTCATCAGCTGGAAACCGCCCGCTTCGATGCCCTTGGTCAGGCTGACCAGCAGCGTGCCCGGGCCCACCAGCGGCGCCAGCGTGCGTACAATGGCGCGAAACGACGCGCTGGGAACTGCCACGCAGAGGATGTCGATATCCGACACGGCGTCCTCGAGCACGGTGGTGGCACGCAGCTTGTCGTCCAGACGATAGCCCGGGAGGTATTCGGCGTTTTCGTGCCGGGCATTGATCGCAGCCACGGTGCCGGCATTGCGCCCCCAAAGACAGACGCGGTGCCCGTTACAGGCGACCAGGTTGGCAATCACCGTCCCGAAACTGCCCCCGCCGAGCACGGCAACGCGGTGTGAGCGCGGCATAAAAGATCCCCTGTCCCGGTTATTATCAACAGCCGCGACTGGCGCAGCCGTCCGCCAGCTTGGCATTGCGGAAAGGGCCATGGCAAGCGCCACGGCCCCCGGGACTGCTGTCAGCCCTTGCTCAGCTGCAACAGCAGGGCGTTGAGTTTGCTGACGAAGCTGGCGGGATCATCCAGCTGGCCGCCCTCGGCCAGGGTCGCCTGATCCACCACAATGTGGGCGAGGTCGGCAAAACGCTCCTCGTCGGCTTCACTGTCCAGCATTTTCAGCAGGGGGTGGCCGGGATTTATCTCCAGGATAGGCTTGCTCTCGGGCACGGGCTGCCCCGCGGCCTCAAGGATGCGCCGCATCTGCGCGCCCATGTCATAGTCTCCCACCACCAGGCAGGCCGGCGACTCGGTCAGGCGCAGCGAGGGCCGCACTTCAGAGACTTTTTCCTCCAGCACCTTGGCGAGCCGCTCCACCAGGGCCTCGCTGTCCTTCCTCAGCTTTTCCTGCTCGGCCTTGCCCTCCTCCGAGTCATCTTCCAGATCCAGGGCGCCGCGGGCGACGTCCTGCAGCTTTTTGCCGTCGAACTCCTGCAGCTGGTTCATCAGCCAGTCATCGACCCGCTCGCTGAGCAGCAGGACCTCGATACCTTTCTTGCGGAACACTTCCAGATGCGGGCTCTTGCGCGCAGTATTGAAGTTTTCCGCGACCACGTAGTAGATCTTGTCCTGGCCTTCCTGCATGCGGCCGACATAGTCCTCCAGCGACTGGTCCTGCTCCGCCTTGTCGGTATGGGTAGTGGAAAAGCGCAGCAGTTTGGCAATCTTCTCCTTGTTGGCGAAGTCTTCCGCCGGACCCTCCTTCAGTACCTGGCCAAACTCGTTCCAGAAGGTGGCGTACTCATCCCCGGCCTTTTTCGCCAGTTTCGTCAGCATGTCCAGTACGCGCTTGGTAACGGCACCGCGCATGGCATCCACCGCGCCGTCCTGTTGCAGGATTTCGCGGGAGACGTTGAGCGGCAGATCGCTGGAATCCACCACGCCCTTGACGAAGCGCAGGTACAGGGGCAGGAACTGTTCGGCATCGTCCATGATGAACGTGCGCTGCACGTACAGCTTGAGGCCCCGGGCCATGTCGCGGTTCCAGAGGTCGAAAGGCGCGCGTCTGGGGATATACAGCAGGCTGGTGTATTCCTGCTTGCCCTCGACCTTGTTGTGGCTCCAGCTCAGGGGCTCTTCGAAATCGTGTGATACATGCTGGTAAAAGGCCTTGTACTCCTCGTCGCTGACCTCGGAGCGAGGACGGGTCCACAGCGCCGTGGCCTCGTTGACGGCCTTGTACTCCCGCTCGGGTGCCTCGGCCCCGTCCTCGGCGTCTTCCGCAACGGGTTTCTCGGCCTCGAGCATCATCACCGGCACCGAGATATGGTCGGAGTACTTCTTGATCACGCTGCGCACCCGCCAATCGTCGGCAAATTCGCTGCAATCCTTCTTCAGAAACAGGGTAATGCTGGTCCCCCGGGCCTCCTTGTCCCGCATTTCAATCGAGAACTCGGACTCGCCGTGGGATTCCCAGAGGACGCCGGTATCGCCGGGCTGTCCCGCCTTGCGGGTGTGGACCTCTACCCGTTCGGCAACGATGAATGCGGAGTAGAAACCGACGCCGAACTGGCCGATCAGCTGGGAGTCCTTGCGCTGGTCACCGGTGAGGTTTTGCAGGAAAGCCGCGGTGCCGGACTTGGCGATGGTGCCCAGGTTGTCGACCACCTCCTCGCGCGTCATGCCGATGCCGTTATCGCTGATGGTGATGGTGTTGGCGTCCTTGTCGACGTCGACCTGAATGGCATAGTCGCCCTGGCCCTCGAGCAGCGACTCATCCGCCAGCGCCTCGAAGCGCAGCTTGTCTATCGCATCCGAGGCATTGGAAATCAGCTCCCGCAGGAAAATTTCCTTGTTGCTGTACAGGGAGTGGATCATCAGGTGCAGCAGCTGCCTGGCCTCTGTCTGAAAGCCCAGGGTTTCTTTCTTCACATCTGCAGTCATGGCGTCCTCACGTGTTGTGGCTGGTATTCAGGGTATATCGCACAAGTAGGACAGATGGGGGCGGGACGGTGGCTTTTCAAGTAAAGCTAATGCATATTAGTCTCATAACAATCAGGAGCAAGGTCATGAAATCACCCCGGCACCACGCCAACGTTGTCTTCGGTCTCGCGGTCGCTCTGCTCACGGCCTGCAGCGACGGCAAGGATCGCGCCCCGGAAGCGTCCGAGCCGCCGCCACCGGTCGCACCTACCTTCCTGCCCATCAGCCAGCCTGAGGTCGAGGACCCACCGGATGCCGGCACCCTGTTCCTGCTGTCCACCACCTTCGACCTCGCCGAGGTGGGGTACCAGCAGCGCGAATACTTCCTGTCCGGCGAGGCCTCGGCGTTTCGCAACGTCGGCGAGCTGGGCACGGACGGCGCCTGGGAAGCGGAACCCGCCGAGACCGCAGCCTACCGCACCCGGGTGGTGGTATACCGGCCGGTGGATCCCGCCGATTTCAGCGGCACCGTCCTGGTCGAGTGGCTGAACGTCACCGCCGGCTTCGACACCGGCCCCTCCTACGGCTCCGGTCACGTGGAAATACTGCGTCGGGGCCATGTCTGGGTGGGAGTCTCGGCCCAGCGTGTTGGCATCGAGGGCAGCGAAACCCCGGTGGTGCCGCTGCACCTGAAGGCGGTCAATGCCGAGCGCTACGCAGCACTGGAACATCCGGGAGACAGCTTTTCCTACGACATGTTCTCCCAGGCTGCCCAGGCCCTGCGTGAGCCCGGCACTGTTGACCTGCTTGAGGGCCTGGATGTCGAGCGCATCATCGCCCTGGGTGAGTCCCAGTCCGCCGGCCGGCTGGTCACCTACATCAACGCCGTGCACCCCTTGTACAACACCTTCGATGGCTACATGGTACACAGCCGCGGCGACGGCGCGCCGGCTCTGGCCCAGGCTCCGCTGGAACCCATCGCCACCCCGGACAGCGTTCGCATCCGGGAAGACCTGAACGTGCCCGTGTTCAACTTCCAGACCGAAACCGACGTGCTGCTGCTCGGTGCCATCAATGACCGGCAACCGGATACGGACCGCTTCCGCCTGTGGGAAGTCGCGGGCACCGCCCACGGCGACTACTACTCCTTCATCATCGGCCGCGAGGACACCGGGGAGAATCCGCGCTTCCTGCTGGTTGAAGAAGCCAACGGCATTCCCGGGTTCCTGAACTGTGCCCGCCCGGTCAATGCCGGCCCCATGGCCTGGGTCTTCGGTGCCGCCCTGCGAGCCCTGGACACCTGGGTGCGCGACGGCATCGCACCGCCCACCGGAGACCTGTTGACAGTGGATGACGCCGGCGGCGCGTTCCTCAAGGATGACCTCGGGAACGTCCTCGGTGGCATCCGGACGCCCTGGGTCGATGCACCGGTGGCGATACTGTCCGGTGAGGGCCAGGAGGGAGACCGCCTGTGCTTCCTCTTTGGTACCACCGTCCTCTTCGACGCCGCGCAAATGGCCTCGCTCTACGTCGACCAGGCCGGCTACGAAGCCGCCGTCGCTGCCGCCCTGGACGAAGCAGTCGCCAGCGGCTTCCTGCTGGAAGATGACGCCGCCCGCATCCGCGCCGTTGCCCCCCTGCAGTGGCAATCCCAGGTACCGGGCGAGTAGCCCAGCAGAACGAACCGGGAGCTGGCCGCAAAGGAGAGGTCGTGGGCTTGGTTCCAGCCATTCGAGACCGTATGCGACATGGATGCGCGGGGCCGCCCAGGCATCCGAGCCTCCATGGACGGGTTCACGGCGTGTCTCGAATGGCTGGAACCGAGGCCGCGACCGGATTGCGATGTGCCCTTGTCGCTAAGCAGCGTGTGGGTTTGAACAGATTTCCAGCGGACAGAAAAAAGCCCGCACAAGGCGGGCTTCATTCGAGCAGTAGCAGGCTTACTTCCAGCCTGTCACCTCGGCGAGGCCATTGCCGATTTCGGCAAGGCTGCGCACGGTTTTCACCCCGGCATCTTCCAGCGCGGCGAACTTCTCGTCCGCCGTGCCCTTGCCACCGGAGATAATAGCGCCGGCGTGACCCATGCGCTTGCCCTTGGGCGCAGTGACACCGGCGATATAGGATACCACCGGCTTGCTGACGTTGGCCTTGATCCAGGCCGCGGCCTCTTCCTCGGCAGTGCCGCCGATCTCGCCGATCATGACGATGGCTTCCGTGGCCGGATCCTTCTCGAACATCGCCAGGATGTCGATGAAGTTGGAACCCGGAATCGGGTCGCCGCCGATACCGACACAGGTGGACTGGCCGAAACCGGCGTCCGTGGTCTGCTTCACCGCTTCGTAGGTCAGGGTGCCCGAGCGGGAGACGATGCCGACCTTGCCGGGCAGGTGAATGTGACCGGGCATGATGCCGATCTTGCACTCGCCGGGGGTAATGACGCCGGGGCAGTTGGGGCCGATCAGGCGCACGCCGAGTTCATCGCACTTGACCTTGGCATCCAGCATGTCCAGCGTGGGGATCCCCTCGGTGATGCACACGATCAGCTTCACCCCGCTGTTGGCGGCCTCCAGGATGGAGTCCTTGCAGAACGGCGCGGGTACATAGATCACCGAAGCGTCGGCGCCGGTCTGCTCCACCGCATCCGCCACGGTGTTGAACACGGGCAGGCCCAGATGCTGCTGGCCGCCCTTGCCGGGGGTTACGCCGCCGACCATCCTGGTACCGTAGGCGATGGCCTGTTCGGAGTGGAAAGTGCCCTGGGAGCCGGTGAAGCCCTGGCAGATTACCTTGGTGTTCTTGTCAATCAGGATACTCATTTCAGGCGACTCCTCCGGCTGCTTTGACGACCTGCTGGGCAGCATCTGTGAGGCTGGTGGCAGCAATAATATTCAGTCCACTGTCTGCCAGGACCTTGCGCCCCAGCTCCGCGTTGTTGCCTTCCAGGCGAACAACCACCGGCACTTCCACGCCGATTTCCTGCACCGCACCGATCACGCCATCGGCAATCAGGTCACAGCGCACGATGCCGCCAAAAATGTTGATCAGCACGGCTTTCACGTTGGCGTCCGACAGGATGATCTTGAACGCCTCGGAAACACGTTCCTTGGTGGCACCGCCGCCCACGTCCAGGAAGTTGGCGGGCGCGCCGCCATGCAGCTTGACGATGTCCATGGTGCCCATCGCCAGACCGGCGCCGTTGACCATGCAGCCGATGTTGCCATCGAGGGCCACATAGTTCAGTTCCCATTTCGCGGCAAGCGCCTCGCGGGCGTCTTCCTGGGAGGGGTCATGCATTTCGCGCAGCTTCGGCTGGCGGTACATCGCATTACCGTCAACGCCGAGCTTGGCATCCAGGCAGTGCAGGTTGCCCTGCTCGGTGATCACCAGCGGGTTGACTTCAATCAGCGCCAGGTCCTTGTCCTTGAACAACTGCGCCAGACCCATGAAGATCTTCACGAACTGCTTGATCTGCTCGCCTTCCAGGCCGAGTTTGAATGCCAGGTCGCGGCCCTGGTAAGGCTGGGCACCTACCAGCGGGTCGATGACCGCGCGCAGGATCTTCTCCGGGGTCTCCTCGGCAACCTTCTCGATCTCCACACCGCCTTCAGTCGACGCCATGAATACGATACGACGGGTCGCCCGGTCCACCACCGCACCCAGATACAGCTCCTCGGCGATATCGGTGCAGGTCTCTACCAGGATCTTGCTGACCGGCTGGCCATTCTCATCGGTCTGGTAGGTGACCAGGTTCTGGCCCAGCCACTTGGCGGCGAAATCGCGCACCTCAGCCGTGGTCTTGACCAACTTGACACCACCGGCCTTGCCGCGGCCACCCGCGTGAACCTGGGCCTTGACGACCCACATATCACCGCCGATGGTTTCCGCCGCCTTGACCGCCTCTTCCGGCGAATCGACAGCGTAGCCTTTGGATACGGGCAAGCCGTATTCGGCAAACAGTTGTTTGCCCTGATATTCATGAAGGTTCATGCTCTGTCCTGTGTGTTGCGTTATGTACTGGAGTGGGCTCTATCACCCACACCCCCCAGTGCCTCGTCTGCGCAGAATTGGTTTTATGCGCGCGCGACCGGGCAAAGTCTATTTTCGAGGCTTGCGATTGGCAATGTGAATGGCGTGGCCATGCACTGCCAGCGCAGCTTCGTGAACGGCTTCCGACAGTGTCGGATGGCCAAATACGGTAAGCGCCAGATCCTCGGAGCTGGCCCCGAACTCCATCGCGATAACCACCTGTTGCACCAGGTCCGCTGCCGATGGCCCCACAATGTGGCAGCCCAGGATACGGTCGGTCTCGGCATCGGCGATGATCTTCACCAGGCCGTCGGTATCGTTCGCCGCCAGGGCGCGCCCGCTGGCCGCGAAGGGAAACACGCCGACCTTGTAGGCGACACCGTCGGACTTGAGTTCCTGTTCGGTGCGGCCCACCGCCGCCACCTCCGGGTGAGTGTAGATCACCGAGGGAATGCAATCGTAGTTGAGCTGGGCCTTCTTGCCGGCGATACGCTCGGCCACCATGACGCCCTCCTCCGAACCCTTGTGGGCCAGCATCGGGCCGCGCACCACGTCGCCCACGGCGTAGACATGGGGGGCCTCGGTAGCACAATAATCGTTGACGTAAATAAAGCCGCGCTCATCGAGCGTGACCCCGCAGTCGGTAGCCAGCAGGTCTTCCGTGCGCGGCCGCCGGCCAACCGAGACGATGAGCCGGTCAAACACTTCTGTATGTTCGCCGTCACCGTTGGTGAAGGTCACCTTGACCTTGCCATCCTTCACTTCCGCTCCGGTCACCCGGGTGCTCAGGCGGATATCCAGGCCCTGCTTGCGGAATATCTTTCCGGCTTCCTTGGCTACCTGCGCGTCCATCATCGGCAGCAGTTCGTCGAGGGCCTCCAGCATCACCACCTCAGAGCCCAGACGGGCCCAAACGCTGCCCAGCTCCAGGCCGATCACGCCAGCGCCGATGACCCCCAGGCGCTTGGGTACCTCGGAGAACTCCAGCGCGCCGGTGGAATCGACAATGAACTCGTTGTCCACCGGCGCCGGCGGAATGGCAATGGGAACGGAACCCGCGGCGATAATGATATTGCCCGCTTCCACCACCGAAACCTTGCCATCCTTGTCCGTCACCTCCACCTTACAGCCCGCCAGCACCTTGCCGCGCCCCTGGATGCTGGTCACCCCATTGTGCTTGAACAAACCGGTGATACCGCCCGTGAGCTGATCGACGATCTTGGTCTTGCGGCCCATCATGGCGGCGATATCCATGGTCGGCGTGTTGACGCCGATGCCGTGCAGGGCGAAGTGGTCGCGGGCCTCGGTGAGCTTCTGGCTGCTGTCCAGCAGCGCCTTGGAGGGGATGCAGCCCACGTTCAGACAGGTACCACCGAGCCGGGTCTTGCCGTCGCCGTCTACCCACTGCTCCACGCAGGCGGTTGACAGGCCCAGCTGCGCTGCCTTGATGGCTGCGACATAACCCCCGGGGCCGGCGCCGATTACTACCACATCGTATTTGTCAGACATTGCTTATCCCGATTCCGTTGTGAGCTTACAGTTGCAGCAGGATGCGCGCCGGATCTTCTATCAGATCCTTGACTGCCACCAGGAATTGCACCGCGGTCTTGCCGTCGATCAGGCGATGATCATAGGACCGCGCCAGATACATCATCGGCAGGACCACCACTTGCCCATTCACCGCCATGGGCCGCTCCTGGATCTTGTGCATCCCCAGGATGCCGGTCTGCGGCGGGTTGAGGATGGGAGTCGACAGCAGCGAGCCAAACACGCCGCCGTTGGTCACGGTGAAGGTACCGCCGGTCATGTCATCGATGGTCAGCTTGTTGTCACGCGCCCGCAGACCCAGGTCGCGGATCGCCGCTTCGACATCCGCCAGACTCATGAAGTCCGCGTCGCGCAACACCGGCACGACCAGGCCACCGGGTGTGGACACTGCCACGCCGATGTCCTGATAGCCGTGATAGACCACGTCGTTGCCGTCGATGGAAGCGTTGACTTCCGGGAAGCGCTTGAGCGCTTCACAGCAGGCCTTGACGAAAAAGCCCATGAAACCCAGACGAGTGCCGTTGTGGGTCTTCTCGAACTGGTCCTTGTATTTTTCCCGCAGCGCCATCACCGGTGCCATGTTGACCTCGTTGAAGGTCGTCAGCATCGCGGTGCCGCGGGTTGCCTCCAGCAGGCGTTCGGCGATACGGGCGCGCATCCGGGTCATGGGCACGCGCTTCTCCACCCGCTCCGCGGTGGGGCCGGCAGGCACCTGGGGCATGGCCTGCGCGGTTGCCTGTGAGGCAGCCGGGGCGGCGCCCGGCGCCTTTTCGACAGGCGCCTTGGCGGGAGCTTTCTGCATGTGCGCGAGCACGTCTTCCTTGGTCACGCGACCGCCCTTGCCGGTACCCGCTATGGCCGCCGGGTCAAGCTTGTGTTCCTCTACCAGCTGGCGCGCGGCGGGGCCCATCAGTCCCTGCGCTGCGCCGGCGGCCGGGCTGTCCTGCTCCGCGGCAGCCGCCGCTGCCGGCGCCTCCGCCGCAGGGCTGGCAGCGGCTGCACCTGGCTCCAGTGACGCCAGCAGCTGCTCGCTCTGGATTGTCTCACCCACCGCTGCGTGGATCTTGCTGATAACGCCGTCTTCCGGCGCCACCACTTCCATCACCACCTTGTCAGTCTCGATCTCGACGATCAGCTCGTCGCGGGCGACCGCCTCTCCTTCCTGCTTGTGCCAGGCTGCAATTTCCCCGTCGGCGACCGATTCTGGGAACGTGGGAGCCTTTATTTCAATAGCCATTTCGATTCCTTTGGAATGTGCTAGAGCTGCCCGAGACCGGCGGGTGCCAGGGCATCATTGATAAACTGTTCCTGCTGCGCCAGGTGCAGGGCCATGTAGCCGGCAGCGGGCGCCGCTGAGGGATCGCGGCCGGCGTAGCGAAGATACACATCCTGCTTGTGCGCAAACATCACCCGACGCATATGGTGCTGGCTGGAGTACCAGGCACCCTGATTCTGGGGTTCCTCCTGGCACCAGGCGGCATCGGTAATGTTGGGGTACTGGCCCAGGACCTGCAGCAGTTCCGCTTCCGGGAACGGATACAGCTGCTCGAGCCGAATCAGCGCCGCATCCTCCAGTCCACGCTCCCGCCGGGCGGCGAGCAGGTCATAGTAGACCTTGCCGCTGCAGAGAATGACGCGCTTGACCGCGCTCTTGTCGATCGTTGCGTCGGTCTCGTCCAGCACGTTGTAGAAATGGCCGTTGGCGAGATCCTCCAGGGAGGACACAGCTTCCTTGTGCCGCAGCAGGCTCTTCGGCGACATCACCACCAGCGGCTTGCGCAGCGGCCGTATGGCCTGGCGCCGCAGCATGTGGAAAATCTGTGCCGGAGTGGTGGGCACACACACCTGAATATTGTGTTCCGCGCACAACTGCAGGAACCGTTCAAGGCGGGCGGAGGAGTGCTCGGGCCCCTGGCCTTCGTACCCGTGTGGCAACAGCATGGTCAGGCCACACAGGCGCGACCACTTGTGTTCGCCACTGGTAATGAACTGGTCGATTACCACCTGGGCGCCGTTGGCGAAGTCCCCGAACTGGGCTTCCCAGATCACCAGGCCCGTGGGCGACGTGGTGGAATAGCCGTACTCGAAAGCCAGCACCGCCTCCTCCGACAGCAGGGAGTCGTAGATGACAAAGGGCGCCTGGTCGTCGCTGATATGCTGCAGTGGGATGTAGCGACTCGCGTCTTTCTGGTTGTGCAGCACCGCGTGACGATGGGAAAAGGTGCCACGGCCAACGTCCTGGCCGGTCAGGCGAACCGGATAACCGGCTTGCAGCAGACTGGCATAGGCGAGGGTTTCGGCCGCACCCCAGTTCAGCGACAAGGCGCCGGCTGCCATTTTCCGCCGGTCTTCCAGGATCTTGGCTACCTGGCGCTGCAGCGGAAAGTTTTCCGGCGCCAGGTTGGTGTCGTGAGCCAGGGTCTGCAGGGCGTGCAGGTCCATGCGGGTATCGCAGGGCAAGGTCCACTCGTGACCCAGGTAGGGAGTCCAGTCCACGAACAGGCTGGAGTTGGGCTCGGACACCAGGCCGCTGACCAGTGGCTCGCCGCGGTCGAGAGACTCCCGATAGGCATTGACCAGGTGCTCGTCGTCCTCGGGGGTAATGACACCCTGCTCGATCAGCCTGCTTGCGTAGAGGTCCCGGGTCGTCTTCTGCTTGCGTATGCGCTCATACATCAACGGCTGCGTCACCGCAGGCTCGTCCGCCTCGTTGTGACCGCGGCGGCGATAGCAGATGAGGTCGATGACCACATCGCGGTTGAAGGTACTGCGGAAGTCCACTGCCAGATGGGTCACGAAGTGAACCGCCTCCGGGTCATCCGCGTTGACGTGGAAAATGGGCGCCTGCACCATCTTCGCGACATCGGTGCAGTACTCGGTGGAGCGCGCGTCCACGCGCTCACTGGTGGTGAAGCCAACCTGGTTGTTCAATACGATGTGCAGGGTGCCGCCTGTCTTGTAACCGCGGGTCTGCGACATCTGGAAGGTTTCCATCACCACGCCCTGGCCGGCAAAAGCCGCATCGCCGTGGATCACCACCGGCACCACCGTGTCGCCTTTCGGGTCCTGACGCCGATCCTGGCGGGCGCGCACGGAGCCCTCCACCACCGGTGACACGATCTCCAGGTGTGACGGGTTGAACGCCAGGGCCAGGTGTACTTCACCGCCCGGGGTCATCACGTTGGAGGAAAAGCCCTGGTGGTACTTGACGTCACCGGATTTGTCGTAGACCGCCCGGCCCTCGAACTCCGCAAACAGGTCCGAGGGGTTCTTGCCGAAAATGTTGACCAGCACGTTGAGGCGGCCGCGGTGGGCCATCCCGATCACGATTTCCTTGGCCCCATAGGAGCCACTGCGCTGGACCATTTCGGCCAGCATCGGGATCAATGACTCTCCGCCCTCCAGACCAAAACGCTTGGTGCCCGGATATTTCGACCCCAGGGACTTCTCCAGCCCCTCGGCCTTGATCAGGCGCCGCAGCAGCTGCTTGCGGATATCCGTGGAATAACTGGGCGCGGAGCGCACGGATTCCATGCGCTGCATGATCCAGTGCCGCTGCTCGGTATCGACGATGTGCATGAACTCGGCGCCGATGGTGTGGCAGTAAGTGCGCTCCAGGGCCTCGACGATCTCGCCGAGGGCCGCGTCGGTCTTGCCGATGTACATGCTGCCAGTCTGGAAGACGGTCTCCAGGTCGGCCACGGACAGCTGGTGAAATGCCAGATCCAGGTCCGGCACCGGGTCGCGCAAGTGCAGGCTCAGCGGGTCAAGGCTGGCCTTCTGGTGGCCGCGCTGGCGGTAGGCCGAGACCAGCTGCACCACCTTGACCTGCTTGCGCTCGTAATCCGTGGCCTGGGAGTCGTGAGCCACGGTGGCTTCTGTGCGAACCCGCATCTTGCTGATCTGGGCGAAGCGATCCCGGATCGTGGAGTGGGGAATGTCCTGGATCAGCGCCGAAGGGGAATCCACCCGGGGCAGTTTGTCAAAATAATCCCGCCACTGCTCCGGAACCCCGTTTGGATCCAGGAGATAGGATTCGTACAAATCCTCCACGTAGCTGGCGTTGCCACCGGCAATATGTGAGCTCCTGCGCAGGAGCTCCATTGGACTGTCTTGCATCATGCCCTTCCGGGGTTGGTTTCAGGCCGGCGGTGACCCGGCTGGTTACACCGTATGCTTGCTCAGGTCGCCCGGGTCAGCAACATCGTGCGAATGTGGCCGATCGCGCGGGTCGGGTTCAGCCCCTTGGGGCACACATTGACACAATTCTGGATACCATGACAACGAAACACACTGAAAGGGTCATCGAGGCGCGACAGGCGGTCGTCGGTCGCGGTGTCGCGGCTGTCGGCCAGGAAGCGGTAGGCCTGCAGCAGACCCGCCGGACCGATAAAGCGATCCGGGTTCCACCAGAACGAGGGGCAGCTGGTGGAGCAGCAGGCGCAGAGAATGCACTCGTACAGGCCATCCAGCTTGGCTCGGTCCTCGGGCGATTGCAGGCGCTCGATTGCCGGTGCCGGTGTGTTGTTCTGCAGGTAGGGCTGGATTTTCTCGTACTGGGCGTAGAACAGGCTCATATCCACGACCAGGTCACGAATCACCGGCAGGCCAGGCAGCGGACGAATCACCAGCTTGTTGTTCTTCACCGTCTCGGACAGCGGCGTAATGCAGGCCAGGCCGTTCTTGCCGTTGATGTTGAGACCATCGGAGCCACACACCCCCTCACGACAGGAGCGGCGGTAGGTTACCGAGCTGTCCTGCGCCTTGATCTGCTCCAGCACGTCCAGCACCATCAAGTCCTTGCCTTCGGTGTCAAACTGGAAATCCTGCATCCAGGGCTGCTGGTCTGTTTCCGGGTTGTAGCGATAAATACTTACTTGCAACATGGTTGTGACCTCTGGGTAGCTACGCAGCGATTAATACGTACGGGCCTTGGGCTCGAAGGTAGGCACGGTCCGCGGCTTGAAGTTGACGCCGCGCTTGCCGACCCGTTTCTCGCCCGGGTAGTACATGGAATGACACAGCCAGTTTTCATCGTCCCGCTCCTGGAAATCATCCCGGGCGTGGGCACCACGGCTCTCGTTGCGGGCCTCGGCAGTGATCGCCGTGGCTTCGGCCACTTCCAGCAGATTGTGCAACTCCAGCGCCTCAATCCGGGCGGTGTTGAAGGTATTGCTCTTGTCCGGCAGGGCAGCGCCCTCAATACGGCCGCGCAGCTCCGCCAATTTGCGAATGCCTTCCTGCATGAACTCACCCTTGCGGAACACACCGAAGTAGTTCTGCATGACGGACTGCAGCTCTTTGCGCAGATCGGGAATCTTGTCGCTGCCAGTCGCCTCATTGAGTTTGTTGAGCCGGGACATGCCCTGCTCTATATCCGAAGCGCTGGCGTCGCGCATGTCGATGCCCTCGCGCAGCGCGTTCTCGATAAACAGGCCGGAGGCGCGACCAAACACCACCAGGTCCAGCAGCGAGTTGCCGCCGAGGCGATTGGCGCCGTGCACGGAAACACAGGCAACCTCGCCACAGGCGTACAGGCCGGGGATGACCTGGTCGTTACCCTGTGCATCCACGGTCAGGGCCTGGCCATGAATATTGGTGGGAATGCCGCCCATCATGTAGTGGCAGGTCGGCACGACGGGGATGGGCTCCTTGACCGGATCAACGTGGGCAAAGGTGCGCGACAGTTCGCAGATACCCGGCAGGCGCGACTCCAGCACCTCCTCACCCAGGTGATCAAGCTTGAGCAGCACGTGGTCACCCTCGGGGCCGCAGCCGCGGCCCTCGATGATTTCCAGGATCATTGACCGCGCAACCACGTCGCGCCCGGCCAGATCCTTGGCATTGGGCGCGTAGCGCTCCATGAAGCGCTCGCCGTCCTTGTTGATCAGATAGCCACCCTCGCCGCGGCAGCCTTCGGTCACCAGCGTGCCGGCACCGTAGATCCCGGTGGGGTGGAACTGCCACATCTCGATGTCCTGTACCGGGAACCCGGCCCGCAGGGCCATGCCGATACCGTCGCCGGTGTTGATGTGGGCATTGGTGGTGGAGGCGTAGATACGCCCTGCCCCACCCGTGGCAAAAACAGTCGCCTTGGCTTTGACGTAGACGGTTTCACCGGTTTCCATGCAGATGGCGATAACGCCCACCACTGCGCCGTCCTGGTTCTTCACCAGATCAGTCGCATACCACTCGTTGAAAAACACCGTCTGGTTCTTCAGGTTGCCCTGGTACAGGGTATGCAGCAGGGCGTGGCCGGTACGGTCTGCGGCAGCACAGGTGCGGGCTGCCTGGGTGGGGTTGTCGGGACCCTTGGACTGGCCGCCAAACGGGCGCTGGTAGATGCGACCCTCTTCAGTACGGGAAAACGGCAGGCCCATGTGCTCCAGCTCGAATACCGCCTCGGGGCCCACGCTGCACATGTACTCGATCGCGTCCTGGTCACCAATGTAGTCGGAGCCCTTGACCGTATCGTACATGTGCCAGCGCCAGTCGTCGTTTGGATCGGCGCTGGCGATGGCGCAGGTGATGCCACCCTGGGCGGAAACCGTGTGGGAGCGGGTCGGGAACACCTTGGAGATTACCGCGGTCTTGTAGCCGGACTGGGCCAACTGCAGCGCGGCACGCATGCCCGCACCGCCACCACCCACGATGACACCGTCAAATGAAATGGTTCGCAATGCTGTCATATCTCAATATCCCCAAAGGATCTGTACGCCCCAGACCACATAAACGAAAAGTACCAGTGCAATCACCAGCTGGGCCGAGATGCGCAGCACATTGCCGGTGGTCCCCATCAGTCGCTCTGTCAGGTAGTCGGTAACCACCGCCCACAACCCGATCCACGCATGGGCCGCCAGGGACAACAGCGCCATGAGGCTGAAGACCTTGACCCAGGTCTGGGCAAACAGGTCCTTCCAGCTGGTGTAGTCGACCCCGGTGAGGACGACCCAGCTGATAAACAGGAAATACGCCAGCAGGATAACGCCGCTGACCCGCTGCACCAGCCAGTCGGAAGTACCGGAGCGACCAAAACTCGTAACTGCAGTTACCATATCAATACCCCCATGAGGAGCGTCAGTACCACAGACAGTACGATCACCAGCCGGGCACCGAGCACACCGCCTTCAAAACTCTCGCCTATGCCAAAATCCATGACCAGGTGCTTGACCCCGGCGAGGGCGTGATAGATCAGGGCCGCCGCTATCACCCACAGGATCAGCTTGGCCAACGGGCTGGCCAGCGCCGACTGCAGGGAAGCGAAACTTTCCGGGCTGCGCAGGCTCATATCCAGAGCCCAGACCAGGAAGGCCATGGCGACAAAAAGGAATACACCGGAAGCGCGATGGGTAATCGATGCCCACGCGGTTATGGGGAGCCGCATGCTGCCGATGTCCAGATTCACAGGACGCTTGTCTTTCACAGTTCAGGTACCACCGTTGCAGACGCCACAAGGGGCGATTAAAGGGGCCGGCCACAGGTCGGGCCTGGCACTGTTGCTTCCCGCATCGAGACGTCGGGGAAGCGCGCAGAATTATAGGAGGATGCGGGTTCAATTACAAACCTCCCCTGAGCGGAGGCGAGTACCAAAAAAATGTAGCCAAGATCGCCGATCTCCCAACTTCCCGATTATGGACAATGCACTCAGAAGGCCTCAGGATGGTTGCAATTAGGGCCAGATCAATTGACAAAAGCTGCCGAGACTCTATAGTTGGGCACCCCACGAAACTACATCGCAGGACCCCCTATGAGTGAAAGAAAGGCAACCCTGAAGGTAGACGGTCTGGATGAAGTCATCGAACTTCCCGTCTACTCCGGCACCCTCGGCCAGGATGTTATCGATGTCGGTGGCCTGACCGCCAGGGACATGTTCACCTACGATCCGGGTTTCGTTTCTACAGCTGCCTGCGAGTCACAGATTACCTTCATCGACGGCACCAAAGGTGTGCTGCTGCATCGCGGCTACCCGATTGACCAGCTGGCCGAGCACAGCGACTATCTCGAAACCTGCTACCTGCTGCTCTATGGAGAGCTGCCCAACGAAGCGCAAAAGCAGAATTTTGTCAGCACGGTGAAGCGCCACACCATGGTGCATGAACAGATCCGTACATTCTTCAACGGCTTTCGCCGCGACGCGCATCCCATGGCGGTGATGTGCGGTGTCGTCGGTGCGCTGTCCGCGTTCTACCACGATTCGCTCGACATCTCCGACGAGCACCACCGGGAGGTCGCGGCATTCCGGCTGATTGCAAAAATGCCCACGCTTGCCGCCATGAGCTACAAGTTCTCCATCGGCCAGCCGTTCATGTACCCGGACAACCGCATGAGCTACTCAGAGAACTTCCTGCACATGATGTTTGGCAACCCCTGCGAGCCCAGCAAGATCAGCCCGGTACTGGCCAAGGCCATGGACCGCATCTTCCTGCTGCATGCCGACCACGAGCAAAACGCCTCCACCTCGACAGTACGCCTGGCTGGATCTTCCGGCGCCAACCCCTTCGCCTGTATTGCCGCGGGCATCGCCGCGCTCTGGGGGCCCTCGCACGGCGGAGCCAATGAAGCAGTGCTGGAAATGCTGGAGGAGATCGGCGACGTCTCCCGCATTGACGAGTTCGTGGCCCGGGCCAAGGACAAGGACGACCCGTTCCGCCTGATGGGCTTCGGTCACCG
>NZ_JAVKCQ010000015.1:0-16869 GCF_040222615.1 Haliea sp.
TGCCAAGCCCGCTCGCAGCGTGCGCCGCCAGACGCCAGCGCAAGATCACCGCAGGAACGCGCGCCGCATGCGCCCGCAGTGGAGAAAAAGGCTATTCCTGACCGGGAGCGACGCTGCGGCCGTCAGGCCGCAAGGGAAACGAAGCTTCCACCGAACATCGCAGCGGCCGTCAGGCCGCCACGCAAACAGAACGTTCGATCAAGCGTTACAGCGGCCCTCAGGTCGCCAACCGAACGAAGCGTCCCACTGAGCGGGCAGCCGCCGCCAGAAGACCCGGTAGATCACCACACAAACACGATTTCCGTCCCTCCCCGGCAGCGGCTACACTGTGCGCCTCGAAAACGGCCCAGGAGAACACCGTGTATAGTTTCAGTGACCAGTCATACGCTTACCAGGAACGCCTGCAGGCGTTTATGGACGAACACATCTACCCCAATGAATCCGCCTACGCCGAGCAGCTGCATCACGCGCCCTCGCGCTTTGCCGCCCTGCCGCTGATGGACGAGCTGAAAGGGAAGGCGAAGGCGGCCGGCCTGTGGAACCTGTTCATCTCGCCCCACGAAGCGGAGTTCGCCGACCACGACGGTTTCAGCAACTTCGACTACGCGCCGCTGGCGGAAATGATGGGCCGGGTGCTGTGGTCGCCGGAAGTGTTCAACTGCAACGCCCCGGACACCGGCAACATGGAGGTGCTGATGCGCTACGGCAACGCCGAGCAGCAGGAGCGCTGGTTGCGGCCGCTGCTGGCGGGAGAAATCCGCTCTTCCTACGCCATGACCGAACCCCAGGTCGCCTCCTCCGACGCGACCAACGTGGAGTTGCGCATCGATCAGGACGGCGATCACTGGGTGCTCAACGGTCGCAAGTGGTTTATCACCAGCGCCATGTACGAGCGCACGCAAATTTTTATCGTCATGGGCAAGTCCGATCCGGAAAACCCCAACCGCCACCTGCAGCAGAGCCAGATCCTGGTACCGAAGGGCACTCCGGGCCTGACCGTGGTGCGGCCGCTGACCACCCTGGGCTACGACGACGCCCCGCTGGGGCACGCGGAGATCCTGTTCGAGAACGTGCGGGTACCCGCCGGCAACATGCTGCTCGGCCCCGGCCGCGGCTTCGAGATCGCCCAGGGCCGTCTCGGGCCGGGCCGGATCCACCACTGCATGCGTTTAATTGGCGCGGCCCAGCGCTCGCTGGAACTGGCCTGCCAGCGGGCAGAAAGCCGCACCACCTTCGGTCGCAAGCTGAGCCAGCACCAGTCCGTGCGCGAGGACCTGTCGCGCTGCTTCTCGGACATCGAGATGGGCCGGCTGCTGCTGCTGAAAACCTGTCACAAAATGGACGAACTGACGCCGCAGGGTTCCCTGGACTATATCGCCGCCGCCAAGAGCACGGTGCCGCTGCTGATGCAGAACGTGATCGACCGCTGCATGCAGATTCACGGCGCCGGCGGCCTCACCGAGGACTACATGATGGCCGAGGCCTTCAACTACGCCCGCTGGTGTCGCCAGGCGGACGGCCCGGACCAGGTCCACCAGATGGCCCTGGGTAAAATGGTCATCAAGCGCTATACCGATGCCTGAGCTACACCCGCAGCTGCTGGCGGACTGCCATCGCCTGGGCGCGATGGCGGGAGGAGAGCTGCTGCTCTCGCGCAATGCCGCCCTGCACTGGTTTATCCTGGTGCCGGCAACCGGGCATGCGGACCTGCTGGATCTCCCCTCCCACCAGTTACAGCAGGTGCTGGCGGACTGCCAGGCGCTGTCGCAGTGGCTGAAGCGGTCGCAGGGCTACCCCAAGGTGAACTTTGCCGCCCTGGGCAATGTCGTGCCGCAAATGCATCTGCACGTCGTCGGCCGCAGGACTGACGATGCCTGCTGGCCGCGACCGGTCTGGGGCAATCTGCCACCCGGACCCGCCTGGCAGCCAGCCGCACTGGATGCCATCCGACGGGAGCTCGAGCTTGACGACTGAGCGCAGCGCGCTGGTGATTTGCGCCTCGGGCGGTATCGGCACGGCGGTAGCGCAGCGACTGCTCGCAGACAGCCGCTACGACACGGTGTTCTGCGTCAGCCGTGCCGCGACCCCACCAGCGGCACTGGACACCGCGGCGCAACTGCGCTGGCTCCCCTGCGGCGGATCTGCCGGGGACATCGCGCTGGCACGCGAGGAATTGGGCGATGCGGTCGGTCAGCTGGCCAGGGTCGTGATCTGCAGCGGCATTCTGCACCAGGGCGACAGGGGACCGGAGAAATCACTGGAACAGCTGGATGCGGACTGGATGCAAACGCTGTTCTACGCCAACAGCATCACCCCGATGCTGTGGCTCCAGGCGCTGGCGAAAGGCCTCGGGCGCAAGCAGGATTGCGTGATCGCCGCCCTGAGCGCACGGGTGGGCAGCATCGGCGACAACAGACTGGGCGGCTGGTACGGCTACCGCGCCTCCAAGTCCGCCCTCAACATGCTGCTGCAAACTGCCGCCGTGGAGCTGGCCCGCCGCGCCCCCGCGACCAAGCTCATCGCCTTCCACCCGGGCACCACCGATACCGCGCTGTCACGCCCCTTCCAGGGCAACGTGCCGGCGGGAAAACTGTTCACCCCGGATTTCGTGGCCGACAGGCTACTGGCCATCATGGACGCCGCGCGGCCGGATGCGGCACTGTCCTACCTGGACTGGGACAATAAGACCATCCCCTGGTAGCAGGCGTGCTAACCTGTGATGACAACGGATAACAACATCAGAGGGAGTACTGACATGCTGGTCGTCCACCACCTCAACAACTCGCGCTCCCAGCGCGTGCTCTGGCTGCTGGAAGAGCTGGAACTACCGTACAAAATCGTCCGCTACCAGCGCGATACAGGCACCAATCTGGCACCCGCGGCACTGGAAGCCGTGCACCCGCTGGGCAAGTCGCCCCTGCTCGGGGACGGTGACCGGGTGATTATCGAGTCCGGCGCCATTATCGACTATGTGCTGCGCCGCCACGGTGGCGGCCGCCTGCTGCCGGAACCCGGCAGCGATGAGCACGAAGAGTACCTGCAGTGGCTGCACTACGCCGAGGGCAGCGCCATGTTGCCGCTGATGCTGCGCATGTACACCTCGCGCCTGCCGGACAAGGGCGCTGAGCTGCAGCCGCGGATCAACGACGAACTGGAACGCCACCTGGGCTATATCGATGCGGCGCTGGAGGGCGTTGACTGGCTGGTCGGCAATAGTTTCTCCGGGGCCGACATCCAGCTCTCCTTTGTCGCCGAGATTGCGCCACTGCTGCATACCCTGGAACCCTACCCCAACCTCGCGGCCTTCCGCGGCCGTATCCACGCCCGCCCCGCCTACCGGCGCGCACTGGAGAAAGGCGGCGAATACGCCTTCGGCCCGCCCAGCTGAAGAGACAGCGTTGAGGGGCACGGCCCGGGCAGCTTGCAGGGCTGCTGCCCCGATCCTGTCGACTTCATAGTCACTGCGTTCTCGACCTCCAGCCGGCGAACCGCTATCCTCCCCGGCTTGCCTGCACTACCTTCCCTGACACACGCCTGGAGTCATTTTGGAACTGGTTGTTTTCGATCTCGATGGCACTCTGCTCGACAGCCGCTCAAGCATCAGCCCCTACACGCGGGACACCCTGCGCCTGCTGGCGGAAAACGGCATCGCCTATACCGTGGCCACCGGTCGCACCCTGCATGCCGCACGCGATATCCTGCAGGGCCACGGCTTTACCCTGCCCCAGGTGTTCAAGAATGGCGCCGTGATCTGGTGCCCGCGGGCGGAGGACTACAGCCACACTACCTTTCTGACCCAGGGCGAGATCGAGCATGTGCTGACGGCGGTGATGGCCCAGGATGTCACCCCCTTCATCTTCACCCTGGCGCCCGGGAACTACCACGCCATCTATCACACACCGCTGCGCAACGATGTGGAGCGGCGCCTGGCGGAGGAGTTCAAAAAGCGCTCGGAGGTCGACGTGCTCGCCGTGGAGAAGATGCCGGCGGATGCAGACATCACCAATGTCAGCGCCCTGGGCAAGCCGGAGGCGATCGCTGCGGTCGCCCGCATGGTCGAGGATGAAGCCAGCCTGGTGGCCTATAGCGGCGACGCCCTCGAAGGCTCGGCACTGAAATGGATCGACATACATCACATCGATGCCAGCAAGGGCAACGCCGTGACGCGGTTGAAGGAGGACCTGGGGATAAACCGCGTGCTGTGCTTCGGCGACAGCGACAACGATCTCAGTATGTTCGCCCTGGCGGACGAGTGCTATGCGCCGGAAAACGCCAAGGACTATGTCAAGGACGTGGCGACCGAGGTGATCGGCCACCACGACGAGGATGGTATCGCGCGTTTCCTGCGCCGGCGCTTCGGGCTGCCTGCAGCCTAAAAACCGGCCCGCGCCAGCCGCACTGCTCCGCTGCCATCGACCTGCAGCACCAGCTGCAACCCGTGCTTCTGGTCACCCACCTGCTCGCCGTTCAGCAACAAATGCGTGCTCACCGGGTAGACACCCTGCGGCAATCCTTCCGGCAAGGTGAAGGTGAACTCACTGGTGAAGGCGCCACCGTTGGCGGTGCTGGAACCCGGCGCCTTGATCATGCTGTTGAGCGCGATGCTGTTGTCGTCGTTGTCCCAGATCGTCAGTTTTTCCTCGATGGTAGCGCGGGTACCGCTGGTCCCCGGCACGACCTCGATATGGGACTTTACCCGCACTTCGGTGCCCGGGCGCACGGATGTACCCGGCAGTATCTCGCTGCGATAGGCGCTGACCTTGGGGTTGACCGGCAGGCTGCCGGTTTCTTTTTCGAATTCGGCGGACACTTCGCGATCGGACTTTACCTGGGTGGTGGTGTAGCCGATGATCATCCCGCGGATCATGTCGCTGGTGGTCTGAACCACCACCTGCCTGACCGTATCCTCGGCAGTGCGCTGCACCGAGTCCGCCAGCTCCTTGAAAAAGTTGGCCTGGCTGGCACTGCTCACACCCAGCGCGAGCCCGAGGCCGGTGACCATCCTGGTAACAGCTTTCATCGTATTTCCCCCTGCAGCCAGGTGGGCTGCTGTTTTACCTGAACCATAGCTTACTGTATGGAAATGTTCATTTTTGCCTTGTTCTGCGCCTCATCCGCGCGCTGGACCAGGGCCCGGGCACCCGGGTGCCCCGGAATGATTGCCAGCGCAGATTCCGACTTGGCAATAGTACAGCTGTAGTTCTTGCGCTGAAAGCAGTCTTCAGCCTCCTTCAGAAAGCCGGCCACCGTCTGCTCGCGGAACCGCTGCTGCTCGCGCCCAGCCGCCGCGGACTGCTGTAATTCCAGTGCGCCGGCGTTGTCGGCGTCCGCGGACCTGAGCTGGGCAACCCGATCATCGACGCAGGCAAAATCGTTCATCCGCAGGCAAGCGCGGCCCTCGGCCAACAGCAATGCCAGCCGCTCTTCGCGATCCCTGGCCGCGGCCATCAGGGCAGCGGCCAGGGCATCCACTGCGCGCTGGGACGCCTCAAGTTCCGCCGGCTGGGCACCGGCTTCGCGGGCACTGGCAAGGGCAACACGCGCGCAATCAATGTCACCGCCGTCAACGCAGCTGCGCGCAGCCTGCAGGTGCCCGGCAATGGTCTGGCGGGCAAGCTCCCGCTCGACCCGCTGCAGCAGCAGAGTGGCCTGTGCCTGGCCCGGCACCAGGTCCAGCAGGGCGCGCAGCCGGCTGCCGGCGCAGGCGTAATCACCCGCGTCAAAGCAGGCCTCGGCGTCCGCGAGGCGGGTGCTGACCAGTTGCTCCTGCTGCGCCTCCGCCTGGGCACTCTCTGCCGCCGCCAGCAACTGGCCCGCTTCGGGGTGCTGTGGTGCCAAATTGCGCACTACCAGCGCGTTTTCGATGGTGCACTTGTAGTCCTGGCTGTAAAAGCAGTCCTTGGCGGCCTGCATCCGGGTGTCGATAACCCGCTGTTGCTCCTGCCCGGCTTGCATTTGCTGGTAACCAAACCAGCCCCCGGCGACGACCAACACCAGCCCCAGCGCCACAATCCCCTTCAGACTCCCGCCGCGTTTCGGTGGCAGCATCGCATTGCGAAAGGCGTCGATAGTGGCCGGGCGCCGGCTCTTCTCCGGATTCAGGGCGGCGCTCAGCGCCTGCCATTCACGATTGTTGAGTACCGCAGGACGAGGCGGCTTGAGGTGCTCCGCCAGCGCATCCGCGGCGCTCTTGCGGCCATAGGGGTGTTCACCGGTCAGCATGATGTAGAGCACGCAGGCCAGGGCATAGACATCATCGCTGAAACTGGGCGGCTCTCCCCGGGCCATCTCCACGGTGGCGTAGGCGGGGGTCAGCGCACCCAGGTCACCGGCGTCGTAGTCGTGACTGACCGCGCTCTTGTTGGCGGCGCGGGCGATACCGAAATCGAGGATCTTGACCGTGCCGCCGGTAGTGACAAAAATGTTGCCGGGCTTGAAGTCGGAATGGATCAGGCCGCGCTTGTGGGCATAGTCCAGGCCCGAGCAGAGATCGTTGAAGTAGCGCATGGCCACTTCCTTGCTGAACGGGGCTTCCAGCTGCAACAGACTGTCCAGGGGATCGCCCTTCAACAGCTCCATGGTCATGAAGATCGTGTTGCCGTCGCGGTCAAAGTCATGCACGGTAACGATGTTCGGGTGCGCCAGCTTCTGCGACTTCACTGCTTCCTGCTGCAGAGAGACGAAAGCCTGGGGATGGTCCTTGAAATTCTGTCCCAGCACTTTGACTGCGATATAAGGGTTGCGATCTTCCGCTTCAACCTTGCGCAGGTCGCGGGCCTTGTACACCAGGCCCATGCCCCCCTCCCCCAGCACATCCTCCAGGACAAAGCGCTTCTTCAGCAGGCGGCCACTCTCCGAGCGCGCCTTCTGCGCCAGCTGGCGGGCCTTGTCGAAGCCGGTCGACGTCTGGGTGGCGCTCTGGTACTCCGTGTAATCACCCGGGGGAGACTGGGATGGTGCTTCCCGTTCACCGGGCAGCGACCCTTCCGGGTTGATCTCGGTGGCGTCAGCGTCAGGCACACCCACGCCGTCATCGGTTGACGAATCCTGCGTTTTGTTCCTGTCTTCCAATCTGCACACCCTCGCCTGTTACACCTGCCCGCTGTTTGGTCGCGAACAGCTGTGAGTATAGAGTCATGCGGTGCAGGCCGCTACCACCGGGATCAGGCCGGCATTTCTGCCAATACTTTAACTGAGCTGCAAAGACATATCCCGCTTTGTAGCAAAACGCCAAAAATGCTACAAAGCACCCCTGCTCTGCAAAGGTGCGAATAATGACCATAAAGCAATCCTGGCTGACACTGTTGCTACTGGCTTCCAGCGGCAGTCACGCGGCGGACTTCCTGGTTACCGATGCCGCCGGCGAGCCCGTCAGCCCGGCCATGGTCACCGCCAGTCCCCTGGCAGCCCCGGAGGTCACCCTCGGCGACATGGGGTACCCGCCCCACGGCGTCACCAATCGCGCGGCGGTCACGCTCACCCGCTTCACCGATGCCGCTGGCCGGGCCAGTTTTGCAGCCCCCCTTGACGCCCACAGTATCCGCGTACGCGCCCGGGGTTTTATCGACGCGACCCTCTCGGCACCTGCCGGCGAAGGCCCTACCGAAGTGGTGCTGCAGCCCATGTCGCGGGAACAATACATCGCCAGCTTTCCCTCCAATGTCTGGCTGTCGCAGCTGCGATTCGGTGGCGACGCCGGGTTGAAGAAAACCTTCCAGCTCAACTGTGCCTTCTGTCACCAGCAGGCCTCGCCCTTCATGCGCAACGAGCGCACGGTGGAACAGTGGCTCGGCGTGTTCGAGCGCATGAACAGCTACGGCGCGCGGCTGCCGGCAGAGGACCACCAGCGCATTGCGGAGCTGCTGCAGCGGGAACTGCGGGAACTGCGCGAGAACCCGCAGCAGGTGCCCGAACCGCGGCCCTGGGACCCCTACCTCGCAGACTACGAGATAACCGAGTGGCCCATTGGCGACGGCTTCTCGCAAATGCATGACTTCCTGTTGCACCCCAATGGTTTTGTCTACGTGGGTGACAACCTTTTCGACCGGATCTACGAGGTCAATCCGGACACCGGCGACTACACCGTATACAAGGTGCCGCACCGTGACGGCGACACCACCGGCGGCATTCTCGGCAACCGCTTCACCGTGTTTCCCAAGATGGACAACACCATGGGCGTCCACTCCTTCGCCTACTCGAAGCGCGACGGCAATATTTTCATCACCCCGTCCATGCAGCAGGCGCTGCTGGAATTCAATCCCGAAACCAAGGCCTTCACCATTCACGAGATGGACGCGGGCTACTACCCCCACACCATTCGTACCGATGACCAGGACCGGGTCTGGTTTACCCTGGCCCTGTCCTCCCAGGTCGCGCGCTTCGACCGCGACAGCGGCGAGTTCACCCTCTACGACCTGCCCGCGCGCAGCATCCGCGAATGGCTGGTGCTGAAAGTGCTGCCGTTCATCTTCTGGATGGATCCGGAGCGGCGCCCGCAACCGGCGCCGGACCGGGAGGGCACGGGCCTGCCAATGCCGTACGGCATTGACGTGGCGCCGGACGGCCGGGTCTGGGTAGCGCGGCTCTACGCCAACGACCTGGCGGTCATTGATCCCGCGACCGACGAGGTCACCATGATCGACTTTCCTTTCGAGGGACCGCGGCGGCTGCGGGCCGATGCCGACGGCAAGCTGTGGATCGTGGCTTTCCAGGACTCCCTGCTGGTGCAGTACGACCCGGCCAGCGACACTTTCACAGACTATCCGCTGCCGGTACGCAACGAGATTCCCTACGCCCTCAACGTCGACCGCGAACGGGGCACGGTGTGGGTCAACGGCAACCAGTCCGACACCATCATGAGTTTCGACATCGCCAGCGAGCGCTGGCGGGTGTACCCGATGCCGCGGCAGCGCTTCTTTACCCGGGATATCGAAGTGGCCGATGACAGCGGCGCCATCTACACCAGCAACTCCCATTTCCCCACCTGGCAAACCGAGGGCGGCGTACCAACGCTGCTGCGCATCACCCCGCTGGCGGAGTAATGACCTTGGCCGGCGCGGGTTTTCGATGGCTGTTGCTGGCGCTGTGTGCCGGCAGCGTCGCGGCCAGCGACTGGCCGGTCTACGGCGGAGATGCCGGCGGCAGCCACTACAGCCCTCTGGACCAGATCACCCGCGACAACGTGGCGCAGCTGCAGGTCGCCTGGGCGTTCCGCAGCGGCGACAGCGAAACCTTCGGCGCGGCCATGGCACAGACCTCCGCCCAGAGCACGCCCATTCTGCTGCCCGAGGCTGCGGGCGCCAGCCTGGTGTACTGCACTCCCTTCAACCGCGTCATTGCCCTGGACCCCGGCAGCGGCGTGCAGCGCTGGGATTTCGATCCCGGAATCGACCGCGGCGGCGATCGCCCTTTCCGCTGCCGGGGCGTCAGCTACGCCGAGGACCGGGAGACCGCCGCCGGCGAACACTGCCGACAGCGCCTGTTCCTGGCCACCCACGACCGTCAGCTGTGGGCTATCGACGCCGTCGACGGCAAACCCTGTAGCGGCTTCGGTGACAACGGCCGGGTGGCATTGTATGGCAGCAGCGGCCAGGCCCCGGGGGAGATCAGCAATTCATCCGCACCGGTGATTGCCAATGGCGTGGTGGTCACCGGGTCCACAGTGATCGACTTCACCCGTGCCACCACCCCGCGGGGCGTGGTGCAGGCGTTCGCCAGCCACAGCGGGGCTCCCCTGTGGCAGTTCGATCCCCTGGCGGGTCACCCCGACAGCGGCAGCGCCAATGTCTGGGCACCGATGTCGGTGGATGCGGAGCATGGCCTGGTGTACCTGCCCACCAGCGCACCGTCTCCCGACTATTACGGCGCCGCCCGCCCGGGCGACAATCTGTACGCCAACAGTGTGGTCGCCCTGGAGCTTGGCAGCGGCGCCGTGCGCTGGCACTTCCAGCATGTGCGCCACGATCTCTGGGACTACGATACTCCGGCCCAGCCGATCCTGTTCGACTGGCAGCGCGACGGCGCACGGGTACCCGCGCTGGCGCAGGTGACCAAACAGGGCTTCGTGTTCGTGCTCAACCGGCTCACGGGGACATCCCTGTGGGAAATCACCGAACAACCCGTGCCCCCATCGCAGATTCCCGGAGAGATCACCGCGCGTACCCAGCCCAAACCCATCGCTCCGCCACCCCTGCTGGACGGCTTCCTGATGCCCGGTGATGCCTGGGGACTGACACCGCTGGATCGCGGTCACTGTCGACGCCAGCTGGCGGCGCTGCACAACCTGGGCCTGTTCACCCCGCTCAGCGAGACCCGGACCCTGATGTATCCGGGCAGTCTGGGCGGGCCCAACTGGGGCGGCGGCGCGCTGCTTCCCGGGCGGGGTGTGCTGCTGGTCAACGTCAACAATGTGGCATTTACCGGCCGACTGGTTCCGGTTGCCGATGACCCCGGTGGGCGGGAGCTGCCGACTGCCGGCAAGCGGTTTCGGGTGCCGATGGCGGGGACGCCCTACGCGATTGAGATAGAGAGCCTGCAATCCTTCCTCGGCCTGCCCTGCAACCCGCCACCCTGGGGCAAACTGCTGGCAGTGGACCTGTACGGCGGGCGCATCCTCTGGGAAACGGCGCTGGGCTCCGTGCATGAAATGGGCCCGGTCAGGGCGCCGCTGCACATCGAGTGGGGCACACCGAACCTGGGTGGCGGCATCGCCACGGCGGGCGGCCTGTTCTTTATCGGCGCCACCATGGACCGGCAGATCCGCGCCTTCGATAGCGCCAACGGCGCCACCCTCTGGCGCCATACCCTGCCGGTGGACGCCACCGCCACCCCCATGACCTACAGCTATCGCGGCCGCCAGTACCTGGTGATCAACGCCGGCGGCCACGCCATGTTCAACCGCGGCAGCGGCGACTATCTCTACGCATTCGGGCTCCCACAATGAAAAAGACCCTGCTTGCCATATTGCTGCTGAGCGCCGGCATCGCCGCCTGGCTCGGCAGCGAGGGCCTGTTCCAGCACCCGGCGCGAACCGTGGAAACCCTGGCCATGCGCCACGCCGACAAACTGCCGCTGGCCTGGCTCGGTGGCCGCCTGTACCAGCGGCACTGCGCCGAGTGCCACGAGAATCCGGCGATGAAGGCGCCCACCCGCCAGGCCCTGGGCAATCTCTCGCGGGAGGGCATCATGGTGTCCCTGGAGTTCGGCAAGATGCAGCCCATGGCGGCTCACCTGAGCAAACAGCAGAGGGGGCTGATCGGTATCTACCTGACCGATTCCGCAGAGGGCGTATACGACTGGATGGACGGGATTGCCTGCGAGGCAACCGACACCGGCGAGCGTCCTGTGCGCGTTGGCCACTGGGGCCTGGGGCCGGACAACCGGCGCTTCCTGGACACCGAGGCGGCCGGCATTGACCGCAGCAACGTCGGCTCCCTGGAATTGGCCTGGAGCCTGGCCCTGCCGCGGGTCACGGACATGCGCTCCCAGCCGGCAATTATCGGCGACACCCTGTACCTGGGTGATCGCGCCGGCATGCTCTATGCGCTGGACCGCAACAGCGGCTGCCTGCGCGGGCATACCGAGATATTGGCCGGTGTGCGCTCCGCGATCACGGTGGCAGAGCTGACAGACGGCCGTCGCCTGCTGGTGTTCGCCGATTCGCTGGCCAATCTGTTCGCCCTGGACCCGGAGACCCTGGACACGGTGTGGCAGGGCTCGGCCCGGGTATTCGACACCTCGGTGGTCACCGGCTCCATCAGTTTCCACAACGACCGCCTGTATGTGCCGGTGTCCTCCTACGAGGTTGCGGTGGCGGGCAGCCCCGACTACACCTGCTGCCGCTCCCACGGTGCGGTGCTGGCCCTGGACGCCCGCAGCGGCAAGCAGCTGTGGGCGTGGCACGCCACAGCCGATGCCACCCTGCAGGGCCAGAACGCGGACGGCGTCGACCAGTACGGGCCGTCGGGCGCCGTGGTGTGGACCACTCCGGCCATCGACACTGCCCGCAACCGGCTCTATATCGGTACCGGCCAGAACCTGTCGCGCCCCGCCACCGGCACCAGCGACGCCATCGTCGCCCTGGATCTGGACAGTGGCGAACCGGCGTGGATTTTCCAGGCCACCGCCGACGATGTCTGGAATGCGGCCTGCCAGAACGCGGGCGCCAACTGCCCGAAGCAGCCGGGACCGGACTTCGATTTCGGCGCCTCGGTGATCATCGCGGATCTCCCCGACGGTGGTCAGCTGCTGCTCGCGGGGCAAAAATCGGGGGCGATCCACGCCCTCAATCCCGATCCTGTTGGCGCCGCGGGAGAGCGCCTGTGGTCGCGGCGGATCAGCCAGGGCACCACCAACGGCGGTATCCACTGGGGCATGGGCCTCTCTGGTACACGCCTGGTCGCACCCGTTGCCGATCCGGAGCGGGACACACCCGGCTATACGCCCGCGCCCGGCCTGTACGCCGTGGATATCACTACCGGCGCCCTGGCGTGGCAGCATCCGGTCAGCCGCGGCTGCGACTTCCCCAACCAGCACCGGCCCCTGGTGGGCCTGGCCCAGGTCCGCGCCGGTGGCGGCCAGCCGCTGCAGGAACAGTACCGGTGTTCGTTCTACTACGGGCTCTCTGCCGCCCCCACGGTGACCCCGGAACTGGCCTTCAGTGCCGGCCTCGATGGCCGGGTTCGGGCTTTCGACCTGGCCACGGGCGAAGTGTTGTGGGAAACAGCGACGGCGGTACCGGTCACTGCCAGTAACGGCCTCGCCGGCCACGGTGGCGCAATCGATGTGGGCGGCCAGGTGGTGGCCGATGGCTGGCTGTACGTGCAGTCCGGCTACAGCATGTTTGGCCAGCTGCCGGGCAACCTGCTGCTGGCCTATCGGGTCCGGGAGTGACCGCCGCCGGCCGCTAGGCCTTGCTGCCGCGGGGCGACAGCAGCCAGGCCAGGGCGGGCAGGAACAGCAGCGCCCCCACCATGTTCCAGAAGAACATGAAGGTCAGCATCAGGCCCATGTCGGCCTGGAACTTGATCGGCGAGAACATCCAGGTACCGACGCCAACCGCCAGGGTGAGGCCGGTAAATGCCACCGCCGTACCGCTGGACTTCAGGGCGTAGAAATAGGCGTTCTCCAGCGACTCGCCGTGACGCAGATAGGACTGTAGCGAAGAGTAGATGTAGATACCGTAGTCCACCCCGATGCCCACGCCCAGGGCGATCACCGGCAAAGTGGCGACCTTGACGCCAATACCCAGCGCCGCCATCAGGGCCTGGCCCAGCACCGAGGTCAGCATCAGCGGGACGATGATGCAGGCGGTAATGCGCAGGGAGCGGAAGTTGAGCAGGCACAGCGCAATCACCACACCGTATACCCACAGCAGCATCTTGATCTGGGCATCGCGGATGACGATATTGGTCGCGGCCTCGACCCCGGCATTGCCCGCGGCCATTTCAAACTGGAGATCGTCACTGTTGTAGGTGTCGGCGAACTGCGCCACCTCGGCGACCACGCCGTCCAGGGTGTCGGCCTTGTGATCATCCAGGAACAGGATGACAGGGGCCATGGAGCAGTCGGTATTGCGCAGCATATTGGGTGCGCTGCTCAGGGAATTGTTGAGAATATAGCGATTGCGACTGGTTTCATGCCACTTCGGGCTGCCCTCGTTCATGCCCTGGATGGCCAGCTTGGACACATCGACCAGGGACATGGCGGACTGCACCCCGGGCACGGTCTCCATCACGCCCTGGAAATAGTTCACCGCCGACACGAACTCGTAACTGCCGCACTGCTGCACGCCGGTGCTCGCCATCACCACGAACACGTCGGTACTGGTGGAATAATTGCGGGTGAGAAAGGCATTGTCCTTGTTGTAGCGGGAATCGGGGCGCAATTCCGGCGCACCCGGGTCGAGGTCACCGATCTTCTGGAACTGGCCGTAGTAGAGGCCGCCGGCAAACATCACCGCGCACACCGCGAGGATGGTAATCGCCGGTCCCCGGCGGGTAGTCTTCGCCAGCAGGCGCCAGTGGCTGAAGCGGCTGTTTTCCTTGGCGGAGCGGTAGCTGACACAGCGGTCGGAAATGCCGGTAAAGGTCAGCACCAGGGGCAGCAGGAGCAGGTTGGTCAATACCAGTACGGCAATCCCGGTGGCAGCCACCACCGCCAGTTCCTGGATCACCGGGATGTCGATCACCCGCAGGGTGAAAAAGCCCACGCCGTCGCTCACCAGCGCCACAAAGCCCGGCTTGGACAGGCGTATGAAGGTCAGCCGCGCCGCTTCGATCCGCGACACCTTGTGATAAATGAAATTGCCGAAGCGATTGATGATCTGGACCGAGTGGCTGACACCCACCGCGAATACCAGGAACGGCACCAGCATCGAATACGGATCCAGCCCCATGCCCATGAGCTTGAGCAGGCCCATTTGCCAGACCACGGCCACCGTGGAACAGAGCAGCGCGGCGGAGGTGAGCCAGCCGCAGCGGGAGTAGATGAACAGCATCACCGCGGTAATCGCAAACGCCACCAGGAAAAACAGCCCCACCAGCGTAGCGCCTTCGATCAGGTCGCCGATCAGCTTGGCGAAGCCGGTGATGCGGATGTTGATGGTGTCCGAACTGTATTTGTCCCGGACCAGCTCCTCGAGGTCCCGGGAAAAGCGGGCGTAGTCCAGCCGTTCGCCGGTGGTCGGGTCGGTCTCGATCAGGGGTGCAACGATGATGGTGGACTTGAAATTGTTGGCGACAATACGCCCTATCTGGCCCGATTTGAGGACGTTCTCGCGCAGCGCTGTCAGCGCCCGCTCGCTGCCGTCGTAGTCATCGGGAATGACCGCGCCGCCGACGAAGCCCTCCTCGGTGACTTCCATCCAGCGGGTATTGGGGGTCCACAGGGACTGCAGCGCAGAGCGGTCGACGCCGTTGATATAGAACACTTCGTCGGTGATGCGCTGCAGCAGGTCCTGGAATTCAGCGCTGAAGATGTCGCCCTCGCGGGTCTCGACAATTATGCGTACCGAGTTGCCCAGCCCCTTGAGATCATCCTGACGGTAGAGGAAGTTCTGGATGAACGGGTGCGATATCGGCAGCATCTTCTCGAAGCTGGCATCCGGCTTGAGCTGGCTGGCCTGCCAGGCAAAGAACACCGTCGCCAGCGCAAACAGCAGGATCAGGGGCAGGCGCGCCCCCATCAGCACGGTGCCCAGCAGTGGTCGCAGCTTGCCGTCTTCCGGTTCTTCCCGGGTACTTTCGTGGTCGGTCACAGGGATTCTGCCTCACTCAGGGGTAACAACCCGGCCATGCCCACCAGCAGGATATCGCCGCTGGCGGCAGTGACCGCCGAAGACAGGCTGGAACGGGACGGATGGCGCCAGCCGCGGACACCGCCGCCTTCAACGCTGGCGAGGACCAGGCCACCGGAGCCCACCATCAGGACCCGGCCGTCCGCCAGCCGGGTGCCGCCGTACAGGCTGTAGCGCTCCGGATTGTCGACCTCCTCCCAGCTCACGCCGCCGTCCGCGGAACGAAATACGTGGCCGCGCAGGCCGTAGGCGTAGAGCTGATCCCCCTGCGCCGCAACGCCAAACAGCGTGCCGTCGTAGAGGTCTTCGACCCGCTCCCAGCTGTTACCGCTATCGCTGGAGTAGTACAACAGCCCGGCTTCGCCGCTGAGATAAAGGCGACCGCCGGCATCCACCGCCAGCGCGTAATAGTGAAAACGGTCCGGGTTGTCGATCCCGCCGATGGCGATTTCCCAGTCACTGCCGCCGTTGTCAGTGCGATACAACATGCCGTAGGCCCCCACCGCGAAGCCGGTGCTGGCATTCAGGAACATGACATCGAGGAACGGGTCCGCGGGGCCGGTATCAATGGCATCCGTGGCGTCCTCCACTGCGAAACTGGCCTCTTCCAGCGCGAACTCCAGCTCCTCGAGCGCCGCGTCGTCCTCTGTCTCAGCCAGCGCCGGTTCCAGTTCCTCTACCCGCTGTTGCGCCCACGCGAGATACTTGCGGTTGGCCGCATTGCCGTCGAACTGCAGGGTCCAGCTGTCGCCGCCATCGCTGCTGTGGAGAATGACGCCGGAGTGGCCCACGGCCCAGCCCAGCTGCGGCTGCGGGAAGTGCAGCGAGGTCAGCGTGACGCTGACCGGCACCGAGGCCTGGCGCCAGCTGCCGCCGTCATCGTCGCTGACAATGATTACCCCGCGCTCACCAGCGGCCACCAGGCGGTCGCCCGCACGGGTGATATCCAGCAGCTGCATACGGGTGGGGTCGTCGAAGGTCACCGCGGGCAGGAAGGCGAAGTCCTCCGCTGCCCGCAGCTGCGCGGGCAGGAGGAAACAGACGGCAATGGTGGCCAGGCCCAGGGACCGCGCCAGAGCACTCAGATAAGCCATGGCGGAGGCCCTAGCGCCGGCCGGCTCGACGCAGGGCGGCCGGGGTGAAGTCCTCGAAGTCACCGACGTAGTCGAAGTCGTACTGGTAACCGCTCTCCTCGTTGTCCAGGCCAATGACCACATAGCGACCGGAGATCAGGTCGTGCAGGGCTTCCGCCGCAATCCAGGGCACTTTCACCTGGTAGTGCTCAACCTTGTGCCCCTCCTTCATCTTCCACAACTCGCCGCGGCCGTCGTAGTGGTCCACCACGGCGATCTGCCAGGTGTCCTCGTCGACATAGAAGGTGCGCCGGGCATAGATGTGCCGTGCATCTTCCTTGAGCGTGGCCTCGACTACCCAGACCCGGTGCAGTTCATAGCGCAGGTACTGCGGGTCCATGTGGCCGGGCTTGATGATATCGGTGTACTTCAGGTCACCGCGACGCAGGGCGTAGGCGTTGTACGGGATGTACAGCTCCTTCTTGCCCACCAGCTCCCAGT
>NZ_JAVKCQ010000016.1:0-14884 GCF_040222615.1 Haliea sp.
ACGAGTTCGGCCTGACCCTGCTGGCGATCTCTGCGGCCCTGCTGATTAATGGCGGCGGAGCCTTCGCCGTGGACCGCAAGCTGGGAAAAGTCTGAACCCTGTTTTTTACACCCACTTCAAGAAAGGGGCATCTCCATGAGCAAAGTACTGGTTTTGTATTATTCGTCCTACGGTCATATCGAAACCATGGCCGAAGCCATCGCCGCAGGCGCGGCATCGGTGGACGGCGTTGAGGTCACTCTCAAACGCGTGCCCGAGCTGGTCCCGGAGGATTCCGCCCGTCGCGCCGGGATCAAACTCGAGCAGGCGGCGCCGCTCGCCATGCCGGAAGAACTGGCGAACTACGATGCCATCATCTTTGGCACCCCTACCCGCTTCGGCAACATGGCCAGCCAGATGCGCAACTTCCTCGACCAGACTGGCGGATTGTGGGCTCAAGGGGCTCTGGTGGGCAAGGTCGGCAGCGTGTTTACCAGCACCGGCACTGGAGGCGGCAACGAAACCACCATACAGTCATTCCATACCACCCTGTTCCACCATGGCATGATCGTGGTGGGCCTGCCCTACGCCATTCCGGAAACGTCGGATATTTCCGAAGTCCGGGGCGGCTCTCCGCTGGGTGCTGCCACCATCGCCGGCGCTGACGGCTCTCGTATCCCTTCAACGAAGGAGCTGGCCATGGCGCGTTTCCAGGGCAGCCATGTGGCCGACGTTGCGAAAAAACTGAGCGCAAACTAGCCGGGCGCGCTCCACTTCGCCGTCGCAGTCGCGGCGGCGCAATCAGCGCATCAGCGCCCCGCCGTTGACGTTATAGACCTGGCCGTTGATCCAGCGACCCTGCTCCGACAACAGCAGGGCGACGACCGCGGCAATGTCCTCGACCTCGCCGAGGCGGATGCCGGGAACCCTTGCCAGCATACCGTCCAGCAGTTCCTGGGGCAGCTGGCCGCTGGCCTGCATCTCCGGCGTGAACACGAACCCGGGCGCCACGCAATTGGCGGTGATGCCCTCCCGCCCCCAGCGCGAGGCGACATGACGCATCAGGGCATTGAGCCCGCTTTTGGCAACGGCGTAGGCCGGGCGGGTACTTTCCCCCACATCCGCGGCACTGGAACTGGTGTAGACAATGGCCCCCTGACCCCGTTGCAGGAGGTGGGGCAGTACCGCCCGCGTGCACAACAGGTGGCCGCGCAGATTCACCTGCAGGGTGCGATCAAACACTGCCAGGTCTTCGGCCAGGGCATCGCTGTCATCGAAGATGACCCGGAGGTCCGCGGCGTTGACATGGGCACCATCGAGGCCGCCCAGCTGGGCGACTGCCAGACTGACAGCTTCGTTGACCGAGGTCTCGTCCGCGATGTCGACATGGACGGCGAACGCCCGGCCACCGGCGGCAGTGATCTCCTCCGCGACCCTGTTTGCGGCCTCGATGTTGATGTCCGCGGCACAGACATGCGCTCCCTCCATCGCGAGTTGTTTTACGGTCGCGGCACCAATGCCGGTGCCCGAACCGACAACAATAATGGCTTTTTCCTGCAGTCTTCCCTGCATGTCGTTCTCCCGTCCTCTCATGGCAAGCACATCCAGGCTCCGGATTTGCCCGAGCCCGTGACAAACGGTAGTGCAGGGCATGACTTTGCAACAGCGCGACAGCAGGCAACAGACGCTATGGACTAAAGATGTAGACCAGGGCCGGGGCATTTACCGCCCACCTTCTTGTCAACGGCGCCCGCACAGCTCACGATGACCCACCCGACAATAACAACAGGAGTGACAGCGTGAGCAACCTGGACCGCGATGCCCGGGACCAGCAGCTTCTGCAGGCCTGGGACCAGTTCTGCGACCAGCTCAAGGCCGCCGGGCGCCTCCCCTTTCGCGATGGCGTTCCGGTCGGAGACCTGAGCCGCAGCGCAGGCTTCCGCTGTCTGGCCCAGAACATTGGCCTCGGCATGCAGTTCTTCCTGGAAAACGACGACCCCCTGCACCCGGAGCTTCTGCACTATTTCGACCCGATCCGCAAGCAGGGCGGTGACAATCCTGACGCGGTCTACGTCGGCGCTCCCATCAATGGCACCGACACCTACCGTATCAGCGGCAACCGCGGCAGCGCGCGCTATTTCGCGGTTACCGCCGTGGAAACCGGCAATACGCCCTGGGGCGGCGGCGTTGCCCACGCGCTCTTCGGCCAGGATTTGCAGGTAGAGCCGGACGGCAGTTTCGAGCTGATCTGCAGCCCAGACCCGCATCCCGGCAACTGGCTGCAAACCTCCCCCGACACCTTCCGGGTGACCTTCCGCCAGTTCTTTGCCGACTGGGAAACCGAGCGCCCCATGCACGCCGGGATCGAGCGCATCAGCGGCGCCGCGGCGCCCAAACCGGTGATGGGCCCCGACCGGCTGGCGCAGGGCCTGGACGCCGTGTCGCGCTGGGTCGGGGATTCGCTCACCTACTGGGCGGACATGATCGAACGCTGGAAGGCGCGGCCAAACACCTTCCTCTCCTACCGCCAGCTCGATGACAACGCCATTGATGCCACCCCCGGTGGCGAGCCGCTTATCGCCTACTGGCAACTGCCCGCGGACGAGGCAATCATCATCCGCGTGACGCCGCCGCAGGCGCATTACTGGGCGGTGGAGTTCGGCAACTACTGGTGGTGCTCCATGGACTACCGCAGCATTCTCAGCAACACCAACTGCCACTACGCGCAGCTGGAAGAAGACGGGGAGCTGATCCTGGTGATCGCGCACGTGGATACCGGCCACGCCAACTGGCTGGATCCCGCAGGATTCAACGAGGGCTATGTCACTGTGCGCTGGATGCAGGCGGACCGCTACCCGATTCCACACGCTGCCCAGGTGAAACTGACGCAACTGGACCAGCAGCTGCCGCCCGCGGTACAGAAGGTCACCAGCGCAGAGCGCGCGGAACAGATCGCCACCCGCCGCCGCGGGGTGATCCAGCGCTTCGGCGTCTAGGGCCATTCAACACGGAAGGAGCGCCGGCACCGTCACGGCTACGGCAACTCCTGTTCACTAAAGAGCTGACGACATTACGGGATTGAACGAGGGCATAAGATGGATCTGCAACTGCAAGGCAAGACCGCCATCATCACCGGCGGCAGCGGCGGCATCGGCCGCGGCCTGGTGCTGGAATTCGCCCGCGAGGGCCTGAATGTGGTCAGCGCATCGCGGGATGTCGTCACCGGCGAAAAACTGGCGGCGGAAGCGGTTGACCTGGGCCTGCCCGGTCGCGTACTGGCGGTAAAAACCGACGTCACTGACCGGGCCAGCGTTGACGCCATGGTCGCGCGCACCAACGCCGAGTTCGGCCCGGTGGATGTGCTGGTGAACAACGCCGGCGGCGTTGCCCAGCCCGCGGACTTCGACCAACTGGACGCCGAGGCGCGGCGCTGGGAAATCGCGCTCAATGTCGACGGCGTGGTGAACTGCTGCCAGGCAGTGGCGGATAACATGTTGTCCCGCACCAGCGGCAGCATCATCAACATCTCCTCCAACTCATCGCTGCTCGGCGAAGCGGCGGCCAATGTCGTGCACTACGGCGGCGTGAAAGGCTTCGTCAACAGTTTCAGCAAGGGTCTGGCCTGGGAGTGGGCGGGCAAAGGTGTGCGGGTCAACAATATCTGCCCGGGCTGGATCGTCCCCTATGCCGAGCAGGATGTGGGCGAAGGCAGTTTCTGGAACCGCTTCGGCTTCGACACCATGGGCAAGCCGGGGGACATGGAAAAAGCCCTGGAGGAAGGCACACTCTATAACATGAGCGGCCTGCCCATCCCGCGCCTGGGGCGGCCGGAAGACATTGCCTGGCTGGCCCTGTTCCTGGCCTCGGAGCGCTCCGGCTACATCACCGGCCAGCTGATTTCGGTCAGCGGCGGGGCGTACATGCCCTGAAGTCGGGACGTTTCACTCGGAGGCAAACGCAATGAGCAGCTGGACACCACCTCCCCGCCCCGATTGGGTAAAGCAGGTGATCGACGAGGGCCGGCACATGGATATCAGCAGCCTGGTGCCCCTGCGGGCAGAGGAGCTGATGGCCACGGCGCGCAACAACACCGGCTTTGACGACTTTGGCAGCGACCAGTGGCTGGAGGGTTTCCACGTCTTCCTCAAGGCCCTCGATGAGGAAGCTGACCTGCACCTGCTGGGGCGGTTGATGACCCGCTCCGACATCCTGCGCTGGCTGGAGGCGCGGCTCGGTATCGAGGCCGCCTATGCCCAACACCCGGAGATCGAGGATGAGGTGATCGAGCAGCCGGTCATCGTCACCGGCCTGCCCCGCGCCGGCACCTCCATCCTGTTCGAGCTGCTGGCCCAGGACAGCCAGTTCGGCTCACCGCGCAATTGGGAGATGATGTTTCCCTACCCGCCGCCGGAAGCCGCAAGCTATAACAGCGACCCACGTATCGAACGCTGCCAGCACCTGGTCACCCAGTGGAGCCGGGTGGTGCCGACCTATGCCGCCATGCACGAGATGGGAGCCAATATTCCCAACGAATGCATCGTCGCCATGAGCTGTACTTTCCTTACCGAGAACCTGCCCGGTCAGTATCAGATTCCAGGCTACAACAAGTGGTTCTATCAACAGGACCTGGACTACGCCTACAGCTATTACCGGCGCATGCTGAAGCTGCTGCAGTGGCGCAACCCGCGCCGGCACTGGTTGCTGAAGGCGCCGTCCCACCTCGGCAACCTGCCGGTACTGTTTCGCACCTTTCCGGACGCGCGGGTAGTAATCACCCACCGCGACCCGATTGTCGCCCAGGCGTCGGTCACCAATCTGCTGGGCACCCTGTACTGGATGCGCAGCAGCCAGGCCTTCGACGCCAGCGCATTCGAGAACCTGATGACGCCGGAAGCGGGGGCCGCAAGGCTGGACGCGGTGGTTACGCTGCTGGAAACGGCAGCAGTACCAGGGGAGCAGATACACAACTTTCTTTACGCGCAGCTGGTGGAGCAACCGCTGCCGGCACTGGAAACACTGTACCGGGATATGGGGCTTGAAGCGGAGCCCGCCGCCCTTGGCGCGATGGCAAACTACCTCCGGCAAAAGCCGCAAGGCAAGTTTGGTCGCCACCAGTACAGCATTGGCGAGCAGGAAGAGAACGCACGCAAGCGCCAGCTGTTCCAGCGCTACCAGAAATATTTCCAGGTGCCCGACGAAGTGTGAACCGGAACCAATACTACCGGAGCAGGTGCGCGCCGCCCGTGCACACGCCGCCGGAACGGCTTGCCGGCCACCCCACGATGGAGAACATAATGGCCTTTCTCTGCGTCAAATATGAATGCCGCGCACCCGCGGAAACCACGCAGCTGTCCATGGCAGACATGTACGACCTGGCACTGGAGCAGATCGCCTGGATCGACGCCCAGGGTTATCCGGTCACGATCAACTTCTGTGAACACCACGGCAGCGAGGACGGCTACTTGCCCAGCCCCAGCGTACTCGCGGCGGCGGCGGCACGCATTACCCGCAATGTGCGCCTGCAGGTGAACGTGCTGCTGCCTTTCAGCGATCCCCTGCGGGTGGCTGAAGATGTGGCGGTACTCGACCACCTGAGCCGCGGTCGCGCCGAAGTGCTGCTGCTGGGCGGTTATGTCAGTTCCGAGATGGAGATGTTCGGCGTCGACCCGAAACAGCGCGGCGCACTGATGGATGAGGGTGTCCAGGCCCTGAAACAGGCCTGGAGCGGACAATCCTTCAGCTTCCGCGGGCGCAACGCCCGCATTGCGCCCAGGCCGCTGCAAACCCCGCACCCGCCAATCATGATGGGCGGCAGCGCGGCCCCGGCGGCGCGGCGCGCGGCCCGGGAGGGCGACGGCTTTATCGGCGGCATGCCGCACCTGAATGACATCTACGTCGCCGAGTGCCAAAAACTCGGCAAGACGCCGCGTTATCAGGCGGAGATGGCGCACTCCTTTCTCTATGTTTCCGAGACCCCCGAACAGGACTGGGAGCGCCTCGCGCCCTGTGCGCTGTACGAGACCAACTGCTACGCCCGCTGGCAGACCGGCACCGACCTGGACATGCTGTTCAGCAGTGCGATGGACACGGACGCACTCAAGGCGCTGGGTACCTATCAGGTGGTGCGCCCGGAAGCCGTGCTGGAAAAAGCGCCTTCACTGGCGCCGAACGACGCCTATATTCTGCACCCACTGGTAGGCGGACTGGATGCGGACACCAGCTGGCGCACCCTGCGCAATTTTTTTGAGAAAGTGGCGCCGAAAGTGGCTATCAACCCTCTGTAACGGACTGTACGACCGCGGCACCTCGGGGAGACGCGGAACCGGCGCCAGAATAAAGACTGGGGCTTTATGCACACGATCGATCTGACAGGAAAGGTGCTACATGGTGCTTTAGCCGGACAGGCCTAGGCGCTGCTGTCCACCACTGCCGCGTCCGGGCCGTTCTTTTTCACCGAAGCGATGCCGTTCTCCATGGCTGCAGTGCCGGAATAGGCCTCGCTCTTGCCAATAATCTGGCTGTTGCCGGACTTGAGCACGAAATAGGGCTCGCCTTTCGTCGTGCTCTTGCGCTCATAGCGCTTGTCGTCGGGGGCATTTTTACGCACCGAGGCAATACCCTTTTCGGCCGCCGCCCTGGTCTCGTAGAGCTGGCTGGTGAGAATAATCTGGCCGTTGCCCGATTTGAGGTTGAACATGAACTTGCCGCTGGGGCTCTTCTTGAGGTCAAATTTTCCAGCCATGAGTGCCGCTCTCCTGAGTTTGGTCCGGGAAAAGCATAGTACATGCGGGGCCCGCTGCAAATGCCTTTTGCGCCGAAGCGACGAGCACGTCACGTGGGGGGCGAGGAAAACAGCCATGGAACGGCTATACTAAAGAATCAACACTTCAATCTTAAAGGAAACAAACCATGGATATAGTGCAATTGGGTGCGCAGCTGCTGTCAGAGAAGCTGGGGTTGAACGTGGACTCCAGCACCGTCACCTCCGCGCTCTCCAGGCTGCTGGGTGATGGCAAGGGCTCCGTGGATTTTGCCGGACTGGCCAGCAAGATGGCTGCCAGCGGCGAGCTCGGCGGCATTCTCAACTCCTGGCTGGGGGACGGCGGAAATGCGTCCATTAACGCGGATACCATTCTGGGCCTGCTGGGTAAAAGCCAGGTTGCGCAGTTTGCCGGTGAGGTCGGCACGGATACCGAAACAGCTGCCAGCGGTCTGGCGGATGTACTGCCGCAGCTGATGGACAAGGCAAGCAGTGGCGGCAGCCTGCTGCAATCGGTCGGCGGCCTGGGCGGTCTCATGGGCGCCGCCAAATCACTGTTCTGAGGCTCGGGGTCGGGGTCCGGCCCTGGACGCGCCAGATACTGTCCCCCGCCCGTGCCGTGACCTGGGCCATTCGCCGCACCATGGGCGACCAGGGCAACTGCCGTGCAAGAGGCCATCACAGCATGTAGTACACTTGCGTCTACCCCGGTTAGCGGGGCTCGCAACGCCTCAGGACAAGAGCAGCAATGAACACGCAGACGCTATCGCGCCAAACCCTTTTCGACACGCTTCATCGCAGCGCCCGCCGCCATCCCGGGAAACTCGCATTGCGTCAGGGCGATCATGACCTGAGCTATGGCGAGTTCCGGGACTTGTGCCTGCGCATTGCCGGCAGTCTGGCGGAGTCGGGAATAGAGCCCGGGGACCGGGTAGCCATTCTCTCTCGCAACTCGATCGCTTTCGCCGCGGTGCGCTATGCCGTTGCCGCCATCGGCGCCATTCTGGTGCCGGTGAATTTCATGCTCAATGTGCGCGAGACCGCCTATATCCTCGGGCATTCAGGAGCGCGCCTGCTGTTCGTGGGCGCCACCGAGGGCGACAAGGCGGTGGCTGCCGTGGAGGATTGCCCGGAGATAGAACAACTGGTTTGGCTGCCGGGCGACAGCGCCGCGGATACACCCGCGGGCATGACGCCTTTCGGCGATCTGTGTCGCGGTCGCAGCTATACCGGCAATCCCGGCATTGACGCCAATGCGCCGGCACAGATCATCTACACCAGTGGCACCGAGTCTGCACCCAAAGGCGCGGTGCTGAGCCACGCCGCTATCCTCTGGCAATACAGCGCCTGCCTGATCGATGCGGAAATCGCCGAGGACGACACCACCCTGCACGCCCTCCCCCTGTTCCACTGCGCCCAGCTCGACTGTTTCCTTGGCCCGGCCCTCAAGGCCGGTGGCCGCAATATCATCACCGATGACAATGCGCCCGCTGGCCTGTTGCGCCTGCTGGCAGACGAGCAGGTGAGCTCGTTCTTCGCCCCGCCCACGGTCTGGATATCCCTGCTGCGCAGTGAGCATTTCGACCGGTCTGATCTCGGCGCACTGCGCAAGGGCTACTACGGCGCCTCCATCATGCCGGTGGAGGTCATGAAGGAAATTCATGCACGGCTGCCCAATATCCGCCTCTGGAATCTGTACGGCCAGACCGAGATGGCACCCATGGCCACCATCCTCAAGCCCGCCGACCAGCTGCGCAAGGCCGGATCCGCGGGCCGGCCGGCGCTGTATACGGAAACCAGGGTAGTCGATGACGAGGGAGACGATGTGGCCGTGGGCGAGATTGGCGAAGTAGTGCACCGCTCGCCCCAGTTGCTCAGCGAGTACTTTCGCGATCCGGAGCGGACCGCAGAGGCTTTCCAGGGCGGCTGGTTCCACAGCGGCGACCTCGGGGTCATGGACAGCGAAGGTTACCTGACCATCGTCGATCGCAAGAAGGACATGATCAAGACCGGTGGCGAAAACGTGTCCAGCCGGGAAGTGGAAGAAGTGATCTACCAACTGCCGGAGGTATCGGAGGTGGCGGTGATCGGTCTGCCCCACCCCCACTGGGTGGAGGCGGTAACCGCGGTAGTGGTGCCCAGAAGCGGCAGCCATGTGGACCCTGAGGCTGTCATACGGCACTGCGCCGCCAACCTCGGCAGCTTCAAGGTGCCCAAGGCAGTGCACGTAGTGGAAAATCTGCCGCGCAATCCCTCCGGCAAAATCCTCAAGCGCAATCTGCGTGAAACCTTCGCCACAACCTTCGCAGGTACTGGCGTTTAGCGTTTCCTTCAAGTCCTCCGGCAGTCCGAACAGAATAGCTCCCTGGCCCAACAGATTGGACCAGGAGGGCTGTGCTCAACCCGTGGCAGTGGCACAATCGCTGGGGATTCACGTAACCGGAACATCCAGGGACAGTGGAAAATCAGCCGCGTTCACCTGACCCGCCTGAAGATAGCAAGCCTGCAACCGGGGCCAGAATAAGGAACTATCATGAAATCTGTCTGCCTGCTCTCCCATCGCCCTGACTCGACCCGTGCAGCGTTCCGCGCTTACTATGAAAACAACCACTTCCGCCTGGGGGCCCGCTATTTCCCCTTTCGCAAATACGTGCGCAATCATCTCCTGTCATCTGTCGGCGAAGTGGACTTTGACGTTCTCACCGAATTCTTCTTTGACGATGGCGTCGATGTGGCCGGGGTGCACAGTGGCCGCGTCAGGGAAATCCTCGACGCGGACGAGAAGCGGTTCATGGACCAGGGCCTGATTCGCCCCGCCGGCGCCGAGGAAGAGCTGCTCTCGGGGTGCGCACGGGATATCGCCCCGGCGGGAACCCGCCGGCAGCTGCTGATGCTGAACGCAGCGACAGACAGCGCGTCCTTTCGTGACGCGACAAGTGCCTGGGGGCGGCAGTTGGCGGCGGCACACGACGAGCTGCAGCGCGTCAGTGTGGATTACATCCAGAACCACGCCGCCAGTGACGAGGGCCGGTTTCCGTTCGACGCAGTACTGAGCCTGTGGCTTCCGGCAGAAGCCAGCGCCTTGCAAGGACTGTCTCCGCCTGCCGCCATTGAGCTGCAAGCTGACGTGCTGACAGAAGTCTGTGAAAGCCCGCCCGAATTGTTGCGTGAGCTGTACGCTCCCGACGCGTTCTGATCCTGTCAGCTCAGGGGCTGGACAAACTGCCTGGCGAAACTTTCCATATACCGCTTTTTGTCGTCCAGCGAGGAACGCTTACCCAGGGCAAAGGAGAAAGGTAGATTCACTCCGGCGGTCATGCCCTGCTCTTCCAGCCGCCTGAACGTATCCAGGTCCGGCGGCGTGGTAAGACCGACGATGGTTTCAAAGGGTTCCGACCCGCGGCCCGCCTCGGTACGATACTGGCGCAGCCTGGCCATGATGGCGGGCACTTCTTCCGGGGCATTGCCCGCGCCCAGCCAGCCCTCGCCATGGAACGCTGCTCGCTGCAGGGCTGCGGCATTGGCGCCTCCGACCAGAATTGGCACCTGCTGCGACGGCGCCGGCTCGATGCACAGCCGGGGGAAACTGTAGTAAGGCCCCTCGTGCTCTACCATGCCTCCCTGCCACAACTTGCGCATGACCTGAATCATATCGTCCATGCGCTTGCCGCGACCGCTGAATTCCACGCCATAGATATCGAACTCATCCTTCATCCAGCCCGCGCCGATCCCCAGGGCGAAGCGATTGCCGGTGAAAATCGCCAGCGAACCCGCCGCCTTGGCCACCTCAAAAGGGTTGCGCAGTGGCAGCACGTACACTGACGTCGACAGGCGCAGCCGGGAGGTGACTGCCGCCATGAACGCAATGCTGACCCAGCAATCCGGATAGGGCGAATCCGGGGTCATCGGCGGCTTGCCGTCAGCGGAATAGGGATACGCGGCGTTGACTGTCTCGGGAAAGACGGCGTGATCAGCATTGAGCACGCCGTCATAGCCCAGCTGCTCGGCGAATTGCGCCACCGGCACCAGTTGCTCCGGTTCACACCACGCCAGGGATTGCCAAAACTTCATCGGTTCAACTCCTTGAATCCTGCCACGGACTTTGACGGACAAACCCGGCTTTAGAGCGCGCCGTCTGCTTGTTTCCTGCTGCTTGCATTACACTGCAAGGAATACCGCAGCGCCAGCCGAATACTGTCCGCCAGCCCGGATTGGCAAGCCGGAGCCAATAACTTGAACTGAAGCAGCCCATGCCTGAACCCATTCGCATTCACGATCTTGCCCACCCGGAACTGACCGCGGCCCAGCGCGCCGCAATCAGCTACGGCGAACAGCAGGAGATCGATTTCAGCGAGGCGGCGGTGCTGGAGGCTGCCCGCCAGCGCACCGGCCTTGCGGATTTCGGTCCCCGGGACTTTCGTGAACGCCTGCACCTGTTACTGGAGGAATGGGGCAGTGATCCCGATATGACCGGCAGCCAGCGCGCCAACCTGTTCGGCTACCTGGTGCGCTACGCCAGCAATCGCCTGTTGCTGCAGGACCAGTGGCAGCGCCATCCCGAAATTCTGGCACAGGAGATCCGCCGGCCCATTATTGTCGCCGGGCTGCCCCGCTCCGGCACCACCCACCTGCTCAACCTGCTGGCCGCCGATACCCGATTTCGCTCACTGCCGCTGTGGGAATCCTACGAGCCGCGTCCCCTGCCGGGGGAGCCCCTGCTTGAGGATGGCGGAGACCCGCGCTATCGGCGCTGCGCGCAAGCCTGGGAGGGCATGCAGCAGGTGACTCCGCTGCTGGCGGCGATGCACCCCATGCACCCGGATCACATCCACGAAGAACTGGAGCTGATGGGTCCGGACTTTGCATCCTACAATTTCGAGTGGCTCGCCCCCAGCCCGCGTTGGCGCGACCATTACTACCAGCATGACCAGACGCCCCACTACCAGTACATGCGCGACGTACTCAAGCTGCTGCAGTGGCGCCAGGGTCCGGAACGCTGGGTGCTGAAGTGTCCGCAGCACCTGGAGCAACTGCCGGTGCTACAGTCCGTTTTTCCCGATGCGACCTGTGTCATAACCCATCGCGATCCGGTGGCGGTGATTCAGTCGGCGGTGACCATGATCGCCTACGGCTACCGGATGAGCCGCAAGCGCATTGATACCCGGGCCATCGTCGAGTACTGGAGTGATCGCATCGAACATCTGCTGCGCGCCTGCGTGCAGGACAGGACATGTTTCCCCGGGAGCCAGAGCGTCGATGTCCTGTTCCACGAGTTCATGGCGGATGACCTGGCCACGGTGGCGAAAATCTATGCCGTGGCGGGCGTGGAGCTGACGGCCGCGGCGAAGGCGGAAATGCAGGCATTTATTGCTGCCCACCCGCGCGGCAAGGAAGGCAAGATGGTCTACGATCTGAAAGGCGATTTCGGCGTGGACCCGGCAGCCCTGCGGGAGCGCTTCAGCTTCTATTTCCAGCAGTTTCCGGTGCGGGCAGAAACCGGTTGAACGCGGGGGCCGATCGGCTGGCAGACCCCGGGCCGGAGCCAGGCGCGCAGCGAGACTCGCGGACAACCCTGCTGGCAATGCCGGACCAGCCACAAGCAACAGGATAATTCCGCATGTACAAATCGATCGCCCTGCTGAAGTGCAAACCGGGCCTCTCCCGCGAGGCCTTCATCGACTATTACGAAAGCCGTCATGTCCCGCTGATCCGCAGCCTGCTGCCGCAGATCTGCGGCTACCGGCGCAACTTTATCCGCCCGGAGGGGGCGTATATCAATGCCGCAGCCGCGGAGCGGGACTTCGATGTCATCACCGAGATCTGGTTTGCGGACCGGGCCGCCTATGACGCGGCCATGGCGCTCAGCGCCCTGCCGGAGATCGGCGGGCGTATCGCCGAGGACGAGGAAAACTTCCTGGACCGCTCGCACACCCGAATGTACGTGGTGGACGAACATGTTTCGGACTTCGACTGAACTGAACAGTCACCCTGCCCGGCGCCGGGCAGCCCACCTGGAGGACGAGGAGCACCAATGTGAATGAGGGAGAACAGCTACAGGGATGCTGGCTGCTGCGCGCCTACGAGCTACAGCAGGCAGACGGCAGCGTGGTGCACCCCATGGGCGAACACCCCGAAGGCCTCCTGCTCTATAGCGCCGCGGGGCATATGTCGGTACATCTGCTGCAACCTGGCGCCAGTCTGCCAGAGCCAGAGCAACTGCCGCCGGGACTGAGCGCCGACCTCGCCATGTCCTATGCCTGCTATACCAGTTATTTTGGCCGCTACACGGTGGACAGGGCACAGGGTCTTGTTACCCATCACCTCCGGGGTGCTTCGGTGCTGGCCTGGGCCGGCAGCGAGTTTTCCCGCCACTACCGGCTGCAGGGCGACCGCCTGACCCTGTCCGCCGCCGTCAATGAGCAGGGCAGTCGGGCAGTGCTGGTCTGGCAGCGGGAACAATGACGTGAGGTACCTGTGAGCGAAGTACACATCCTGGACGAGATCGTCCTGTGGCCCGGCGACATTGCTACGGTGCTGCAGCTGCTGGAAGACCAGTACCTGCCGGGGCTCCCTTCCCGCCATACGCTGGCGCTGTCCCGGCGCTGGGTTTCCCCGCCGGTACAGCTGGAGGGCCAGAGCAACACCCTGTGGCTACTGTGGGAAGTCACTGACGCCACGGGCTACTACACGATGCGGGGCACTGCCGGGCTCGAGGTGCCCGCGTTCTGGGCAACAGTGGACAGCCTCTGTCTGCAACGCCGACGCCATGTCATGGCCGACGCAGGGCAACCGCTGCCGAAACCCCTCGAGGCCCCATGAGCGTATTGACAACAGCACAGATCACCCTGCAGCCGCGTGCTGACGCAGACGCCATCGAACAGGCCCTGCGCCAGCAGCTCGCCGGCGCAGCGGACCTCGCAGCCTGGCACTGCGGCCGCAACCTGGAGGGTTGCTGGGGCGCGGGGCACTTCACGGTGGACATGATATGGCGGCGACCCGGCCCGCAGCTGGAGCTGGACTTGACCTGCGCCCCGGGCGTTGCCAGCGCGGATGTCGTCGGCTATGACACCATTGGCAGCGGCTTGCGGGAACCGGATCTGGGAGACGGTATCTGGCGCACACTGTTGCTGACCACTCGCGCGGGTACCGCTCCGGCGGAGGTGGTGGCGTTCGAGCAGGAGTTACTGGGAATGCCGGGCTACATGCGCGGCATCCGCAATTGGCGCCTGGGGCGCGTGACCAGCCCGGGCTCCCGCTGGACCCATGTCTGGCAGCAGGAATACAGTGCCATTGAGGACCTCGCGGGCGAGTACCTGCAACACCCTTACCACTGGGGCTGGGTGGACCGGCGCTTCGACCCGGAATTCCCGCAAGTGTGGGTGGTGGAGACTCAGCTCTGCCACGCCTTCTGCCCGCTGCAGAGCAGTATCATTAACCGGGTTTGACCTGGTGTCTGGCCAGCGGCGTCGGCTCAGGCCACGCCCAGGCCCGCCAGCACCTCGGGAGGTAGCGCCGGATCGCAGAGCCCCGACAGATGTCGGGCCCGGTTTTCGGCAAACTCCCGGGTCGTCTCAGGGTGGGTGGATACCCAGAAGCGGCCCCCGGCGATCTGCGGCAATATCCGCGCGGCGGCTTCATCGCCGCTAATGCCTTCAGACTTCAGCATATGGCGCATGATCTCCCGGTGCCGGGCGTTGACCGGGTCCTCCCCGGTTTCGGAGTCCTCGAAGATGCGCGTGGTCACCGGCCCCGGCAGGATCGCCGAAACGTGGATAGGCGCTTTCTTCACCTGCATCTCCAGATACAGGCACTCGCTGAAGGACAGGATAGCGTGCTTGCTGAGTACATAGGATGTCTGAATCGGCATGATACCCAGGCCGCCGATGGACGAGGTGTTGGCAATCCAGGCCCGCTTGCCCGACTCCAGCATCCGCGGCACGAATGCCCGCACCCCGTGGATCGCGCCGTGAATGTTGATATTCAGCGTTCTTTCCCACAGCGCCGCGGGCAACTCCCAGACATAGCCCAGGGTTTCGATTCCGGCGTTGTTCACCAGCAGGGTGACATCACCGAAGGCTTCACGAGTCAGGGCCGCGAGCCGATCCAGTGCTTCCGGCTCGGAGACATCGGTGTGCACCGCGAGCG
>NZ_JAVKCQ010000017.1:0-25802 GCF_040222615.1 Haliea sp.
CACCCCAGGTGCCACCCATGAACTTGAGGAAATAGCCGATTCCAGCCATGCCCAAAAGGTAGAGCCCGGCGCCCATCAGCGTGACGGTGTGGAACACCACCTGGCGTGAAACTTGCAGCTTCACCCGCCAGCTGCTGTAGCGGGCAAAGGCAACCCCCCGCAGGGGGGTTGCCACCGCGCTCACCAGTCCCCGGGCTTGCCACAGGTCGGGGTCCAGCTGCCGGAACAGCAGTGCCTCGGAATACATGAAGAAGTCCCAGGCGGCGATGGCGCCCAGCCCCAGGCACAGGAACTTCAGCGACCAGCGCTCGGCCGGGGTGGCGTTGCGGTAGAGCTGCTCCACCAGCAGCAGGGTCGCCAGCGCCAGCAGCAGCCACAGTCCCAGTACGACCTCGTGGCTGATGCCCAGCGGGGTCAGGGGGACCAGCACCAGGCCGAGGGCAATGCCCGCTCCCAGCAGGAACAGCGGGCGCCAGTCCCGGCCGCGCAGGGTCAGGGTGGCGCCGTCAGTTTGCAGGCCCAGCAATTGCAGCAGGAAGTACAGCCAGGCAATGTTGCGCACCAGCTCGGCCAGGCGGATCAGGTGTATCGGCGGATATTCTGCCAGCGTGCCCAGGCTGATGATCGCCGCCCACAGGGCGGAGGCCGCACAGGCCAGCACCAGGCTGGTGCCCAGCGGCTTCACCCGCCATTGCAACAACAGCAGCAGCGCCAGCGCAGCAAAGCTCACGCTCGCAGCGAGATAGGTGAGAAGGCTTATGTTGCCCGCCATGGAGGTGCGCCGCTCCCTGCAGAAATCACCAAACTGTGACCGGCGTCATGCCTTGGCATGGCCGTAGTGTCAGCCAGACCTTATACTCACCGCTGCAAGGTGTAAACGCTGGTCGTGCGCAAGCGCGACCTGGCGCACATTCCCGGGCGATGTCAGCCCCGCATGGGCGGTACGGACAAGATAAGGCTCAGCATGAATGCATTGGAAGCGACGGAACGTGAGCTGCGGCAGACCCCCGCCCGGTGGCTGGTAACCGGCGCTGCCGGTTTTATCGGTTCCCATCTGGTGGAGCGGCTGTTGCGGCTGGGACAAACCGTGGTGGGGCTGGACAACTTTGCCACCGGCCATCGCCACAATCTCGATGCGGTGCTTGCCGCGGCAGCAGGCAGCGGCGAGTTCACCTTCATCGAGGGCGATATCCGCTCCCTGGACGACTGTCGCCGCGCCATGGCGGGGGTCGACCATGTGCTGCACGAGGCGGCGCTGGGCAGCGTACCCCGATCCCTGGAGGACCCGCTGCTGACTAACGCGGTGAATATCGATGGCTTCGTCAACATGCTGGTGGCCGCCCGCGATGCCGGTGTGCGGCGGTTCGTGTACGCGGCTTCCTCATCCACCTACGGCGACCACCCGGGCCTGCCCAAGGTCGAGGACGAGATCGGCAAGCCGCTGTCGCCCTATGCGGTGACCAAGTACGTCAACGAGATCTATGCCGACGTGTTCCATCGCGCCTATGGTCTCGACTGCGTTGGCCTGCGCTACTTCAACGTGTTCGGTCCGCGGCAGGATCCGGAAGGCGCCTACGCCGCGGTTATTCCCCGCTGGTTCGGTGAACTCACCGCCGGCCGCAGTTGCCAGATCAACGGCGACGGCGAGACCTCCCGCGACTTCTGCTATATCGACAACGTGGTGCAGGCCAACCTGCTGGCGGCGACGGCGACCGACGCGGCGGCCCTGAACCAGGTGTACAACGTCGCCTTCGGTGGTCGCACCAGCCTGAACGAGCTCTACTACGGTATCCGCGACCTGCTCAGCCCGGGGCGCCCGGCGCTGGCCGACGCGCAGCCCGAGTACGGCGCATTCCGCGCGGGCGATGTGCGCCACTCCCAGGCCGATATCGGCAAGGCGGCAGGCCTGCTGGGCTACGCCCCCACCCTGGACGTACAGGAGGGACTGGCCCGCACCGCTGCCTGGTTCCTGTCCCAGTCACCCGCATGAGATCGCAGAGCATGAACGAAATTGTCGCCATTGTCGGCCTGGGCTATGTGGGCCTCCCGCTGGCGGTCGCCTTTGGCCGCCAGCGCCGCACCATCGGCTTCGACCTCAACGAACGCAAGCTGGCACACTATCGCGCCGGCCACGACCCCAGCGGTGAAGTGAGCGCCGAGGCCCTGGCGGCGGCCACGGCGCTGGAATACACCAGCGACCCGGCGCAGCTGGCGGAGGCCTCTATCATTATCGTTGTGGTGCCCACGCCCATCGACCACGCCCACCGCCCGGATCTCAGCCCGCTGGAGGGCGCCTCGCGCACTGTGGCGCAATACCTGCAGCCCGGCACTGTCGTGATCTATGAGTCCACGGTCTACCCCGGCTGTACCGAGGAGGTCTGCGTGCCTCTGCTGGAAGCGGGGTCGGGGCTCGCCTGGGGCGGTCGCGCCGGGGTAGACGCGGACCCGGCGGCGGGGTTCTTTATCGGGTACTCGCCGGAGCGGATCAACCCGGGCGACAAGGTGCACCGCCTGGAGACCATCACCAAGGTGGTGGCCGGGGATACCCCGGCGACCCTGGAGCGGGTCGCGGCGCTGTATGAATCCGTGGTGGAGGTGGGCGTGCACCGCGCTGCCAGCGTCAAGGTGGCCGAGGCCGCCAAGGTGATCGAGAACACCCAGCGCGACCTCAATATCGCCCTGATGAACGAGCTGGCGCTGATCTTCAACAAGCTCGGCATCGACACCCTGGATGTGCTGGAGGCCGCCGGCACCAAGTGGAACTTCCTGCCCTTCCGCCCCGGCCTGGTGGGCGGCCACTGCATCGGCGTGGACCCGTACTACCTGACCTACAAGGCCGAGAGCGTCGGCTACCACCCGCAGGTGGTGCTGGGCGGGCGCCAGACCAACGATGGCATGGGCAAGTTCATCGCCGAGCAGACGGTGAAGCAGCTGGTCAGCCGCGGCCATCCGGTGGCCGGTGCCAACATCACCGTGCTCGGCCTCACATTCAAGGAAAACTGCCCGGACCTGCGCAACTCCCGGGTGGAGGACATCATCCGCGAACTGCGGGACTACTGTTGCGAGGTCACCGTCCACGACCCGCTGGCCAGCAGCGAGGAAGCCGAGGCGGAGTACGGCGTGACGCTGACCCCCTGGGACCAGCTCGGCCAGGCCCACGCCGTGGTCCTGGCGGTACCCCATGCGGCCTATCTGGAGCGGGGGCTGGAGCTGGTGCTGCCGATTCTCGCCCCCAACGGAGTGGTGATGGATGTCAAGGGCGTACTGGACCGGGGCCAGGCCGCGGCCCGCGGCGTGGCGCTGTGGCGCCTGTGAGCCCGGACCGGCGCCACCGCGCGGGGCTGTGAACGGGTTCACAACCCGCATCAGCAAACGCCCCCAAGTGCTTGCCATAGCAACAACAAGCATGCAACATCATGGGTTTTCAGGTACGCCCGTCGGGGGGTAACGCGTCGCATGTACGACCAGTTCTACCACCTCAATGCCGAGCCTTTCCGCTTGAGCCCGGACCACGCCTTCGCCTTCGCGCACAAGGGCTACATCAAGGCGCGCGCGTACATGGCCTACGCCTTCATGCGCGAGGAAGGCTTCGTGATGGTCACCGGCCGTCCCGGTACCGGCAAAACCACTCTGGTAGGCACGCTGATTGAGCATCTGAGCGGCGAGAACGTGCGCGTGGCCAACCTCGTCTGCAGTCAGCTGGAGGCGGACGACCTGCTGAAAATCGTGGCCTACGAATTCGGTGTCTCCCTTGCTGTGGTCGACAAGGGTGAACTCCTGCAGCGCCTGACCGAACAGCTGCGGGCCTGGCACCGGGATGGCCGCCGTGCCCTGCTCATCGTCGACGAGGCCCAGGATCTGGCGGTGTCCGCCATGGAAGAGCTGCGCCTGCTGACCAATATCCAGGTCAGCGGCAAACCCCTGCTGCAGATCTTCCTGCTCGGCCAGCCCGAACTGCGGGATCTGGTCCTGCGCCCCGAACTGGAACAGGTGCACCAGCGCATTGTGGCCGCGAGCCATCTGCAGCCCCTGGCCGTGGAAGAGACCCAGGCCTATATCCTGCACCGCCTCGACGTGGTCGGCTGGCGCGGCGATCCGGCCTTCAGCCAGGCGGTGTTCCCGCTGATATTCAAGTTCAGCGAGGGAATTCCCCGCCGTATCAACCTGATCTGCAGCCGCCTGCTGCTGCACTGCGCGCTGGAGCGGCGCCACCGGGTGGAGGTCGCGGATGTGCGGGAGGTGATCGGGGAGCTGCAGGACGAGCATCTGGCTGCAGGCAGTGCCCTGCGCGAGTCGGATTTTACTGGTCTGGATGAAACACTGGATGTGGCGCGCGATTCCGCCGCGGACGAGCCGTCGGAGCCCGGGCCCGGCGGGTCGGCGGAAGTTTACCGCGAGCCGCCGCCGGCGGGTTCGGCCAGTCGCGGTCCGGAACCCGACGGCACGGCCGCGCCTGCGGGGGACAGCGATGCTGCGGTGAAAGACGCCGCTGCTCCCCAGAGCCGGGTGCGCCAGCACCTGAAAGTGGTGTCGGCGGCGGAGCCGGTGATGGCGCGCCGTACCGGCACCGATGGGGAGCCCCTGGCGGAGCAGCCGCCGCGGGCCCCGGAGGTGGGTTTTACTGCGCCCCTGGAATCGGTGCCGCCCGGGGTGCCATCGTCGGCACCGATTCCGGCCTCGCCGCCATCCCGGGCCGCTGCGGCCGTGCCCGCGAAGTCCCCGTCTGCTTCTACTCCCGTGCCGCCAGCGCCGCCGCGTGCCCCTCACAGGCAACAGCCCCCGGTGCGGCCGGGCCCGGAGGGTACCTCGAACCCGCGGGAAGGCAGCAGCGCCTGGGTGGTGGGGGTGCTATTCGTCCTCTCGGTGGCGCTGGTGGCCTGGGCGGCTTCGGGTTTTAGCCTGGTTTTTCTGCTATAGATACGGTTGCGCTGTGATCTGTCTCACAAACTGTGGTAACACTGGTCGTGCACACTGGTGGCGGCGGGTGGCGTGGGGCTAAACTGAAAACAAATAAGGGGCCGGAAGCGGCTCTCAAGGGAGTAGAAGAAGATGAATACACTCACAGGGGTTAATAAAGGCGCGGGCAGGATGGCTGTGGTGGCGCTGCTTGCAGTGGTGAGCTTGCTGTTGTCCGCGTGTGGTTCCCATCCGCCGGTGCCTCCGGGCGATCGCTCCGCGGGCCCGGACTACAACTATGTGATCGGCCCCGGCGATACCATGGAGATCTTCGTCTGGGGCAACCCGGAGCTGACCACCACCGGGATCGTGCGCCCGGATGGCAAGTTCACCACCCGCCTGGTAGAGGACCTGCCGGCCAGTGGCCGGACCTCCACCGAACTCGCGCGGGATATCGAGAAAGCCTACGGTGAGTATGTACGGCAACCCGTTGTCAGTGTGATCGTCAATGGTTTCGTGGGTATCCCCGAACAGCAGGTGCGAGTGGTAGGCGAGGCCACCACCCCTTCCAGCGTTCCCTATCGCCAGCATATGACCCTGTTGGACCTGATGATTGCGGTGGGCGGCATGACCGAGTTTGCTTCCGGCAACAGCTCGGTGCTGGTGCGCACCCACGGTGGCCAGCAGCAGTCCTTCAGCGTGCGCCTGGATGACCTGCTGAAGAAAGGGGATATCTCCGCCAACCTGGCGCTGATGCCCGGGGACATCGTGATCATTTCCGAGAGCTGGTTCTGACCGGACCGGGCCGGAACAGAGCGGGAATAATTCGATGCAGGAACTGTTTGCACAGCTGGCGAGCTACATACTCGGGGTCTGGCGCCACCGCTGGGTCGCCCTCGGTCTCGCCTGGGTCATCGCGCTGACGGGCTGGGCCTATGTCTGGCAGATGCCGGAAGCCTATGTCGCCAATGCGCGCATGCACGTGGACACCAACTCGGTGCTGCGGCCGCTGATGCGGGGGCTCACCGTGAGCCCGGACATCAACCAGCGCATCCAGCTGATGAGCCAGACCCTGCTGACCCGGCCAAATCTGGAAAAGCTGGCGCGCATGACCGACCTCGATCTGCAGGCGACAACGGACGCCGGCAAAGAGGCCATGATCAAGCGCCTGCAGGAATCGATCAGCCTCTCGGGCAGTCGCGGCAATACCTCGCTCTATGCGATTTCCGTCACCGACCCCGACCGGGAGACCGCCCGGCGTATCGCCCAGGCCCTGATCACGGTGTTCATCGAGACCTCCATGAGCGACAAGCGCCAGGACAGCTCCGGTGCCCAAAGCTTCCTGCAGCAGCAGATCACCGAGTCCGAGCAGCGCCTGGTGGAGGCCGAGCGGCGGCTGGCACTGTTCAAGCAGGAGAATGTGGATGTCCTGCCGGGCGGTGGCGGCGACTATTACAGCCGCCTGGAGCAGGCCCGGGGCCAGCTACAGCAGGCGGAACTGCAATTGCGCGAGGTGGAGAACCGGCGGCGCGAACTGCAGCGCCAGATCGAGGGTGAAGACCCGGTATTCATCGCCGGCGGCGTGTCCGGCGCGGCCCAGTCGCCGCTGGACGCCCGCATTCAGGCCCTGCAGTTGCAGATGGATACCCTGCTTGCCCGGTACACCTCGCGGCATCCCGAGGTCCTGCGCCTGCGCGGCTTGATAGCAGAGCTGGAAGCGGAGCGTGAGGCGGAGTACGCGCGCATGCGGCAGGAGCCCAGTGCGGCCTTCAGCGGCCTGGCCAGCAGCCCGGTTTACCAGGGCATGCGCAGCATGCTGGCGCAGACGGAAGCGCAAGCGGCGGAACTGCGGGTGCGGGTGGAGGAGTACGAGCGCCGGGTGGAAAACCTGGCCACCAAGGTCAGCCAGATACCCGAGGTCGAGGCCGAACTCAAGCAGCTCGACCGGGACTATGGCGTGATCGCGAGTCAGCACCAGCAGATGCTGGAGCGGCGCGAGTCGGCCCGTTTATCCGGCGATGTCGAGAGCACGGGCGGCGAAGTCACGTTCCGGGTCATCGACCCGCCGTTTGTACCGCGCAAACCCAGCAAGCCCAACAAGATATTGTTGAACGCGGGGGTGCTGGTGGTGGCGCTGGGCGCGGGGGTTGGCGTGGCGCTGCTGCTGACACTGGTGTACCCCATCGTCACCGATGCCCGGATGCTGGCCCACGCCACCGGCCTGCCGCTGCTGGGAACCGTCACCTGGAACAAGACCCGGGAAGAAAAGCGCAGCGGGCTGTGGCGGCTGGCGGGCTTCGTCGTCTGCGGCGGTGCCCTGCTGTGTGCCTTTGCCGGGGTGCTTGTGGTGCCGGGGCTGACAGCCTGATGGAACAACAGAGGCCACGAGGCCAGGACATGCAGACATGAGCACAATTGAAAAGGCGCTCAGCCAGATGGAAGCCGGCCGTCGGCAGGAGCCGGAGGACGGCGAGCGGAAGACCGTGGAGCGCGCGGGAGCTGACCTGAACGGTGCGGCGCCCGCGGCAGCTGCGGAGCAGACGCCCGCTACAGGTGCCGCGCGCACCCGCATCGACATCCCCTGGGATACCCTGCACGCCCAGGGGTTCCTGACCCCGTCGGTTCCACGCAGCGTGATCGCGGAGGAGTTTCGGGGTATCAAGCGGCCTTTGCTGAAGAATATTGCCGGCAATTCCCCGACCCCGATCGCCAACCCCAACCTGATCATGGTCACCAGTGCGCTGCAGGGTGACGGCAAGACGTTTTCCTCAATCAACCTGGCCGTCAGTATTGCCATGGAACAGGACAAGACCGTGCTGTTCGTGGACGCGGATGTTCTCAAGGCCACTGCGGGCCATTTGCTGGGGGTTCCCAAGGGAACGCCAGGGCTCAACGATATCCTGCGTGGGGACGCCAATCCCGAGTCGGTGATCCTGCGCACCAACATGGCGAAACTGCGGGTGCTGCCGGCGGGTACGCCCGACGAGCACGCCACCGAACTGCTGGCGAGTGAGACCATGCACCAGTTCATGCTGGAGCTGTCCGCCCGCTACCCGGACCGGGTCATTGTGTTTGATTCGCCCCCACTGCTGCTGACCACCGAGGCCGGTGTGCTCGCCAGCTTCATGGGGCAGATCGTTTTCGTCGCCTCTGCGGATATCACGCCGCAGCACGCGGTGCAGGAGGCGCTGGAGCATATCGGCCCGGACAAGATGGTGGCGGTGATGCTGAATCGGGCTTCGCGGCGGCGGATGGGTCTGTTTGGCAAGGGCTTCGGCTACGGCTACGGCTACGGTTACGGCTACGGCTATGGCGGCCGGACCCTGGCCGCGGAGGCCGCGGATGAAGCCGCGGCGAGGGCGATGAACCAGTGAAACCTTGGCAAATTGGTCTGCCCGCAGCCCTCTGCGGTGCCCTGTGGGGCGCGAACCAGAGTCTGGCCGCGGAGTGGGACACCGGCGCCGGCATCGCGGTAGGTGGCTATTACACCGACAACGTCTGCCTGGCCCAGAGCGGCGAGGAAGACAAGTGGGTGGGCACAGCCCGGCCAGATGTCAGCGTGCGGGGCCGCGGTGCCCGCGGCAATGTCAACTTGCGCGCAGCCGCGGAATACAACTCCCTGGGCGACAGCGATCTGGAGTGCACCACCGGCCAGGGCGCCTCGCTGACCAACCGCGAGTCCGTGGTGCCCAGCGTGCGCTTCAGCAGTGACTACGAGCTGGTACAGCGCTGGTTGCAGCTGGACTTCGCCGCCTCCGCGCGGCAGACCAACATCAACCCGTTTGCTCCTGGCGGTACCACCAGCGGTCGGGACAATACGGACATTGTTTATGACTACACCGCCGGGGCCCTGTTGCAGCGGCGGCTGGCACAGGTGGCGGAACTGCGCCTGCGCTACGCCTACAACGAGCAGTTCAACAGCGTCGGTGTCAACGGTGACAGCACTGAAGACCGGGCGGAATTCGACCTCGATAGCCTGCCCGGTAGCGGGCGCCTCAGTGTCGGGGCAGGTGGCCGCTACAGCAAGGTCAACTACGAGGACAGCGATCTGCGACCGGCCTTTGACAACACCCTGTCGTCCGCGGAACTGCGCGCGGCGCTGCAGCTTGACAGCGCCTGGCAGCTCAATGCCTTGGTCGGGCAGGAGTGGAACGAGTTCACCAGCTCCCGCGACGATATCGAGGGCGACTACTGGGATGTGGGTGTGCGCTGGACACCCAACCCCCGGGTCGAGGTCAGCGTCGGTAGCGGGGAGCGGTTCTTCGGCAGTACCCCGCGGGCGGATATTCGCTACCGTCACAAGCGCAGTGAAATCACGGTCAGCTACGCCCGGACGCTGAGTTTTCCGCGCAATCTGCGGGTGGGCGACAATGGTTTCGTGGAACCGGGTGATCCCTTCGACCCCGGTTTCGGCGAGTTGCCCGGGGATCCCCTGGGCGAAGAGGGCCTGCCGACCTTCATTGGCAATTCCCCGATTCTCAACGAGCGCTTCGACCTCCGCTATCGCTTTACCGCACGCCGGACTTCCGTCACCCTGTCCGGCTCCGATTCGCGCCAGCGGCGCACCGAGGATGATGCCGAGGCCACCTTCAGGAATGCCGCGATTACCTTCAACCGCAATCTGTCCAGCCTGCTGTCGGCCAACCTGCGCTTGAGCCGGGAAGAACGGGAGGGCACCGGCGGCGAGTTCGGCGAATTCGGGGGGTTTGGCCAAAGCAGCAAGGCCTGGCGCGCGGGGCTCGGTTTTAGCCGCCGCCTCGGCAATGACACTACATTGACCGTTGCCTACCAGTTCCTCACCCAGGAATCGGACTTTGCCCTCAACGACTACGACGAGAACCGGGTAACCTTTAACCTCAGACACGCATTCTAGGGGGCGCCCGGGGCACAACCATGGTTGATCCACAGACACCCGCACATATCCTCTGCGTGGTGGGCGCACGCCCCAATTTCATGAAGATCGCGCCCATCATGCGTGCTTTCAATGCACCCGGCAGCGGCCTGAGCGCCAGCCTGGTGCACACTGGCCAGCACTACGACGCGGCCATGAAGCACGCCTTCTTCGAGCAGCTGCATATTCCCGAGCCGGACGTGGACCTGGGCGTGGGTTCCGGCAGCCACGCGGTGCAGACCGCCCAGATCATGCTCAAGTTCGAGCCGGTGCTGGATGCGCGCAAGCCCGCCGCCGTGCTTGTGGTGGGCGACGTCAACTCCACCATCGCCTGTGCCCTGGTGGCGGTCAAAAAAGGCATCCCCGTGGTTCATGTAGAAGCGGGCCTGCGCAGCGGTGACCGCGCCATGCCGGAGGAGATCAACCGCATCCTCACCGACCAGCTGTCGGACCTGCTGTTTACCACCGAAGCCAGCGCCGCGGCCAACCTGCAGCGGGAGGGCATAGCCCCGGACAAGGTGTTTTTTGTCGGCAATGTGATGATCGACACCTTGCGCTACAACCTGGCCTCCGCCACCCCGGCGGCGGCGACCCTGGCAGCGGCGGGCGCCGGGCCGGAATTCGCCGGCGGCTTCGGCCTGCTGACCCTGCACCGGCCCTCCAATGTCGATGACCCGGTGGTGCTGCGGCGCCTGCTGCGGGAGCTGGCGGACATCAGCCGCGACACACCCCTGGTTTTCCCGGTGCACCCGCGCACCCGGGGCAGCATCAGCGCGGCCGGGCTGGACAGCCTGCTGGCGGAAGCCAGCATCCTGACCCTGCCGCCCCAGGGCTACCTGGAGATGTTGGGCCTGATGCGCGAGGCGCGCCTGGTGCTGACCGACTCGGGAGGTATCCAGGAGGAAACCACCGCCCTGGGCGTACCCTGCATTACCCTGCGGGAGAGCACCGAGCGCCCGATTACGGTGGACGAGGGCACCAACACCATCGTCGGTACCGACCCGGCGGCGATCCGTCGTGCCTGGCAGGCCATCCTCAACGGTGGCGGCAAAGCCGGCCGCCAGCCTGAACACTGGGATGGCCGGGCGGCAGAGCGCATTGCGGCGGTGCTGGCGGACTGGTACCGGAGTGTGCGGGCCGCATGACTGGTCACGAAGAACAGGTTGTGCTCAATGCCATGACCGTGGACGTTGAGGATTATTTCCAGGTCTCGGCGATGGAGCCCCATGTGCCCCGTGCGGCCTGGGAGACCACCCCCCTGCGGGTCCGGGCCAATGTCGAGCGCATCCTGGCCCTGTTTGCCGAGCACGGGGTGAAGGCGACCTTCTTTACCCTGGGCTGGGTTGCCGAGCGCCACCCGGAGATGGTGCGCCGCATTGTCGCCGAGGGCCACGAGCTGGCCAGCCACGGCTGGGAGCACATCCGCGTCAATACCCAGCAGCCGGAAGCCTTTCGCAGCGACGTGGCCCGCACCAAAGCCCTGCTGGAAGACATTGGCGGGGTGGCAGTAAACGGCTACCGGGCGGCCAGCTACTCTATCGGCCGCGACAATCTGTGGGCGCTGGATGTGCTCGCGGACGTTGGCTACCGCTACAGTTCCAGTATCGCGCCGATCAAACACGACCTCTACGGTATGCAGGAAGCCCCGCGTTTTGCCTTTGCCGCCGCCGGCGGCCGGCTGGCGGAGATCCCGGTGACCACCCTGCCCCTGGGCGGGCGCAATATCAACTGTGGGGGCGGCGGCTGGTTCCGGCTGTTCCCCTACGGTTTTTCCCGCTGGGCCCTGCGCCGGATCAACCGGCGCGAGGGCCAGAGCGGGCACTTCTATTTCCACCCCTGGGAAATCGACCCGGAGCAGCCGCGCCCCGCCGGGGTGTCGGCCAAAACCCGTTTTCGCCACTACCTCAATCTGCAGCGGATGGAACCGCGCCTGCGGCGCCTACTGGGTGACTTTCGCTGGGATCGCATGGATCGGGTGTTCGCACACCAGATCGAATCCCTGGGCGATCAACGGCAGCCGCAGCCCCGTGTCAGCGTTACCGGCGAAGCCGCGGGCACGGCAGGTGGAGCGGGCCGATGACCGTGGTGGTACGCAGCGCAACCTCGGCGGACGAGCCCGGCTGGGAGGCCTTCGTCAGCGGCTGCCCCCACGCCACCTTTTTCCACCGCTTCGGCTGGCAGCGGGTGCTGCAGAATGCCTTTGGTCACCGCTGCCACTTCCTGCTGGCGGAGCAGGACGGCGCGATCACCGGTATCCTGCCCCTGGCCCAGGTGCGCAGCCTGCTGTTTGGCCACAAGCTGGCGGGGCTGCCTTTTTGTGTCTACGGCGGCATCGCCGCCAGCAACGACGATGCGGCAGCGGCGCTGAGGCAGGCAGCCTGTACGCTTGCCAGTGACACCGGCGTGGATGCCCTGGAGCTACGCAATCTTGAGCCTTCCGGCAGCGACTGGCCGGTCAAGGACCTGTACTACACCTTCCGCAAGGCGATCAGTGCCGACAATGAGGCCAACCTGAAGGCCATTCCCAACCGCCAGCGGGCGATGATCCGCAAGGGTATTCAGGAGGGACTGGAGGGAGAGGAGGTAGAAGGCACCGGGCGGCTGTACCGCGTCTACGCCGAGAGCGTGCGCAACCTGGGTACCCCGGTATTCAGTCGCCGCTACCTGGACTGCCTGCGCCAGGAATTCGGCTCCGACTGCCGGATACTGATGATCCGCCAGGGCGACGAAGATGTGGCCGGGGTCTTGAGTTTCTATTTCCGTAACGAGGTCCTGCCCTACTACGGCGGCAGCATCGCCCGCGCCCGCAGCATCAAGGGCTGCAATCATTTTCTCTACTGGGAACTGATGCGGCGCAGCGCGGAGGAGGGCATAACCAGTTTCGACTTTGGCCGCAGCAAGCGCGATACCGGCCCCTTCGACTTCAAGAAGCACTGGGGTTTCGAGCCGCAACCTCTGCCCTACGAGTATTTCCTGGTCAAGGCCGACAGCGTGCCGGATGTGAATCCGACCAATCCCAAGTACCGGCTACTGGTCAATACCTGGCAGCGGTTGCCACTGCCGCTGGCCAACCTGCTGGGGCCGCCCCTGGCCCGCAGCCTGGGTTAGGGTGATGGACGCCGGGGCGCCTCCCGTACAGGCCGAGCAGGACACACCCGCAGGGGCGGGTGCGTCGTCGGCGGGTGACAAACCGCCGCTGCTGTTCCTGTGCCATCGTATTCCCTACCCGCCGAACAAGGGCGACAAGATCCGCTCATTCCACCTGCTGCACCACCTGAGCCAGCACTTCGATATCTACCTGGGCAGCTTCGTGGATGACCCGGCGGACTGGCCCTGGGCCCCGGAGGTGGAGAAATTCTGCCGCGGCGTGCTCCTGCGCCCGCTCGATGCGCGCCTGGCCACGCTGCGCAGCCTGCGGGGCTTTCTCTCCGGGCAGGCCTTGTCGATCCCGTACTATACCGATCCCGTGCTGCGGCGGTGGGTGGCCGATACCGTGGCGACCCGGGGTATCCGCCATGCCATCGTCTACTCATCCGCCATGGCCCAGTTCTTGCCCGCGGACGGGGATGGCTTCCGGCGCAAGGTGATCGACTTTGTGGATGTGGACTCGGACAAGTGGCAGCAGTACGCACTGCAGAAGCCCTGGCCCCTGAGCTGGGTCTACCGGCGCGAGGCCCGCTGCCTGCTGGCACTGGAGCAGAGTCTGGCGGCACAGTTCGATGCCGGCCTGTTCGTGTCTTCCGCCGAAGCGGAACTTTTCCACCAGCTGTCCCCGGCCACCGCCCACAAGATCGGCTTCTACAACAACGGCGTCAATTGCACCTACTTTGACCCCGCGTTCGATAGCGAGGCTTCCCGGCCCACTCCCTTTCCGGAAGGCAGTCTGCCGCTGGTGTTTACCGGCGCCATGGACTACTGGCCCAACGTCGATGCGGTGGTGTGGTTCGCCCGCGAGGTTTTCCCCGCCTTGCGCCGGGCGTACCCCAAGCTGACCTTCACCATCGTCGGCGGCAATCCGGCCCGCGCGGTGCAGCAGCTGGCCGCGCTGCCAGGGATCACCGTGACGGGTCGGGTGACGGACGTGCGCCCCTACCTGAAGCACGCGCTGGCGGCGGTGGCGCCCATGCGCATCGCCCGCGGGGTGCAAAACAAGGTACTGGAGGCGATGGCCATGGCGCGGCCGGTGCTGGTAAGCCGCAAGGGCCTGGAGGGCATCGCCGCCGACGATGGCGCGGAGGTGCTGTTGGCGGAGTCCGCGGAGGATTATCAGCGCCTGTTGGCAGAGTTGCTGGCCGGCGAGCACGGGTCGATGGGACAGCAAGCACGTGTGTGTGTGCAACAGGGTTTCAGCTGGGAAGACAATCTCCCCGAGGTTGTTCTGTTGCTGGGAAACGACGGTGCGGTGCCGCGCCATGCGAAGGAGTCGCTCCACTATGGCTGATGCACATGCCAACCAGTCATCATTGATTGCAGCGGTTTCCTCCGGGCGTTGGCTCGCTCTTGCCGTCGCTATTTACTGCCTGCTCGTTCTGGGTATATTCCACCAGACTGTTCAGGACATGGTGCGGGTATGGACAGTCTCCGAGACCTTTGCCCATGGCTTCCTGATCGTGCCTATCAGCCTCTGGTTGGTCTGGCGCCGGCGCCAGGAACTGGCGACAGCGGTGGCCCGCCCCCAGCCCTGGGCGCTGGGATTGACTGCGGGCGGTGGGCTGGCATGGCTGCTGGGGTACATGGTCGATGTCAATGTGGTGCAGCAGCTGGCGCTGGTCGGTATCCTGATTACAGGTATGTGGGCGCTGATTGGCACCTCGCTGGCGCGGCAGGTGATGTTCCCGCTTGGCTTCTTGCTGCTCGCGGTACCCATGGGTGAGGAACTGGTACCACCGCTCATGCTACTAACCGCAGATACGACCGAACTGCTGGTGCGGGCCTCTGGTATTCCCGTCTTCAGGGAGGGCATGTATCTGACTCTGCCCACAGGCCATTGGTCGGTGGTGGAGGCCTGCAGCGGTGTACGCTACCTGATAGCGTCTTTTACCCTGGGCCTGGTTTACGCCTACCTGACCTACCGGAGCTTGTGGCGGCGGTTGGCATTTGTTTTGGCTGCTATCCTGCTGCCGATCGTCGCCAACAGCCTGCGTGCCTACGGTATTGTCATGATCGGACACTTGAGTGGCATGGAGTTGGCGGTGGGTGTTGACCACCTGATTTACGGCTGGGTGTTCTTCGGTGTGGTCATGTTTCTGCTGTTCTGGGTCGGCGGTTTCTGGCAGGAGCCGGAGCAGCCGCTTCCAGCTGCGCCGACCGTGGATGTTGGCGCCGTTCACGGCGGATCGAGCGGCGCAGCGCGTGTAGTGTCAGTGATGGTACTGGCACTGGCGGTATCCGCCTTGGGGCCTACAGCTGCCGGCGCCCTACTGCGCGGCGAGGAGCCCAGCGCGACTGCTGCTCTCGCGCAACCCGCGCAGGCTTTTGGCTGGAGCATTACCACCACTCCTGGCTGGGACTGGTTACCACGGCATGCCGATGCGGACAGGACCCTGGCGGCCTACTATGAGGATGCCGAGGGTACGGTGGGGCTATACCTGCATCAACACTTGTGGCAATCGCCCGGAGCGGAACTGGTGCAATCCGGAGATTCCGGGATGCCCAATCCGGACAACTGGCGGGTGCGTGCTCGGGCAGAGGTACCCGTGCTGCTGGGCGGAGCCGCGCCGCTGCAGGTCCGGGAGGTCACCGTGCAGTCAGCGCAGCAGCGCCTGCTGGTCTGGAGCTGGTACCGGGTCGGGGGCGAATACACCGCCAACCCCTATCTCGCCAAGTTGTTGGAGGCCCGGCAGCAGATACTTGAGGGGCAGCGCGAGGGCGCGCGCCTGTTTGTCGCCACGTCGGTAGCGGAAGAGTCGTCGGAGCAAGCGCGGCAACGTCTGCAGGGCTTTGTGGATCAGCACCGGGTTGCCATCGAGCAGGCACTGGAACGGCGCGATTGAGAGGCCAGCGATTGAGGAGTACTCACGCCATGCCTGGGGATTCCAGGCCCCCACAGCCGCCGCTGGTTGCCCACATCATCTATGCCCTGGGTACGGGCGGCCTGGAAAACGGCCTGGTCAATATCATCAACCGCAGCCCTCCCGGGCGTTATCGCCATGCGATTATCTGCCTGACGGTGGCGGAGGCCTTCGCCGGGCGTATCACCGCCGAACGCGTGGAAGTCATTGAGCTGCACAAGCGGCCGGGGCATGACCTCGGGATGTACTTCAGGCTCTGGCGCACCCTGCGGCGTCTGCGACCGGCCATTGTCCACACTCGCAATCTGGCGGCCTTGGAAACCCAGGCCCTGGGCCTGCTGCTCACCGGCTGCAAGCGGGTCCACGGCGAGCACGGCCGCGATGTCAGTGACCTGGATGGCAGCAACCGCAAGTATCAGCGGCTGCGGCGCCTGCTTAACCCGCTGATACATTGCTTTATCGCGGTAAGTCGGGACCTGGCGGACTGGCTGACCGATACGGTCGGCATCCCGCCTACGAAGATCACCCAGATCTACAACGGCGTGGATCACGGCCGTTTCTTGCCCCGTTTTGTCGATACTGGCTCTGGCTCTGGCACTGGCACTGGCTCTGGCTCTGGCTCTGGCACTGGCACTGGCACTGGCACTGGCACTGGCTCTGGCACTGGCTATGGCACTGGCTCTGGCAGCAGCGCAGCGCCTTCTGTGCGGCTATCACCGCCGGACATGCCCGAGGGGTTTCTGCTCTCGGGCGCCCGGGTGGTCGGTACTGTGGGCCGATTGGCGACGGTCAAGGACCAGCAGACCCTGATTCGTGCACTGGCCCACATTTTCAAGGAGTCGCCACAGCAGCGGCAGACTCTGCGCTGCATACTCGTGGGCGATGGGCCGGAACGCGGCGCGCTGGCTACCAGCATTGCCGACCACGGCCTGGAAGATTGTGTTTGGCTGGCCGGTGACAGGGATGATATCCCTGAGCTACTGGCCTGCATGGATGTGTTTGTGCTGCCGTCCCTGGGAGAAGGTATCTCCAATACCGTGCTGGAGGCCATGGCCACGGGCTTGCCCGTGGTCGCCACCCGGGTGGGGGGTAACCCTGAGCTGGTGGAGGACGGGGTGACCGGCTTGCTTGTGCCGGTGGGCGATGCGCAGACACTGGCGAAAGCCATGCTGGGGCTGGTGGACGATCCCGCCCGCTGCGAGCTTATGGGCCGGGCAGCCGTTGCACGGATACAGACGGACTTCGACTGGGAGCGCACCGTGGCCGCGTACCTGCAGGTGTACGATGAGCTGGTGAAAGTTGAACGCTCATTCCCAGTGTCCAGTTAAATGGATTCGGAGGGTGCTGAAACCCTGCGGCGTTCGCGGGATGACCTGCGCCGAACAATCTTGAGTGCCGGATTCATGGGGGCCATTACCGCCTTTAACCAATGATTTCGATCGCAGTGATCGGAATGCCGGGCCATCGATTCCGCTCCCGGGCACCAGAAAAGTCTCCGTAGTTTCAAGGCAGGCTTTTCCCCGATCGAGACTCTTTTACCTCCCCCAATGGAGACGTCTTCTCCCCATGGAGGCTTCTTGTCCCAACGGGCACTTCTTCCCCCAACGGGCACTTCTTCCCCCCCCCATGGACTCTTCTTCTGCCCATGGAGCCCGCTGCCCCTGACAATGCGCTGGCTAATAATCCGCTGCCGCCAAAATCTCCGCGGAGTGGCCATTGAGACGAATGTCGAAGCACCCCCGGTGCAACTGCCGGTGATGGAAGCGACACAGCGTCACCAGATTGTCCAGCCGCGTTTCCCCGCCCTCGGCCCAGTGCTGGATATGGTGGGCATCCACGTACTCTGATTCCTGGCAGCCGGGATACTGGCAGACCCCGTCCCGCTCGCGCAGGGCCCGGCGAATATGTTCCGGCACGATCCGCGACTTTCTGCCCACGTTCAGTACCTTGCCGGCCGCAACCTCCAGCACCGTCACCAGCGACGCATCGCAACTGATCCGCCGCGCGGTGGCCGGCGACAGCCACGGCTTGTCCTCGAAATGCGCCCGCCCGTGAGCGCAACACAGGCCCGAGCGCTGGTGGCGCAGGGTATTTACATCCACGTGCAGCACCACCTGGCACCGCTCTGCCCCCTTCAGGCCCTGCAGGCCCCGATAATCCGGCCCCGTGGCCAGAAAGTGCTCCACCATGGCCACCAGCGCATCGGCACGCACCTGGTTCATGTGCTGTGAAAACGTCTCCGCGGAGATTTTTTCCTCTGCCCGCGCGTAGGCGAGATGGTCTGGCAGGGCTTCGCGGGTGCTGCTTTCAGGGGCCTCTCCCGGGAGTGAACTGCCGGGGGGGATCCCTGCGTGGAGACCCCGGTCTACGCCGTCTTCAGTACCCACTTCTGCAACTGCACCGGGGGCAGCCTGCTGCTTCCAACCTGCTGCGCCCTCACCAGAACCAGCCTGCTGCTGGTCTGCGACGCCCTCACCGGGATCAGCCCGATGCTGCCGGCCTGCTGCGCCCATACCAGAATCAAATGCCTTCTCCCCGCCCTCCGCAACCGCGCCTGGCGCTGCACCCCCGCGCTGCAGAAGCTTTCGCGCCACCGCCTGCATGCGCGCCTGCTGCCGGGCCTTCCACTCGTCCTGGCGCTCTTCCTCCAGCGGCCGGGCCACCGCCTGCAGGGCTTTCATCACCAGCAGCCCCTGCTCCGGCGGCAGTTTGGCGTGAATGATCCACATGCCGTCTTCGTCCTGGAACCAGTAGAGCTCGCGGGCCACTTCGCGCATGGCTTCGGCATCCAGTGCCGGCGGGCCGTCACCCGCAGCTGAATCATCCGCAGCTGTCTCATCCCCAAGACCGACGACAGCGGCCGCGGCGGAATCGCCCACTGCCGCCGTATCCGAACCCCCGACAGCTGCCACCTCCCCCGACCCGCAGTCCAGCAAGCCTTCCAGTCCCGGCTCTGCGACGGGTTCATACCGGCTCACCAGCTTTTCCAGATGCCCTGCGCTGTTCTGCTGCGCCAGGTGCACCATGAAACCCTCGTTGTCCGGTGTGGCCACGCGGGTGATTGCGCGTACCTTGGAGTAGGAGAGGTCGCCCTCCGCAAAGGCTTCATTGACCTCCGGCAGTCCCTCCAGCTGCCGCGCCACCCGCACCTTCTCCCGCGCGGCACCCAGGGTGATGCCGCAATGGGCCACCAGCCAGTGGGCGCAGGAACGCATGGTGCCCTGCTCGCGCCAGCCGCCGCAGCGGTCAAACTCGGCGATCAGCCGCAGCAGGCGGTGATTTGCGGCATTGATCTGCGCCGCAAGGAGAGTGATCGCCTGACCCAGCTGTGCCCCATTCAGCCGCTGGGGCCAGTCCTCCACAGTCGCTGGCATGCCCATGACAAAGCCTCCAATACTGTATGCATATACATAATATTAGGCGCGCCCCAGCAAAACCCCAAGAATCGCGTTACATCAAATGCGACCACGCTGCGTGCGGTAGATCTGACACCTCGGGCATGCTCTCCCCCAAGCCACTCTCCACTCCTTCATGCTGGGCCTGATCGTGCTGGTACAGGTCGTGCCGCAGCTCCAGACCTGGTTTGCGAGCTGAACGCGGCTCCGATTTGCGCACTGGGCCACACTATCGGCCTGCAGCGGGCGCCACTGCTGGCCCTGTTGGTGTAGGATTGTGCGAAGTCACAGTTAATTTGGTGGTTTCAATATCATGTGCGGCATTGCCGGCATCTTCGATCTGACCGGACAGCGCGAGCCCGACCGGGACCTGCTGGCCGCCATGAACCAAACCCAGTTCCATCGCGGCCCCGACGAGGGTGGCCTGCACACGGAGCCGGGCCTGGGCCTGGCCCACCGGCGCCTGTCCATTATCGACCTCGCCAGCGGCCAGCAGCCCATGTTCAGCGCCGATGGCAACCTCTGCGTCAGCTACAACGGCGAGATCTACAACTTCCAGGAACTGATGCAGGAGCTGCGTGGCCTGGGCTACGAGTTCCGCACCCACTGCGACACCGAAGTCATCCTCTACGCCTGGCAGGAGTGGGGCGCAGCCTGCGTGCAGCGCTTCCGCGGCATGTTTGCCTTCGGCCTCTACGACCGCGCCGCCCGCAGCCTGTTTCTGGCCCGGGACCGGTTTGGCATCAAGCCCCTGTTCTACAGTGTGCTTCCGGACGGGCAGCTCATCTTCGGCTCTGAGCTGAAGGTGCTCAAGGCGCACCCGCAGCTGTCGCGGCAGCTGGAACCCCGGGCGGTGGAGGACTACTTTGCCCTGGGCTATGTACCCGAGCCGAAAACCATCTACCGGGACGTGTACAAGCTGCGCCCGGGCCACACCCTGTTGTTCAAACACGGGGATCCGGTGCCGGCGCAGCAGCAGTACTGGGATATTCCTTTCGCGCCGGTGGCGGCGGCCAGCGAGGCGGACCTGCAGGCGGAACTGCTGGCGCGTCTGCGCGAGGCGGTGCAGGTGCGGTTGGTGGCTGAGGTGCCGCTGGGCGCCTTCCTCTCCGGCGGGGTGGACTCCAGCGCAGTGGTGGCGATGATGGCCGAACTGCAGAGCGAACCGGTCAACACCTGCGCCATCGGGTTTGACGTCAGGCGGTACAACGAGACCGAATACGCGGCGATGGTGGCGGAGCGCTACCATACCAACCACTTTCAGGAGACTGTGAGCAGCGAAGACTTCGGTCTGCTGGACGAGCTGGCGGCGCTCTACGACGAACCCTACGCCGACAGCTCTGCCATCCCCACCTACCGGGTATGCCAGCTGGCCAAGCGGCGGGTGACCGTGGCCCTGTCCGGCGACGGCGGCGACGAACATTTCGCCGGCTATCGCCGCTACCGCTGGCACATGAATGAAGAGCGTCTGCGCCAGGCCCTGCCGCTGGGGCTGCGGAAGCCGCTGTTCGGGGCGCTGGGCAGGCTTTACCCGAAAGCGGACTGGGCGCCGCGGGTATTCCGGGCCAAGACCACCTTCCAGGCCCTGGCCCGGAATTCAGTGCAGGCTTATTTGCACTCGGTGTCCATCTGCAGTGAAGAGCAGCGGGCGGGGCTGTTCAGTGACGCCTTCAAGCGCGAGCTGCAGGGCTATTCCGTGCAGACGGTGTTCGACGAGCACGCCGCCAACAGCCCGACCGATGACCCCCTGTCCCTGATCCAGTATCTGGACATGAAGACGTATCTGGTGGGGGATATTCTTACCAAGGTCGATCGCGCCAGTATGGCCCACGCGCTGGAGGTGCGGGTGCCGTTCCTCGACCACCCGTTCACGGAGTGGGTATCCGGCCTGCCGCCGGAATGGAAGCTGCGCGGGCAGGAGGGCAAGTACCTGCTGAAGAAGTCCCTGGAATCCCGCCTGCCCCACGATGTGTTGTACCGGGACAAGATGGGCTTCGGGGTGCCGCTGGACAAATGGTTCCGCGGCCCCCTGCGCCAGCGCCTGCGCCAGGACTTGCTGGAAAGCGGCGGGCTGGCGGCCACCGGGCTGTTCAACCAGGACTACCTGGCGCGGCTGGTAGATGAACACCAGTCTGGAGTGCGTGACCACAGCGCACCCCTGTGGACCCTGCTGATGTTCCAGGCCACTGTACGTGATGACCAGTTCGTGGTCGGCGGGTGAGCACCGCAGCCATGCGCATCCTGCATATACTCGACCACTCCATTCCCCTGCACAGCGGCTATACCTTCCGTAGCGCCAATATCCTGCGTCAGCAGCGCGCCCTGGGCTGGCATACCGCCCATGTCACCGGGCTCAAGCAGGGCGCCAGTGAGCGGCCCGAGGAAACGGTGGATGGCCTGCATTTCTACCGCACGAACCCCAGCGGCAACCCCCTGTTTCGCCTGCCGGGTCTGGACCAGTGGGAGGTGGTGCGCACGCTGGCAAGGCGCATTGAACAAGTGGCGGCGATTGAGAAGCCCGATATCCTCCATGCCCATTCCCCGGCACTGAACGGCCTGGCCGCGTTACGGGCCGGCCGCAAGCTGGGCCTGCCGGTGGTCTACGAATGCCGGGCCTTCTGGGAAGACGCCGCGGTGGATCACGGCACCAGTCGCGAATGGGGGCCGCGTTATCGTGCCACCCGGGCGCTGGAGTCCCGCGTGTTCCGGCGGGCGGATGCCGTTACCACTATCTGTGAGGGCTTGCGGGCAGAGATCGCCAGCCGCGGTATCGCCGCCGACAAGATCACCGTCATTCCCAACGCGGTGAATACCGACAGTTTCACCTTTGGCGCTCCCGCCAAAGCCGAGCTGCAGCAGCAGCTGGGCCTCGCGGGCAAGACCGTGCTGGGATTTATCGGCTCCTTCTACGCCTACGAGGGCATTCCCCTGTTGTTGCAGGCCCTGCCAAGCCTGTTGGCCGAGCACCCTGAGCTGCGGCTGCTTCTGGTAGGCGGCGGGCCGCAGGAAGCACAGATCCGGGCGACCATCGCGCAACTGGGCCTGCAGGACGCGGTGATCCTCACCGGCCGGGTGCCTCACGAACAGGTGCAGGACTACTACAACCTGGTGGACATCTTCGCCTACCCGCGCCTGCCCATGCGCCTGACGGATCTGGTGACGCCATTGAAGCCGCTGGAGGCCATGGCCCAGGGCCGGCTGGTGGTGGCTTCGGATGTGGGCGGGCACAAGGAACTGGTGCGTCACGGCGACACCGGCATGCTGTTTGCCGCCGGTAATGCGGCCGCGTTGGCGGCGGCGGTTGAAGACCTGCTGGGGCGCCCAGACGACTGGCAGGCCATGCGTGAGCGGGGGCGTGCGTTTGTCGATCAGGAGCGCACCTGGCGGGCGAGTGTGGGACGCTACCAGCAGGTCTATGGCGGTCTGGTATGACGGGAGCTACTTTGCACCTGGGCCTGGTGGGCCCGATTCCACCTCCGAATGGCGGCATGGCCATGCAGACCGAGCAACTGGCGGGCTTGTTGCGGGCAGAGGGACTGGGAGTCACGCAGGTGGCCACAAACGCGCCCTATCGGCCCGCTTTTGTCGAGCTGCTGCCGGGCCTCCGCGCCCTGTTTCGCTTGCTGCCCTACCTGCTGGCAGTATGGCGGCTGGCGGGCAGGGTGGATGTGATCCACCTGATGGCCAACTCCGGCTGGTCCTGGCAGCTGTTTGCGGCGCCGGTGCTGTGGCTGGCTGCACTGCGCCGCTGCCCGGTTATCGTCAACTACCGGGGCGGCGAGGCCAGCGAGTATTTCCGGCATTCCTGGCGCCGGGTATATCCTTCCCTGAAGAAGGCCGCGCTGGTGGTGGTGCCGTCGGGGTACCTGCAGGCCGTGTTCGCGGACTACGGGCAGCGGACCCGGGTGATCCCCAATATTGTTGACCAGGGCGTGTTCCAGCCTGTCGCCAGGCCCGCCAACAGTACCGAAGAATTCACTCTGGTGATCACCCGCAACCTGGAGCCCATCTATGGCATTGATGCCGCCCTGCGGGCGCTGGCGGCGGTATTGCCCGAGGCGCCGGACACGCGGCTGCGCATCGCCGGCAGCGGGCCACAGGAGAGTGAGCTGAAAGCCCTTGCTGGACAGTTGGGCATCGCTGCCGCGGTGCGCTTCGAGGGCCGCCTGGACCGGGTCGGCATCGTGAAGCTGTATGCCCAGTCGGATGCCATGCTCAATCCCACTACCGTGGACAATATGCCCAACTCGGTGATCGAGGCGCTGGCCTGCGGGTTGCCGGTGATCTCCACTGAGGTGGGTGGTGTGCCCTTCATTGTGCAGCATGAGCACACGGCGCTGCTGGTGCCAGCCAACGACCCGGCCGCCATCGCAGCCGCCATTCTGTGTCTCCGCGGAGACGCGCAGTTGCGGCAGCAACTGCGCGCCAATGGCCTGGACGAAGTGACCCAGTACGGCTGGCCCGCGGTGCGCCAGCAGTGGCTGGATGCCTATGCGGATGTGGTGGGCAAGCCGCAGGGGGCCGCCGCATGAGCCTGTACCAGAAGGCGGTTGCAGGGCTGCTGTTTCCCCTGCACGAGAAACTCAAGGGCCATGACACCATCGCCGTGCACAGGGCAATGGAGCAGTCCCAGTGGCTTGCGCCCGAAGCGATGGCGCAGCTGCAGCGGGACAATCTGCGCCGCTTCCTGGTGCAAATCGGCGGCACCGTACCGTACTACCAGGCACTGTTTGCGGAGCTGGGCTTCAACCCCGAGTCGGTGGATTCAGTGGCCGATCTGCAGCGCCTGCCCCTGCTGGACAAGGCCACCATCCGCGCCCACACGGAACAACTCAAGGCGCGGGATGCGCGGGGCCTGAAGCGTTTCAATACCGGCGGCTCCAGCGGTGAGCCGCTTATTTTTTACCTGGGGAATGAACGTGTCAGCCACGACGTGGCGGCCAAGCGCCGCGCCACCCGCTGGTGGGGCGTGGACATTGGCGATCGCGAGATCGTGGTCTGGGGTTCCCCCATTGAGCTGGGCTCCCAGGACCGGGTGCGTCTGCTGCGGGACAAGCTGTTTCGCACCGAGCTGCTGTCGGCCTTCGAGATGTCACAGGCCAACCTGCAGAAGTTCGTGGAGCGGATCCGCCAGTTCCGGCCGCGAATGCTGTTCGGCTACCCCTCGTCCCTGGCGCTCATTGCACAGTTTGCCGGGGAGCAGGGTATTGCCCTGGACGGGCTCGGCATCCGGGTGGCGTTTGTCACCTCCGAGCGGCTGTACGAACACCAGCGCGAGGCAATAGAACGAGCGTTTGGCTGCCCCGTGGCCAATGGCTACGGCGGTCGCGACGCCGGCTTTATTGCCCATGCTTGCCCCCAAGGCAGCCTGCACATTACCTCCGAGGACATGGTGGTGGAGATCGTCGATACCGCGGGCAAGGTAGTGCCCGCTGGGGAGAGCGGCGAGATCGTGGTGACGCACCTGTTCACCAGCGAGTTCCCCTTCGTGCGCTATCGTACCGGGGATGTCGGTACCCTGAGCGACCGGCCCTGTGCCTGTGGCCGCGGCCTGCCGGTGCTGGCCAGCGTGGAGGGGCGCACCACGGATTTTGTCACTGCGGCGGACGGTACCATCCTGCATGGGCTGGCGCTGATCTATGTGCTGCGGGACATGCCGGGGGTGGCGAACTTCCGGATAGTTCAGGAGTCACTGGAGTTGACGCGGGTGGAGGTGGTGCCCAGGGAGATTTTGACGGAGGGCATGGTAGGAGAAATTCGCCAGGGCCTGCAGGCCCGGCTGGGGCAGGGGGTTGCGATCGAGGTGAACGAGGTAGACGCAATTGCGCGGGAGCAGTCGGGGAAGTTCAGGTATGTGGTGAGCAGAGTGACGAATTCTTGAATGGCTCAAATTAATCAAGATAATGGGTGCGTCACCTCGACAAGAGGCAAATAGAAGTGTTTGCCGGCCGCTGGAACTAACCAAGCTTTTTGCAACGAACAGCTCAGACGGTAAGTATCGTCGAAAATCTGTGTAAGTTAATCTGTTGCCGACGAGACAAACAATATGTTGACAGACCTGTTGAGCAAGACGCGTAAGTTAATAGGTTTCTGCAAGCAAGTCGATGCAGCACGGTTGCACTATGGTGCAGCACGTTCGCTGATTTTTCCACGCGCTTTTCTTCTGCTCCACAGGCAGTTTTCACCCAAGGAAATTCTTCTATGGGGATTGCTGGACCCCGCCCTTGACAGAGATGGCTTACGTCGGTTTGTCAGCAAAGAGGAGTTCTCCCGATTTCAATCGAGGATTAGTCCGAGCAGCTATGCATGCTTGCTCGAAGACAAGGAAGTCTTTTACCGTTTCTGTGAAGCCATAGACTTCCCTATCCCCGAAACTATCGCCTTCCTATCTAATACATCAGCGTGGTTTCCCGGTGGACGTTTGGCCGGTCCGGAGCAGACGTTGCAGAGTCGGCTCGACGCTATCCACGGTACGGAATTGATTATCAAACCCTGTGACGGTGTGTATGGTCGTGATATCAAGGCATTGACGGTCGAATCTGGCTCACTTCTAGAAGATGGTAGGCAGTTGACCCCGACTGAATTGATGTGCGAATTGGAGGTCGGTAC
>NZ_JAVKCQ010000018.1:0-14070 GCF_040222615.1 Haliea sp.
TGCCAAGCCCGCTCGCAGCGTGCGCCGCCAGACGCCAGCGCAAGATCACCGCAGGAACGCGCGCCGCATGCGCCCGCAGTGGAGAAAAAGGCTATTCCTGACCGGGAGCGACGCTGCGGCCGTCAGGCCGCAAGGGAAACGGAGCGGCCCACCCAGCGTTGGAGGAAGCGAGGGGCCGACCAGGGTACAAGACCTGCCCCGATCGGCTTTTTTTGCTATCCTTGCCGCCCCCCAACCAGCCACATACGAGGCCAGCATGATCACCCTCTACGGCATCAGCAACTGCGACACCGTGAAAAAGGCGCGCCGCTGGCTGGAACAACACGACCTTGAGTACCGGTTCCATGACCTGCGGGAAGACGGCATCAGCCCGGAGCAGGTCCGGGGGTGGCTCGCCGAGCTGGGCTGGGAAACCCTGGTCAACAAGCGCAGCACCAGCTGGAAAGCGCTGCCGGCCGCGACCCGGGAAGCCATGGACGACACCGCGGCCCTCGCCGCGATCCTGGAGCACCCGACCCTGATCAAGCGCCCGCTGCTGGACATCGGCCACGAGCGCCACTGCGGCTTCTCCGCCAAGACCTGGGGCACCCTGTTCCAGCGTCACACCCTTTGACCCATACCCGCGGCAGCGGGACAGCAGGAATCAACCGATATGATGAACGCAGCGTTTGCCTTTGGCCTGGGCCTCGGCACCCACAACAGCAAGGGTGAGTGGCTGGAGGTTTTCTTTGCCGAACCGGTGCTGAACCCGCCAGCCGCCCTGATCGAAGCCTTCGGTACCAGTGACAACCTCACGCCCCTTGACCGCCAGCAGCTGACCGTCCTGGAGGCAGAGTTGGCAGCAGCGGGCGAGACCCGCCAGGCCCAGCTGGCCGCCCACCTGGCCGGCAGCGAGTCCCCCGTCGTAGCCGTGCTGCTGCGGGAAGATGTCGCGCCCACCACCGTGCCAGAGGGCTACCTGAAACTGCATCTGCTGTCCCACCGGCTGGTAAAGCCCCACGGCACCAATCTGCAGGGACTGTTTGGCATCCTGCCCAATGTGGCGTGGACCAGCGAGGGTGCAATCGACATCACCGAACTGCCCGCGCGCCAGCTCGCAGCCCGTCTCCGGGGCGAAACCCTGGAAGTCAGCTGCGTCGACAAATTCCCGAAAATGACCAATTACGTAGTGCCCAGCGGCGTGCGTATTGCCCACACCGCTCGCGTCAGGCTCGGCGCCCACCTCGGCCCCGGCACCACCATCATGCACGAGGGCTTCGTCAACTTTAACGCCGGCACCGATGGTCCGGGAATGATAGAGGGGCGCATCTCCGCCGGCGTTATGGTCGGCAGTGGCTCGGACCTGGGCGGAGGCTGCTCGACCATGGGCACGCTGTCCGGCGGAGGCAACATCATTATTTCGGTCGGGAAGGAGTGCCTGATCGGCGCCAACGCCGGTATCGGCATACCCCTGGGCGACCGCTGCACGGTGGAGGCGGGGCTGTTTGTTACCGCGGGGACCAAGGTCGTGCTGCTGGACAGCGCGGGCACGGCGGTGGAGACCGTGAAGGCACGGGACCTGGCCGGCAAGTCCGGGCTGCTGTTCCGCCGCAACTCCACCAACGGCTCGGTGGAGTGCCTGACCAACCGTTCCGCCATTGAATTGAACGACGAATTGCACGCCCATAACTGAACGGGAGCACGCACGTGGAACGCACACTGGAGCTGACCTGCGACCTGATCCGGCGCCCCTCGGTAACGCCGGAGGACGCGGGTTGCCAGGAGCTGATGATGGCGCGGCTGGAGGCCATCGGCTTTAGCTGCACACCGCTGCAGTTCGGCGAGGTGAAAAATTTCTGGGCCGTGCGCGGCGACAGCGGTCCGTTGCTGGTGTTCGCCGGCCATACCGACGTGGTGCCCACCGGCCCGGAGGCGACCTGGGACTCGCCCCCCTTCAGCCCGGAACTGCGCGACGGAATGCTCTACGGGCGCGGTGCCGCAGACATGAAGGGCAGCCTCGCCGCCATGATCATCGCCTGCGAGGATTTCGTGGCGGCGCACCCCGACCATGCCGGCCGCATCGGCTTCCTGATCACCGCCGACGAGGAAGGACCGGCCCACGACGGCACCATCAAGGTAGTGGAATACCTGCAGCAGCGCGGTGAGCACATCGACTGGTGCCTGGTGGGGGAACCGTCCAGCAGTGAACAGCTCGGCGACGTGGTCAAGAACGGTCGTCGCGGTTCCCTGGGGGCGGTATTAACTGTGCGCGGCGTGCAGGGTCACATCGCCTACCCGCAGCTGGCCGACAATCCCATTCACCGGGCGCTGCCGGCGCTGCACGCGCTGAGCTGCCAGGTCTGGGACCAGGGCAACGCGTTTTTCCCCGCCACCTCGCTGCAGATTTCCAATATCAACAGCGGTACCGGCGCCACCAACGTCATCCCCGGTGAAATGACGGTGCTGTTCAATTTCCGCTTTTCCACTGAAGTGACCGCGGCGGAATTGCGGCGGCGTACCGAGGCCATATTGGACGCCCACAAGCTGGAGTACGCCATCGACTGGCAGCTCAGCGGAGAACCCTTCCTCACTGCAAGCGGTGACCTGCTTAGCGCGGCGGTCGGGAGTATCCGGGATTGCACCGGGCAGACGACCGAACTGTCCACCGCCGGAGGCACATCGGACGGTCGCTTCATCGCCCCCACAGGGGCCCAGGTGCTGGAGCTCGGACCGGTCAACGCCACCATTCACAAGCGCAATGAATGCGTCTGCGCCGCCGACCTGCCTCGCCTCGCGGACATCTACCACGGCATCCTGCGGCGGCTGCTACTGCAGTGATTGCAGCTGCTGCTGGAGGCCCTCCCGGGCCAGCTGGCCGTTGAGGCTGCCCGGGATGACCACGACCTCCGCCTGCCCCAGCGCGGCCAGACTCGCGGCCACCACCGGGGCTGCATCCATCCACAGCTCAGCGGGCATGCGCGCCTTGTCAAAGCCCTCGAAATAGGCGGTGTCGTGAATCTCAGTGCGGGTCAGCCCCGGACACAGGCACTGGACCCGGATATTGTCGCTCGCCACCTCCGCCTGCAGCGCCCTGGAGAAGGAGACCATGAATGCCTTGCAGCCGCCGTAGACCGCGGTCTGCTTCATATTCAGGAAAGCGCCGACCGAGGCCACATTGATAATCGCGCCACCACCGCGCTCACGCATAAACGGAACCGCGGCGCGCACCAGCTCCAGGGTGGCATCGATCTGCAGGCGCACCACCTGTAGCTCATCCTCCAGCACACTGCGGCCAAAATCTCCGAAAGTGGAAAATCCGGCGTTGTTGACCAGGATATCCGGTGGCCCCTGTTGACGCAGGGCCTCCACGGTACGGGTGACGCCTTCCACCGTGGCCAGGTCCGCCACCACCGGCACCAGCCGGGTACGTCCAGCCAGCTCCGCCTGCAGAGCCTGCAGCCGGTCCGCGCGGCGCGCCACTGCAATGATGGTGTCGCAGCGCTCCGCTAGCTGGCGACAGTACTCTTCCCCCAGTCCGGCGGAGGCGCCGGTGACCAGGGCGGTTTGACGATTGGCGCTCATGACCTTGTTTTCCTTGCGCGAGTTGAGGGAGGGCGCAGACAGTCCGGTACCAGAGGCGTACCATGACCGTCGACCGGGACATCTTGAGGAGAAACAGCATGACGCGCAAGCGCACCGCACTGATTACCGGCGCCTCCGCCGGACTCGGCGCCGAATTCGCCCGCCAGCTGGCGGCGGCAGGCTACAACCTGGTCCTGGTAGCGCGGCGTCGGGACAAACTGGAGGCACTGGCCGCTGACTTGCATCAACAGTTTGGCGTGGACGTACTGATCGAAGCGGCGGACCTGAGCGAACAAGGGGCGCCCCGGGCGCTGTTCGACGCCCTGCATGCCGGCAATACCGAAGTCGACTTCCTGGTCAATAATGCCGGGGTGGCCGGGTCCGATCTGCTCACCGACAGGGACTGGGACGAGCACCGGGCGTTCTTCCAGCTGATGATGCTGGCAGTGGCCGAACTCTGTCACCTCTTTATCCCCGGTATGCGGGAGCGGGGGTTCGGCCGGGTTATCAATGTCGCCTCCGTGGCTGGCCGCATTCCCCGCGTGGGCGGCTGCAACTACGGTCCCAGCAAGGCCTATTTGATCGCCCTGTCTGAAGACCTGGCGGTAACCCTGCACGGCAGCGGGGTGAATGTCTGCGCTCTCTGCCCTGGCTACACCCATACCGATTTCCACAGTACCGCGGGACTGCAGGACATGAAGGACGCAATGCCAGGGTTTCTCTGGTACGACGCCGCAGTGGTGGTCAGGGAGGGGCTGTGGGCCGTGGAGCGGGGCAAGCCCATCTATCTATCCGGGCGCCTGTACCGCTGGCTCGACCCCCTGTTCCAGTCCCTGCTCACCAGGCGGCTGTTCAGGCTGGCCTCGCGCCACTGAGCCGGTCGCAGTTCAAGCCGCAGCCGACACCACGTAGACATCGTAGCGCACGGCCTTGCCGCGAATGGCGTGCGAGGGCGTTCGCCCGGCCAGCGGATCCGCCTTCAGTGGACGCTTGACCACCACGCGCGCCACCGGGGCACGCAGGGCCCAGGCCAGCAGGGCATCGGCATCCCCGAGCGCCCCGGGCCGGCTGAACAGGGCCTGAAACAGCGCCATCTCTTTCTTCACCGCCGCGGATTTTTCCCGGGGCGGGAACATCGGGTCCTGGTAAATCACGTCCTGCTCCACCAGTGTCGCCGCATCCATGAGGCACACATCACCCTCGACGAGTACCATGCGGCCGACGACCTCACGCAGCCAGGCGTCAGCGGAATTCCCGGCCCTGGCAAGCCCCGAACGCAGCAACGCCGCTACCACCGGCTCCCGCTCGGCCAGAGTGACCGCACAGCCGAGGTCGGCCAGCACAAAACTGTCGCGGCCGAGGCCCGCGGTGGCGTCGAGTACCCGCAGAGGGCTTTTCTTGCCAACGCCGACCGCCCGTCCCAGCAGCTCATTCTGGCCACCGCGGCGCCGGTGGCGCATGCCTGCGGCACCGAAATCCACCTCGATGGGCTTCTGCGCCGGACGATCCGGAACGCTGAGGGCCAACGCGTCGGGGGAGACCCGCAGCAGCGCGGCGAACCGGCCCAGTTCCGCTGTTGCGTCAGTATCGAGCAATGGCAGGCCAAGGACCGTGGCCAGCTCGACAGCCGCTGCCTCGGCGGTTACTGAGCTGGCTTGCACCCCAATCGATCCGGGGCGGAATGCCTCAGCCACTCCGCACTTCCACCAGCAGCGCGTCCAGGCGCTCACAGTTGGCGGCAATCCCGTCCAGATAATGGTTGGGCCCCCCGAACCAGACCGCGGCATAGTGGTAGGCGCCGGCAAAATCCTCTTCCAGGCGCTGCCCGGCAACGCGGTGGATGAAGTCAGGGGTACGGCGCATCAGGTCATCCCTGGAGAGATAGGCACGGCCCCGGGTGTACGCACATCCATCCTTGCCGGCAAAACCACTGGCCTCGAACTCGTCGTAGAGTTCCCTCCGGCATTTCTCCAGGTAATCGGGGGCCGAGAGCTGGGCCAACAGGTCGGCGGTACCCAGCAAGCCACCGAGCTGCCTTTCGGCAAAGCTGGCGACGCGCACGGTCGCGGGCTTGCGGGCACAGTTGGTGAAATGAATCAGGCGGGCACTCAGCGGGGCCAGCGGCTCCAGGCCCACCGCTGGTAACTGCGCGGCAATCAGTGCCGCCCCTCGTTGCACATGGGTCCGGGTGTAAGCGCCACCCGTGCCGTGGCGATGGTCAGCCCGTCGCCGCAGGTAACCGGAGTCGTGCAAGAGCGCACAGGCGATGCCCGCCAGGGCGAGCTCCGGCCCCAGGCTCCAGGCCTGACCCCAGCGCATCTCCCTGCCTGCCAGCAGCCGGGCCATGGCCAGGGTGACGTCGAGCACGTGCTCCGCGTTGTGGTAGCCGACCTCACAGCCGAGGTATTCCGGATGCCGGCCCTCGTAGAGTTCCCGGAACAGGTCGCGGAGCGTCGCCAGGGGTTGCCAGTCGGCATCGGGCCAGCGCCGGGTGAGTACTGAACGCACTTCCGCCATCACCGCGTCGGGACTGCCCAGGTCCACGGCGCCGCCCACATCCATTCTGGTAATGGCCGTCGTTCGCTGCAAGGATCTATTCCTCGGTCATGGATGAATCCCGACGACGACGCTTCAACAGGGTGGCCAGTTCCTCGCCCTGCCGCCCCAGCTCCCCGTCTGCAGTGTCAGGAGTTCCGTTTTCGCTGGTATCTTCCGCCTTCCCCTGCCTGTCGGCAAGCGCCGATTCACGCCGCGGTGGCACCGGCAGCGCGCTCTCGTCCAGACCCAGGGCCAGCGTTGCCTCCTGCAGCCGCAGCTCCACTTCCAGATTGTAGGCGTGATGGGCCAGGCCGTGCTTGTCAACGATCAGGAAACGCCGCGCCGCGCGTCGCTCCCCGGGGTCAGACGAACCTGTCAGCTGGCAACTGATATCGGTGATCACCTTGCCGGCGAACTGGACTCCCCGGATCGCGGCCAGAGCCCGATTGCAGTGGTGGATAAACACCGGGGAAAACACTTTGCCCGGCATTTGCACCTGGTGGTCGGCATCCGGCGGCAGGCAGGATTCGTAGTGGCCAACGAGAATCTGGTCCGGCAACGCCTCCGTAACCATCCGGGCCAGCTCAATCGTGACATCGCCGACGATGTAGCTGTGAATCGTCGGGTTGATCCCCTCTGCCTGGTACAACTCATAGTGGCTGCCAACATGGTAAGCGGTTCGGATCATCGGTACGGTGTTGCCGCGGGATGCGGCCCTGGCGACCGCGTTGTCGGCGATTACCAGCAGCATGAACACGAACAGGTCCCGATTTGCCGCGGGCCCCAGCTCCCGGTTCCAGACATAGTAGCCGTCGCCGGTCGTGGTCCGTGAGAAATGCACCTCGATTCCCTTGGCCAAGAGCTTGTTGTAGGCAGAGTTGAAAGAGTAGGACAGGCTGTTCAGCTGGCTCGCCTGCTCGAACGGTGTAAACAGGGAGAATTCCGCGATATCGAACAGCAGCACAGCCCGGTCACTGACATAGCTCAGGCCGTAGCGCTTGATCAGCTGCTCCACGGCGTTCATGACCGGCGCATCCTCTGCCAGGGGAGCGTTGAGCTTGATGAATCCCGGGGCCACATCCAGGCGCTCGGCAATCGCGAACAGCTCGTCGCGTTGCTTGCGGCGATGTCCGGAAATCAGCTCGCGAACAAAGGTCTCGTTGTCAGTACCACCGCCCTCCCCCACCCGGGCACAGTAGTTGCCGAGAAAGTAATGGGGCACGAAGATGACCAGCAGACCCCGCTCGTCAGCACTCCAGCACAAGACGATGTTCTGCCCCAGGCGCCACTGCTTGCGCAGAGACGTCTCCAGAGCCTTCAGGTTGCCGCGCTGGACAATGCTGATGGTATTCGCAGCGCTCGCTTCAGCATCTGCACCCGTATCCGCGGAACTTGCCATGGCACACTCGTTTTTATCCGCCTGACCCAGTAGCATTATAGGGTGCGGCGATGGCGGAAGTCATGCAACGCCGCCCAGCGACTCTGCCGGGGCCCAAAGGGGGACCAAAGCCATGTTCTGTCGTCTACTATCCGGCCTGCTGGCCATTGTCGCCCTGGGTGCTTGTCAGCAATACGATGTCAGCGTGAACGAGCGGGTGGTCTACAGCCCGCGCCCGCTGCTGACTGACTTCCGGATTCCCGACCCTGGCCTGCGCGACTGCATTACGCGGGCCATCAACGACAACAAGATCAGCAGCATCGGCCAGCTGCAGGAGCTGCAATGCAGCGGTGCAAATGTGAGGAGCCTCGAAGGACTGGAGCGATTTTCCAGCCTGAGCCAGCTTGACCTGGCGGGCAACGCGATCGCCGATATCGGGGCGCTGCGTGTGTTGCTGGAGCTGCGCACCCTGATTCTGGACGACAATCGCATCGAGGATGCGAGCGCCCTGTATCGCTTGCCGGAGCTGGTCGTACTGAGCCTGGCGGGCAACACCGGCATGAGCTGCCCCGGCCAGGGGCAGCTGCAATCACTGCAGAGGCTGACCCTGCCCCGCCACTGCCGCTAACCGCAGCCAGTCAAAGCCGCGATCCTGGGCTGCGAAAACCACCCTCTCATCCAGCGGGCCATACACCGCCGCCAATGCAGACGCCGCCCGCTGCAGGCAGTTGTTGTTCTCGCTGATGTGAGCCACCACGAGGTGTTGCAGCTTTTCCATGCCCAGCTGCTGCAGCAGGGCCGCCGCCTGCTGGTTGTTGAGGTGACCCCAGTCTCCCGCCACCCGCCGCTTCAACGCCGCCGGATAAGACCCGCTGTGGAGCATCTCGAGGTCGTGATTGAACTCCAGCACCAGGGCATCGCAGCCCCGGAAGCGTTCCACCACATGGCTGGTCACGCTGCCCAGGTCGGTCAGCACCCCCACGCTGCGGCCAGCGTGGTGCAGACGGAACTGGCAGGGCTCCCGGGCGTCGTGCGGGACAGCCACCGCCTCGACTTCCAGGTGACCGATCTGGAAACGGTGTTCGCAGTTGAAACAGACCACCTCGGGGCAGCCCTCGAGGCGACCGCTGTTCCAGGTACCCTGGGTCAGGTAGACCGGGATATTGCACTGACGGGCCAGGCGACTGACCCCGGCGCTGTGGTCGCTGTGTTCATGGGTAACCAGGATCGCGGTCAGCTGCTCCGGCTGCAAGCCGAGCAGGGCCAGCCGCCGCCGGGTCTCCCGCAGGGAAAACCCGCAATCGATCAGCACGACCGTATCGCCGGCAGCCACTACCGTGGCATTGCCCTTGCTGCCGCTGCCGAGCGAGGCAAACCGCAACACGGGACCCGCCCTCAGTTGATATTGCCTTTGATGAGAGCCAGCAGCTCCTGTTCGTCCCGCTTCTCCAGCGGCCCGGCAGCGCCAGTCAGCGGCGCCAGGCGCACGGTCACCGAGCGCTCGCCCTGGTTGGCAACCGTGATCAGGAACTCCCGGTTGGCCAGCGGGTCCTCGTCGCTGCCGGAGAACAGCCGGGAGAACCAGCCCCGCTTCTCCTCCTCCTGTTCCCCCAGGTAACGCACGAAGTAGGTCCCCTCGCTGCGGTCGCGATCGGTAATCTCGAAGCGTGAATCCTCCAGCGCCTTGGCCAGGGACGCCCAGGCCCGGGTAAAGGGCAAGCCGACCTGAATATAGGTATAGCCGGCATCGGCCTCCTCCAGGGAAATCTTGCCCTCGGCGCTCATCGCCCGGTCAGCGATCATGGAAACCGGCGCCGAGTCCGCACTGTTGGCAATGAACTGGGCCACCGCCCGCAGCATCTCACCTTCCTGCTCCAGGTTGTCCGACTGTGGCGGCCAGGTAACCCCGTCGCCGGCGCGGCTCATCTGCAGGACATGCAGCTCGCTGCTGCCCCGCTGGACGCCCTGTTCGATCCGGAAGCGGAAGCGGGCATCCATTGTCTGCCCCTCCAGCTCCAGCCAGTCGCTGTCGATAAGCCCGGCCTGGGCGTCGACCCGGGATACCGGGATGCCAGCGGCGGCGAGGAAACTGCGTACCTGCGGCCACAGCTGGCCGGGGGCGATGGCAATGAGAGCCCAGCTTTCGTCCCCCAGGGACTGGATGCGCACCACGTCTTCGCCGGCGCCAGCCACCAGCGGCGTCGGTCGTGGCACCTCGAACTTGCCCGCCATGACCAGGCTGTCACGGACCGGCGGGATCGGGTAGATCTCCTGCAGGGCGGAATCGTCCTTGCCTTCCGGCAGACGGATGGGCGCCTGCTCACGGGCCTGCTTGTAGTCCTCGGAGGTGTCGGGAAACATGCCCTCTTCCCCGAACAGATAGCTGCAGGCGCTGGCGCTCAGCACCAGCGTTGTGGCCAGTAAAACGCGCGCGATAACCCCGGTTAGATCTGTCATTAAATTCCTGCTGCCTCCAAAGCTGCCAGGACCTGAGCGTGGAAGCGCTCGTCCAGTGGCGTCAAGGGTAAACGAATGCCCGCTTCAATCAAGCCGCGCTGCTGCATGGCCCACTTGACTGGAATGGGATTGGCCTCCAGAAAGAGCGCCCGGTTCAGCCCCGAGAGCCGCTCATTGATCAGTGCAGCCTCGCGCCGGTCATCGGCCAGGGCCAGCCGACACAAATCCGCCAGCTGCCGCGGAGCGATATTCGCGGTCACCGACACATTGCCGTGTCCCCCGGCAAGCATCAGTTCCATCGCAGTCGGGTCATCGCCGGAGTAGATTGCGAAATCAGCGGGACAGCGAGCCTTGAAGTCGGGTACCCGGGACAGGTCACCGGTGGCGTCCTTGATACCGACGATGTTGTCCAGTTCGGCGAGCCGGACGACCGTGTCATTGTCCATGTCGACCGCCGTGCGCCCGGGCACGTTGTAGAGGATCTGGGGAACGGACACCGCTGCTGCCACGGCCTTGAAGTGTTCGTAGAGGCCACGCTGGGAGGGACGGTTATAGTAGGGAGTCACCAGCAGGCAGGCGTCGGCGCCGTTGCGGGCGGCGGACGAGGTGAGCTCGATAGCCTCGCGTGTGGAGTTGGCGCCAGTCCCGGCAATCACGGGAATGCGCCCGGCGACATACTTCACGCAGTACTTGATCACCTCCAGGTGCTCGGGCACGCTGAGGGTTGCGCTTTCGCCGGTTGTGCCCACCGCCCCTATGGCGCTGGTGCCTGCGGCAATGTGCATATCGAGCAAGCGCTCGAGGCTCTCCCAGTCGAGGCTGCCATCCGCGTGCATGGGCGTCACGAGAGCGACGATACTGCCGGTAATCATTGAAACTCTCCAGAATTGTGCAGGGCGCAGGCACCTGGCCGACAGGTGCCGAGAAAGAAGTGGGCAATTATCCATGCCGGGCCCAGGATGACAACCGGATTGCGGTAAAATGAACCGCTGCCCGGAAAGGCAGTCTCAAGCCTGAAGCAACCACGGAGTATATCATGAGAGACACCCACCGGATGCGGGGCATTGTGACCCTTTACCTGCTCCCCCTGCTGTTCGTGCTGGTCGCACCGGCATCGGCCCAGGACCGGGTGTGGACCAGCGAGCTGTCTGCCCTGGACCGCCAGTATATGAGCCACCAGCGGGCCACTATTGACGATCTCGCCCGCCGGCACGTCGGCCACGGTTTTACTGGCGACAGAGACCGTGATATCGACCTGATACAGCGCCTCCTGGACCGGAGCCTGGTGCGCCCGGACCAGACCGCGGAGCTGCAGGCGCTGGGCATGATGTTGGGTGACCTGCTGGCGCAGCAGCTGGACATGCACTGGGTTGTGTACGAAGACAAGCTGGGGCGCAGCCGGGCGCTGCGCTACCGGGATACGGATAACTACCTGTTCCCCATGACCATGGTCTCACGCCGTCACGAGGCCGGGAACCAGACGCCGGTAAAGGACATATACCAGAACGCGGTGGACGCGATAACGCCGTACCGGATCCCCCTGCCGTTCCAGTAGGCAGGTAGTAAAACACGGGGGCCGCGGGTAGACTGGCGCTTTACCTGCGGTGGATCTGGAAGCGCATGACAGAGCAAGTTGCCGGCCTGGAACTGCGGCGCGACGATTCCGCCCGCCGCAGCGTCCTGCACCTGCGCGGCGACTGGGTCCAGGGCGTGGAGACACCTGTGTTTCCCGAGCTGCGAGCGCTACTGAACGCAGCGGCGCCAGAGGAGCTGGCCCTTGACTGCAGCGAGCTGGGCCAGTGGGACTCCCTGCTCATGGCCTTCTTGCTGCAGTGCCATGGCCACTGCCGGGACCAGGACATCAGGTTCTCGGACGACGGCCTGCCCGACAACGCCCGGCGCCTGCTGGGTATCGCCACCTCGGTCCCGCCCCAGCGCCGCGAGCCCGACGCCACCACCCGCTGGTGGCAGGGAATACACCCGTCGGCTCTGCTGCGTGACGTCGTTGACGACCTGCGCCTGTCGATGGCATTTTTCGGTGAAGTCTGCCTTGCCATCTGGGCTCTGGTCCGGGGGCGAGCCAACACCCGGTTCTCCGATTTCCGCCACTTCTGCTACCAGGCCGGACCCGACGCCTTCGCCATTATCAGCCTCACCAGCATCCTGGTGGGGATGATCCTGGGCTACCTGGGCGCAGTCCAGCTGCAACAGTTCGGCGCCGGCATCTACGTCGCGGACCTGGTGGTCATCGGCCTGCTGCGGGAAATGGGCGTCTTGATGACCGCAATCGTCATGGCCGGGCGCACCGGGGCAGCGTACGCAGCGCAGCTCGGCACCATGCAGGCCAGCGAGGAGATCGACGCCGTGCGCACGATGGGCGTTTCGCCGATAGAATTCCTGGTCACTCCGCGGATTCTTGCGCTCGTGGTGATGATGCCGCTCCTGACCCTCTACGCCAACCTCCTCGGCATCCTCGGCGGCGGCATCGTTGCGGGAGGAATGGGCATCTCGCTGCTGCAATACACCAGTCAGGCCAGCGCCGCGGTGACCCTGACCCATATCGGCGTCGGCATGCTGAAGAGCGTGGTGTTTGCCGTCCTGATCGCCATTGCCGGCTGCCGCTCCGGGATGCAGTCCGGGCGCGACTCCGCGGGAGTGGGAGAGGCTGCCACCGAGGCGGTGGTCACTGCCCTGGTCTACCTGATCGTGGCCGACGCGGCGATCAACATCCTGTTCCAGCACCTGGGACTGTAATGAACGAATCTGCCCCTGAGGTCCATATCGACGTTCGCGACCTGACCATGGCATTTGGCCCCAAAGTCATCCAGCGCGACCTGAATTTTCCGATCTACCGGGGCGACATTTTCGTCATCATGGGCGGCAGCGGCTGCGGCAAAAGCACGCTGCTGAAGCATATGCTGGGGCTGCTCGAACCCGCTGCCGGCGATATCCTGTACAGTGGCCAGAGCTTCACCCGCGCCAGTAGCGCGGAGCGTGACGTCATGCGCCGCGGCTGGGGAATCACCTACCAGTCGGGTGGCCTGTTCAGTGCCATGACCCTGGAACAGAACGTCAGCCTGCCGCTGCAGCTCTATACCGACTACACCGCGACGCAGATCGCCGACGTCGTCGACTACAAGCTGTCACTGGTGGGCCTGGGCGGTTTCCAGAGCTACTACCCGGCCGAGATCAGCGGCGGCATGCGCAAACGCGCGGCGCTGGCCCGGGCCATTGCCCTGGACCCGCAGATCCTGTTCTTTGATGAACCGTCAGCCGGGCTGGACCCGATCAGCTCGAGACTACTGGACGACCTGATCCTGGAGTTGAAGGAGTCCATCGGCGCCACCGTAGTCATGGTGACGCACGAACTTGAGAGTATTTTCGCTATTGCAACCAACAGCGTCTATCTGGACGCCAGCAGCCGCACCATGATTGACTATGGTGACCCGCGGCAGTTGCGCGACAGCAGCGAACAGCCCGTCGTGCGCCAATTCCTGGCCCGCAGCGCTGCCGCAGGGGAGGATATGGGCAGTGAATAACGAACATCCACACAGCGTCGCCATCGGCGCCTTCATTCTCGGCGCGCTGCTCATTGCGCTCGCCACCCTCGTCTTTGTCCTCGGCTCCGGCCTCGGCGTCGAGCGCACCAGGGTGGTGATGGTGTTCGACAGTTCGGTCAAGGGCTTGAGCATCGGCGCGCCGGTGGCACTGCGCGGGGTGGAGATCGGCCAGGTAACCGGGATCAACCTGATCCTCGACAGCGACACCGCCGACCTGATTATGCTGGTGGAAGCCGACGTTTCCAGCGCCAATGTGCAGAGCAGCCGGCAGACCTCCGAGGAAATGATTGACGAGCTCATCGCCCGCGGCCTGCGCGCCCAGCTCAACCTGCAGAGCCTCCTCACGGGGCTCCTGTACGTACAGCTCGACTTCCACCCGGACACACCGGCGCAGCTGGCCCGGATCGACAGCGACTACACCCAGATTCCCACGATCCCCACCGGACTGGAAAAGTTTACCCGCCAGATCGAGTCGCTGGACATCGCCCAGATCGCCGCCGATGTCCAGAGTATTGCCGCCAGTGTCGACGAGTTCATTGGCCAGGAAGAATTCCGCCAGCTACCACGGGAACTCGG